>NZ_JBPFDN010000007.1:0-187632 GCF_059414985.1 Arthrobacter sp. SAFR-044 | reverse complement strand
TTGTTCTCCGCCGTGATGGTGCGGATCGCCTGGTCCGCCCAGTCCCGGTCCGTTCCGCCGCTGCCCGTGCCGGTGCTTGAGGCTGCCGGACCGGTGGGTGGACTCGTCCTTGAGGTACAGCTGGATGCCCCAATGCTCCGGCAGGGCCACCGAGTAGAGGTGGGTGTCCGCGGAACGGTTGTTCTCCGCCGTGATGGTGCGGATCGCCTGGTCCGCCCAGTCCCGGTCCGTTCCGCCGCTGCCCGTGCCGGTGCTGCCCTCGATCTTCACCGCACCAGCCTACCCGTGGCAGCCGGATTACCCGTCTAAAGTTGGACCGTTGCCTGCGCCATCAGACGGCGCAGATCCCGCAGAAGGAGCTCCATGAATCCGCTGATTGACGTCCCCGGCCTTGAAGCCAGGCTCGCCGCCGGGCGCCGGACGGTGCTGCTGGACGTGCGCTGGGTGCTGGGCGATCCGCATGGCCTTGAGCACTATCTTGCGGAGCACCTGCCGGGCGCCGTGTTCGTTGACCTGGCCTCGGAGCTTGCGGATCCCACCGTCCCGGACCGCGGGCGGCACCCGCTGCCGTCCCGCGACCCGTTCCAGGAGTCGGCCCGCCGCTGGGGTATTCGGAAGGGTGACGTCGTGGTTGCCTACGATGACAGCGGAAACATGGCGGCGGCCAGGCTGTGGTGGATGCTGCGTGACGCCGGCGTCACCGGGGTTTACCTGCTCGACGGCGGTTTGGCCGCCTGGCGTGCCGCCGGCCTGCCGCGTGAGGCGGGCCCCGTCCGTCCCACCCGCGGCGACGTTGAGCTGGGCAGTGGCCAAATGCCCGTGGTCGACGCCGGTGCTGCCGCCACCTGGCCGCGCAGCGGCCTGCTGCTCGACGCAAGGGCGGGCGAGAGGTACCGGGGCGAGCTCGAACCGGTGGACCCCCGTGCCGGCCACATTCCGGGAGCAGTCAGTGCCCCCACCGCTGCAAACGTGGACGGCGCCGGCCGGTTCCTTCCGCCGGCGGAGCTGCGGCAGAGGTTCGAATGCCTGGGCGTCCAGGACAGCCAACCGGTGGCCGTCTATTGCGGCTCCGGCGTCACGGCGGCCCATGAGGTGGCCGCACTCGAACTGGCGGGGTTCTCTGCTGCCCTCTATCCGGGCTCCTTCTCGGAGTGGTCAAACCGCCCGGACCTGCCCGTGGCCACCGGTCCGGAACCAGGCGACGCCGCGGCCCCGGCTGGAAAGTCCGGCGGAGCCGGGGGTAGCGTCGCACTATGACACCAGGACGCCCCGTACCACCGCCCCTTGCCCATCCCATTTCACCCGCAGCAGCAGACGCCGAAGCCGGAATGCGCGCCGCAGCCTACGGCGCAGTCTCCGGAGCCAGCGGGCTGGTACCGCTGACGGTCGCCAGGCGCGCGCCCAAACCGGACGACGTGGAGATCGCCATCGAGTTCTGCGGGCTCTGCCACTCCGATGTGCACGCCACCCGTGGAGAATGGGGCGGCCAGACCTACCCCCTGGTCCCCGGCCACGAAATCGTGGGCAGGGTCAGCAGGACCGGTTCGGATGTCACCGACTTCGCAGTGGGCGACCGCGTGGGCGTTGGCTGCATGGTGGACTCCTGCCGCGAGTGCGAAAGCTGCCTGGACGGCCTTGAACAGTACTGCGAAAACGGAATGACCGGGACCTACGGCGCAAAGGACCGGCGGAACGGGGACACCATCACCCAGGGCGGTTATTCGTCGTCCATCGTGGTGGACCGCCGCTACGTCCTGCGCGTGCCGGAATCGCTGGATCCGGCCGCTGCAGCGCCACTGTTGTGTGCCGGCGTCACCACTTTTTCGCCGCTGCGGCACTTCGACGTCGAGGAAGGCGATGTAGTGGGCGTCGTGGGGCTCGGCGGGCTGGGCCACATGGCCGTCAAGCTGGCCAAGGCCATGGGTGCCAGGGTAGTGGTGTTCACCACCTCGGAATCGAAGGTGGCGGCCGCCCTGGAACTGGGCGCGGATGAAGTTGTCCTGTCGCGGGATGAAGCTGCCATGGCCGCCGCGAACCGTACCATCGACCTCATCATCGACACCGTGGCGGCCCCGCACGACCTGAACCCTTTCTTCCGCACCCTGCGCGTGGACGGGGCACTCTTCCAGCTGGGGCTGCCCTCCGAAGCCATGCCGCCGGTCAATCCGGGCGCCTTGATCAGGCGCCGGATCGCCTACGCCGGCTCACTGATTGGCGGCATTGCCGAAACGCAGGAAATGCTGGACTTCTGCGCCGAGCACGGCGTGGTTGCCGATATCGAGATGGTGGCAGCAGGCCAGCTGAATGAAGCCTACGACCGGATGGTCGCTGGAGACGTAAAGTACCGGTTCGTGCTGGACACCAGCACTTTGCCGGCACCAGCCGAGGAGGCAGACGCATGAGCACGCTGTTCACGAAGATCCTGAAGGGCGAAATTCCCGGCCGGTTCGTCTGGCGTGGGGACGACGTTTCAGCGTTCCTTACCACCGGCCCGCTTGCCGACGGCCACACCCTGGTGGTCCCCACCGAGGAAGTGGACCGCTGGACGGACGCCTCGCCGGAGACCCTTGCCAAGGTCATGGAAGTGGCACGGCGGATCGGCGCGGTCCAGGTGGACATTTTCGGCGCCCGCCGGGCCGGCCTGATCGTGGCGGGCTACGAAATCAACCACCTGCACGTGCACGTGTGGCCTTCGCGCAGCATGGCCGATTTCGACTTCGGGTCAGCGGACCAGAACCCGGACCCCGCGGTGCTGGACGCCAACGCCGAAAAGCTGCGCGAAGGCCTTCGGGCAGCCGGCTATGGGGAATACGTTCCGGCGGCCTGACGGTGTCGTTTCGGCTGAGTGCCCGGCCCCGCAGGCCGGGCACTCAGCCGTTTACTCAGGCAGGGGCAAGTGCCTTGTTGAGCACGGCCCGGATGCGCTTTTCGGACACGGAGTAGGCAGTTCCGAGTTCGACGGCGAACAGGCTCACCCGGAGTTCCTCGATCATCCAGCGCACCTGGGTTAACTCCCGTCCGGCACGCCGTCCCGGCAGCAGCGCCGAGACGGCATCGTCGTAGTCGTCCTCGAGCCGCTGCACCACTGTCATGTTCAGCGCATCCCGCTGCACGTTCCCGGGCAGCCGCTCCAGCCGCTTTTCGATGGCCGCAAGGTACCGCGGGAGCTGGCTGAGCTGGGCGTAGCCCGTGCGTGCCACAAAACCCGGGTACACCAGTTGTTCCAGCTGGCTCTTGATGTCGTTCAGCGCGCTGATCAGGGGCAGGCTGGTGGTGCCCTTGAGCTGCTTTTCGATCCGCCGGGTGCTGGCCAGGATGCGCTCGACGACGGCAGTGACGGTGAAGACGGTGTCGATGAGTTCAGCGCGCACCAGCTCATAAAGAGCATCAAACGCCGGGCGGTCCCAGGGGAGTTCCGGGGGTGTGAGCTTGTCGATGGCCGCCAATGCGCAGTCGGCGATGAGGGCCGTCACCGAGCCGTGCGGGTTCTGGCTGAAGGTGAGTTTCTCGGTGTTGCTCAGGTGCTCCAGGACGTATCGGTCCGGTGCCGGAACGCGCAGTGCCAGCAGCCTGATCACGCCGCCGCGCATGGCGTCGAGCTGTTCCCCAGCCGTCTGGAACACGCGCAGGGACACTGACGTGCCCTGGTCCACCAGCGCCGGGTAGCCGGTGACCGTATGGCCCTTGACCATGCTGCTCACTTGGCGCTCAATGGTGCCGAAGGTCCATTCAGTCAGGCCTTCCTGCTCCACGAACCCTGCCGTGCCAGGGCCCCCCGGCACTCCGGTGCCCTGGTGCTGGCCGCCCGGTGGGCCGCCGTCGGACGCCTTTCCATTCCGGCGCTGCGCGTTGCAGCCGGCGCCGGGCGCAGTGGAGGCGGGGGTGGCGCCAAGCGACTCGGCAATGGCACGCCGGGTGGCGGGGGCGAGCTGCTCCTGGAGCCCGGCGAGGTCCTTGCCTTCGCCCAGGACGTTGCCCTTGCTGTCCACCACCTTGAAACTCACGCGCAGGTGCGGGGGGACGGCGTCCCAGTTCCAGGAGCCGGGCGGGATGACTGCGCCGCGGATACGCCGCAGCGCAAGTTCCAGTGAAGGTTCGAGCTCGTCCCCGGCGGGATCGAAGTCGGCTTCGAGGACGGCCACCGCTTGCCGTGCCACGTCGGGGGCAGGAACGAAATTCTTGCGCACCTGCTTGGGAAGCGACTTGATCAGGGCGGTGACCAGCTCCACCCGCTGACCGGGGATCAGCCACCGGAACGGGGCGTCGTCGAGCTGGTTGAGGAACAGGACCGGAACTTCGGCAGTGACGCCGTCGGACGGGTCGGGGGCAGAGCCCGGTGCCACCGGATGGAACTCGTACGTCAGCGGAAGCTCGAAGCCCTTGTGCAGCCAGGTCTTCGGGTAGGCGGAGACGTCCAGGTCGTCGGCGTCATCGCTGAGAAGCAGTGACTTGTCGTAGTCCAGGAGGTCCGGGTTTTCCCTGCGGGCGTCCTTCCACCACTTGTCGAAGTGCCGCTCTGAGACCACGTCGGGACCGATCCTGGCGTCGTAGAACTCGAACAGCGTTTCGTCATCCACCAGCAGGTCCCGGCGGCGCATGCGGGCCTCGAGTTCCTCCACCTCGTGCAGGAGCGCCCGGTTGCGGTGGAAGAACTTGTGGTGGGTGCGCCAGTCGCCTTCCACCAGGGCATGCCTGATGAACAGTTCCCGGGCCACCACAGGATCCACGCGGCCATAGTTGATCCGCCGCTGGGCGATGATCGGAACACCGTAAAGGGTGACCTTTTCGTAGGCCATGACGGCGCCCTGCTTGGTGGACCAGTGGGGTTCGCTGTAGGTGCGTTTCACCAGGTCAGGAGCTACCTGCTCGGCCCACAGCGGATCGAATTTCGCCGCCACCCTGGCCCAGAGCCGGCTGGTTTCCACCAGCTCGGCTGCCATGACGAACGTGGGGGACTTCTTGAACAGCGCCGATCCGGGGAAGATCGCGAAGCGGCTGCCCCGGGCGCCGGCGTATTCGCGTTTGCGCTCGTCAAGGATGCCGATGTGGCTGAGGAGCCCGGAGAGCAGGCTGATGTGGATGCCGTCATGGTTGCCCACGGGATCTGCCAGGCGCTTGTTGTCCAGGGCGATTCCCAGCGGGCGGGCGAGCTGGCGCAGCTGGGTGAAGAGGTCCTGCCATTCCCGCACCCGCAGGTAGTTGATGAATTCGGCGCGGCACAGCCGGCGGAAGGCCGATGACGACAGCTCCTGCTGCTTCTCCTGCAGGTAGTTCCAGAGGTTCAGGTAGCCGGTGAAGTCGGAGTTTTCGTCCCGGAAGCGGTTGTGCTTTTCCGCGGCCAGTTGCTGCTTGTCGGTGGGCCGTTCGCGCGGGTCCTGGATGGTGAGTGCCGCTGCCAGGACCATGACTTCACGGACGCAGCCGCGCTTTCCCGCTTCGACGATCATGCGGCCCAAGCGGGGATCCACGGGCAGTTGGGCGAGTTTTTGTCCGACGGCGGTGAGGCCGCCGCCCTTCGGCCCGCCCCTGCCGCCGGCTGCTTCAGCCGCACTGCCGTTACCTTGGGTGCGCGGGGGAGCCAGGGCCCCGAGTTCGCGAAGGAGGGTGACGCCGTCGTTGATGGCCCGGGTTTCCGGCGGTTCGACGAACGGAAAGTCTTCAACGTCCTTGGGGCCCTTTGCCACGCCCATCGCGGTCATCTGGAGGATCACGGCGGCGAGGTTGGTGCGCAGGATTTCGGGGTCGGTGAACCGGGGCCGGGACTCGAAGTCCTCCTCGGAGTAAAGGCGGATGGCGATGCCGTCGGACACGCGGCCGCAGCGTCCCGAGCGCTGGTTGGCCGATGCCTGCGAGACGCGTTCGATGGGCAGGCGCTGGACCTTGGTGCGGTGCGAATACCGGGAAATACGTGCCGTGCCGGTGTCGATGACGTATTTGATGCCCGGAACCGTCAGCGACGTTTCCGCCACGTTGGTTGCCAGCACGATCCGGCGTCTGCTGCCGGGGTGGAACACCTTGTGCTGCTCCTGCAGGCTCAGGCGGGCAAAGAGGGGGAGGATCTCGGTGTTGGCCAGCCTGCGGTTGGACTGGATGCGGGCCTGCAGGGCTTCTGCGGCGTCCCGGATTTCACGCTCACCGGAAAAGAACACCAGGATGTCACCGGGAGCCTCCGCCGCCAGCTCGTCCACGGCATCGCAGACGGCGTCCAGGGGGTCGCGGTCCTCTTCAAGTTCATCATCCGAGGCATCCTCTTCGTCCGCTTTCGGCTGCGAGAGCGGACGGTAGCGGATTTCCACGGGATATGTCCGGCCGGAGACCTCAACAATGGGGGCCGGGTCTTCCCGGGTCCCGAAGTGGTTGGCGAACCGTTCGGGATCAATGGTGGCCGAGGTGATGATGACCTTCAGGTCCGGCCGCTGCGGCAGGATCCGCTTGAGGTAACCCAGGATGAAGTCGATGTTGAGGCTGCGTTCGTGCGCCTCATCAATGATGATGGTGCTGTACTTCCGCAGCAGCTTGTCCCGCTGGATCTCGGCGAGCAGGATGCCGTCGGTCATGAGTTTGACCTTGGTCGCCTTGCTGACCTCGCCCGTGAAACGGACCTGGAAGCCTACTTCCTGGCCGATCTCGACGCCGAGCTCCTCCGCGATGCGCTCGGCTACCGTCCGCGCTGCCAGGCGCCGGGGCTGGGTGTGCCCGATGAGGCCCTTTTCTCCGAGCCCCAGTTCCAGGCACATCTTGGGGATCTGGGTGGTCTTTCCGGAGCCGGTCTCGCCGGCGATGATGGTCACCTGGTTGGCTGCGATTGCGGCCATCAGGTCCTCGCGGCGCTCGGAGACCGGCAGCTCGGCGGGATAGGAGATATGAAAAGTCATGGCTGCAGACAGTCTACTGCCGCAGGGAAAGGCCCCCCGTTCAGTTGCTGGCGGGCCGCCCTCAGGCAGGGCTGCCGGTGTCCGCGCCGGGTCCGGGTCCGCCGGCTTCCCCGGCGGCGGCCCGCGCGGTGTCAACCAGGATTCGCCATGGGCCCGTGAGGGCATGTTCGGGCAGGGCCGCCCTTCGCTGCCCGGCGGTGATGGAGTAGATGAAGCGGTCCGGCTGCTGCGCCTCGAAGGCTGCGGCAGCTGCCCGTGGGGTGCTGGGAACCGCATCCCACGGGCACGCCTCGACAATGGGCTGCCACTGGCTGAGGTCGCTGTCCGTCCGGGCGTCCACCGTCCATACGCGCGTGATCGCAGCGATTCCGCCGGTGCGCTCCACCTTGATCTTCATGGGCTGGCCCCTGGGCTTCCATCCGGTCCGGGAACCAATGGGTGGGCCGCCGGACAGTGGTTAAACCTTGACTCTTACAGTTTCCCACGCCGCTCCGACGGCGTCATGCTCCTTGGATTCCGGTCCGAAAAGCTCTGCGGCAGCGCGCACCGTGGCACGGGCAAAGACGGTGAAGGTGGCTGAGGGCGGCAGGGAACCATTGGTCAGTGTCTCGTACCAGATACGGCCCGGCGCATCCCAGGCGTAGCCACCCAGAGCCTCCGCCACAAGGTAGAAGGCACGGTTGGGGATACCGGAGTTGATGTGGACGCCGCCATTATCCGCGCTGGTCCGGACATAGGAGTCCATGGAGTCAGGCTGCGGGTCCTTGCCCAGCACGTCGTCGTCGTAGGCGGTTCCGGGCGCTTTCATGGACCGCAGTGCCTGTCCCTGGACGTTGGACGTGAACAGGCCTTCCCCGATCAGCCAGCTGGCCTCCGCGGCGGACTGGTTCTTGCCGTACTGCTCAACGAGCGCGCCGAAGACGTCGGACATGGATTCGTTCAGCGCGCCCGCCTGGTTCCGGTAAACAAGCCCGGCCGAGTACTGCGTGACGCCGTGGGCCAGTTCGTGCCCAATGACGCTCACGGATTTGGTGAACCGTTCGAAGACGTCACCGTCGCCATCGCCGAAGACCATCTGGCTGCCGTTCCAGAAGGCATTGTCGTACAGCTTGCCAAAGTGCACCGTGGCATCAAGCTTCAACCCGTGTCCGTCCACCGAATCACGTCCGAAGGCGTCCGCATACAGCTTGTGCGTAGACCCCAGCCCTTCATAGGCCTCGTCCGTGGCGGGATCGCCGGTGGCGGCGCCGCCCTCTGGACGGACAAGCCTGCCGGGGAGGGTTTCGTCCCCGCCGGCATCGTAGACGGCCCGGTTGACCGGCCCTGGTTTTTCCAGCCGCAGGCCCGGCGGGAGGGCCTGAACAGCCTGTGAACGGGCAGCCTGGAAGGACTCGACGTGGCCCAGCGCTTTCCTGGCGGCGCTTGCCGCGGAAGAGAACTCCGGCGCATCCTGCTGCGCCAGCCGCCGCAACATGTACGGCGGAACGATCGAACAAACTGGAACGTGCATTGCGTACCCCCTCAACTAGGTGGACCCAGCCTACGAGGAGCCACTGACAATGACAGGGAAGCCACCGCCACGAATTCACCAGCCTTCCGGGCGCTGGAGCGGGCTGAGCTGGGTACGGTAAGCGCATGGCTGAAACCGAAAAGCGAACCAAGTCCAGCTCCACCCTGCTGACGGTCATCATCGCCTTCGTCGCGAATGTGCTCGTCGCGGCGGCAAAGTCAGTGGCCGCTGTCCTTTCCGGCTCGGCCTCGATGGCCGCGGAGGCAGCGCACTCCTGGGCGGATACCGGGAACCAGGTGTTCCTGTTCTTCGCGGAGCGGCGCTCTGCCCGGCCCCGGGACAAGAGCCATCCCATGGGATACGGCCGGGAAGCCTACGTCTGGTCGATGTTCGCCGCGTTCGGCCTCTTTACCGCCGGCGCTGTGGTGTCCATCATGCACGGCGTCCAGGAGATCATTTCCCCGGAACCCGCCTCCGATTTCATGGTGGCGTACATCGTCCTGGCCGTGGCCTTCGTCTTTGAAGGGATTTCCTTCATCCAGGCTTTCCGACAGACCCGGAAAGCGGCCCACGAGCTGGAACGCCACACGCTGGAGCAGGTGTTGATCAGCTCAGACCCCACCCTCCGTGCTGTTTTTGCCGAGGATGCGGCCGCGCTGATCGGCCTCATCGTGGCGTTTGTGGGCGTGTTCCTGCACCAGGTCACCGGTTCGCCCCTCCCGGACGCGATCGGATCGATCGTGGTCGGCGTGCTGCTGGCCGTCGTCGCCGTCGTCCTCATCGACCGCAACCGGCGCTTCCTGGTTGGCCAGGGAGTCACTCCGGACATCGAACGCTCCATGGTGCAACGGCTGCTGGAGCACGAGGACATCGCCCGGCTCACCTACCTGCATCTTGAATTCGTAGGTCCGCGCAAGCTGTATCTGGTGGCAGCCGTGGATCTGGAGGGGAACCACCCGGAACACGAAGTGGCGGTGGTCCTGCGCCGGATCGAGCGTGACCTGGAAGATCACGAGACCGTAGAGGAGGCCGTGCTGACCCTGGCAACAGCCGACGAGGCGGCCCTGAGCTACTGACGGTGTAGACGGACCGGAACGAAAAAACCCCCGCCGCTTCGTGAAGCGGCGGGGGTTCCCCATGTGCCCTCGATAGGATTCGAACCTACGACCTTCTGCTCCGGAGGCAGACGCTCTATCCCCTGAGCTACGAGGGCAATTTCCGGGATATCCTGCCGTTCCCGGCGGGACGTCCTAGAGCTTAGCAGGAAGGTGGCCCGCAAGGGAAAACCACCACCGGGACCAGCCCGGGATGGTTCCCGGAGCAGCCTTAGTAGCCCGCAAAAGAGTCCGTCCGCACCCGGCGTGCGCCGGCCCGCCGGGATGCGCGGCGGAGGGATGCAACGCTTGCGGGGGAGCCCGAGACGTAAACATCCCGGCGGGCAATGTCCGGGACCAGCGCCGCAAGCGCCTGTCCGTCCAGCCGGCCGGACGCGCCGGGGTTGGCCGCGGCAACGGAGGCCAGGCCGGTCGGCGGCTCGGAACCATCCGCCAGCCGCACCAGTACCCGCACGCCCGAAGTCCGAAGTTCATCCGCGTAGGCCACCTCATCAGTGCTCCTGGCAAGGAACAGGAGCACGGCGTCCCGCTCCCGCAGGCCCCCGGAGGACAGCTGGGACATAAATGGCGTGATGCCGATGCCCGCCGCGATGAGCAGCACCGGCCGGCGCGGGTCCCGCGGCAGGACGAAGTCGCCGCCCACCGCCGTGGCTGTCACTTCGTCGCCCGGCCGCAACGCCAGGAGCGCCTCCTTTGCCGCAGACAAAGGGCCTGCCGTCCGGACGCCAAACTTCACCAGGCGGCCGCCGGGGGAGCCGGTCAGGCTGAACACCCGGCGTCGGCCTTTTCCATCCGGCCTGGCCTGCGGCAGGTCCAGCTCCATGTACTGCCCGGGGATGAAACGTACCGGCCTGGCGGGCTCGAACGAGAACTCGGCGGTGGTGGGCGTCAACGGGCGGGTTCCTGCGAACCGGAGCTTTACGGCGCCGCGCTGGCCCCCCAGGAAAGCCAGCAGGTTGCCCGCCAGCAGCGCCGCCTCGGGGGAGTTGGCCACAATACCCAGGTTCCAGGGCACCGCGAAGAGCACCCCGGCCACTGCTGCAAGAGCCAACTGTTGGCGGCGCCGCGGCGGCAACGTGAGGGGTTCGGTCAGCATGAAGCCCACAAAGAAGAGCACCGGACGCTGGGCGAGGGTTTGCCAGACGCCCATCCCGGCTGTCATGCCCGAGCGAAGCAGTTCAAGGGTAATGATCGCCGTGGCCACCACCGTGAACACCGCTGCCATCAGCACCTTGCGTGTCCGGTACAGGATCAACAGCACGCCCGGTACCAGCAGCCAGATCATCGCCGGCGTCGCGGCCCACCAGGTGGCGATGTTCAGTCCGGTGAGTCCGGTGGCAAAGGCGCCGGCGGCGGCAGGATTGAAAATATGCCGCCCGCGCCACGCCAATGCGTACTTGGACGCCGACGCCAGCACGCAGGCCAGCGCTACCCCCGCCAGGTCCATCGGCTGCAGGGAGGGCCAGAACAGGAAGTAGAGCAGCAGCCCGGTGATCAGCGACGATTCCGAATGGGGATTGATCCGGAAGAGCGCCGCCAGCGCCCGGTTGGCGGCGTAGGTCACACCAAGGCACAGCGCCAGGTGTGCCAGCATCTGCGGGATGCCAAAGGTCAGCCAGCCCAGCACATCAAGCAGCAGGCTGTACGCGGCGAGTACTGCCAGGACTACAAGGATGAGCCGGTACATGGTGAACCTGCCCAGGGCGGTGTCTATCCGGCCCGCCAGGGAGGAAGCCGGACCGGTCTGCGGTGTTTCCACGGGGCTCATGGGAACAGCTTCCCTTCAAATTCGGCGGAATAGGTGGCGCTGCCGTCGGAAAAGACCGTCAGCCAGGAAAAGTTGAACGCCTCCTGGAGCTGGGCGCCGGGAACGAAGAAGAGGGCAGTGGCGAGGGCATCGGCAACCATGGCCGACTCCGCCAGCGCCCAGGTGGCGACGGCGGTCCGCACCGGCTTCCCGGTGGTCCCGTCAAGGACGTGGTGCAGTCCGTCGCCCCAGGCACGCCGGTTGGCGGCGGAGGCGCACAGTGCCCGGTCCTGCAGGTCCACGACGCCGATCGCCTGTGCCGGGTTGTAGGGGTGCTCAAGTGCCACTCTGACGGGCCCGGTTCCGCTGGCCAGCAGGTCCCCGCCGGCATCGATGACGAATGCGCGAACGCCGGCGTCCACCAGCTCCTGTGCCAGCAGGTCCACCAGCAGGCCCTTGCCGGCGGCGCCGATGTCCAGCACCACCGGGGCGCTGGCAGCCAGGACCGTTCCGGACCACGTGAGGACACCTTCCCAGGCCGGTGCCGGAAGCGGCAGGCCTGCGGCCCGGAGGGCGTACGCCGCGTCATATCCCAGGCGCTCCAGGCTGCCGCCAATCAGCGGCGTCATGGCCCCGCCGGTCAGGCGGTAAAGCCGCCAATACAAGTCGCCCAGGAGAGCAGCCTCGGCCGGGAACGCATAGCGCCCCGGCTGCCGGGCCATGTCTGCAACCAGGGAATCGGTACGGAAACGGGACCAGTCGCCGTCGAACTTTTCCACCCTGTCCACAAGGCGCGCCTCTACGGCCGGGGGCAGCGGCAGGGCAGTGGTGATGTGCCAGTCTGTACCGATCCCCTGGAACGAAAAGTCCTCCCGGTCCGTCGCCGGCACCGGCTACTGCGCCTCCGCCTTGATCTTCTCCAGGGCCTGGTTGAACCCTCCGCTGGTCAGTGAGGACCCGGAGACCTTGGACACGTTGAGTCCATCAATGTTTTTCCCCACTACCTGGGCTGCAATGCCCCCGGCGAACTGGCCCTGGAACTTGCGGGTGTTGGGGTTGGACGGGTGCTGGGTGATCTGCACGTCCGTGACTGTTCCGGCTGCCAGCGTCAGTTGCACGCCCACCGTCTCAGTGCCGTTGGGCGAAACGTAGTTGCCGTCCGCGCTGTAGGTGCCGTCCTTGTAGACGGCGCCGCCGCCGGCCAGGGCGGAAGAGCCGGCAGAGGGGGCGCCCGGAGTGCCGGGCGTGCTGTCGGCCGTGGACGGCGCGCAGCCCGCCACGGTTCCTGCCAGGGACAGGCCTGCGATTCCAGCAACAAGGCCTTTGTGGACGGCGTCCTTGGAAGCGGAAGGGCTCTTGGGGGTGGAGGGTCTCATGAAGGCTCTCATTTCACTCTTGGGGCTGCACCGTGTCTGTAGGCTGCGCCGAGCGGCAGTGGCTACGGTTTAGTCAACGCCGGACCGGCACGAATGGTTCAAATTCTTTGCTGTCACTGGCCCCCGGTAGGCTAGAGGGGTGACTCCCGAAGAACTTTCCCTCGCCATATCCGCCTGCCTCAAGGACGCCGTCGCCGCCGGTGACATCGCCCTTGCGGTGTCAGCCATTCCGGCTGAGGTGCGCGTGGAGCGGCCCAAGAACCGGGACCACGGCGACTGGGCCACCAACATCGCCCTCCAGCTCGCCAAGCAGGCCGGCACCAATCCGCGCGAATTCGCCGCCGTCCTCAGCAGCCGGCTCAAGTCCATCGACGGCGTCTCCGCCGTGGACATCGCCGGCCCGGGATTCCTGAACATTACTGTGGACGCCGCAGCCGCCGGTGCCCTCGCCAGGGCCATCGTCGAGGCCGGCAAGGACTACGGCACCAACACCGCGCTCGCCGGGCGCACCGTGAACATGGAGTTCGTCTCGGCCAACCCCACCGGGCCGCTGCACATCGGGCACACCCGCTGGGCCGCCCTGGGTGACTCGATTGCCCGTGTGCTGCGTGCTTCCGGCGCCGACGTCACGGCGGAGTACTACATCAACGACGCCGGCTCGCAGATGAACACCTTCGCCACTTCGGTGTACTCGCGCCTGCACGGACTTCCCGTGCCCGACGGCGGCTACCCCGGGCAGTACATCGCCGACCTCGGCCACGAGGTCCTCAGCGCACATCCGGACATCCGCGAGCTCACCGAAGTGGCCGCCCTGCCTGTCATCCGGGCCGCCGCGTACGAGGCCCAGATGAAGGACATCAAGGCCACCCTTGCCGAGTTTGGCGTCGCATTCGACGTCTTCTTCTCCGAGCAGGAACTGCACGACGCCGGTGCGATCGAAAGTGCCGTGGCGCGCCTTCGCGAGCAGGGCCACGTGTTCGACGACGGCGGTGCGGTCTGGCTGCGGACCACGGACTTTGGCGACGACAAGGACCGCGTGATGATCCGAGCCAACGGTGAGCCCACCTACTTCGCCGCGGATGCGGCCTACTACCTGTCCAAGAAGGACCGCGGCTTCACCGAAAAGATCTACCTCCTGGGCGCCGACCACCACGGCTACATCAACCGGCTCAAGGCCATCGCTGCCGCGGCCGGGGACGATCCCGAGTCCAACATCGAAGTGCTGATTGGCCAGCTGGTCTCGGTCAATGGCGCCAAGCTGTCCAAACGCGCGGGCAACATCATCGAGCTCAAGGACCTGATCGAGTGGCTGGGCAAGGATGCAGTCCGTTACTCCCTGGCCCGGTTCCCCGCCGACTCGCCGCTGACCCTTGATCCGGAACTGCTGAAGAAGCACAGCAACGAGAACCCCGTGTTCTACGTCCAGTACGCCCACGCCCGCTCCCGCGGCGCCGCGCGCAATGCTGTGGCGGCCGGCGTCGAACGCCAGGTGGACGGCCAGGACAGCTTCGACGCGTCCCTCCTGGACCACGCCACGGAAAACGAGCTGCTGTCCTACCTGGGCAGCTACCCGTCGATTGTGGCCAAGGCCGCGGAACTGCGCGAACCACACCGCGTGGCGCGCCACCTCGAGGCCATAGCCGGCGCCTACCACCGCTGGTATGACGCCTGCCGCATCGCCCCCATGGGCGAGGAGCCCGTGACCGACCTCAACCGCACCCGGCTCTGGCTCAATGACGCCACGAGCCAGGTGCTGGCCAACGGCCTTGACCTGCTTGGCGTTTCCGCGCCGGAACGGATGTAAGCACCATGCGAGCTGAAGCCATCACCGTCCAGGCAGGCGGCGCGTCCCCGCTTGCACCCGAATGGCTGCAGGTACCGGCCGATCTCAATGCACTCCAGGAGCCCATGTGGGCCGGTAGCGTCCAGCGCAATGCCGACGGCGAAATCACCGCGGGTGGCGTGGACGTCCGGGAGTTGAAGCAACAGTTCGGCACGCCGCTCTTCGTCATGGATGAGGCAGATTTCCGGTCCCGGGCCCGGGCCTTCAAGGACTCCTTCGACGCGGCCTTCGCCGACATCTGCGGCGGCGTTGACGTCTATTACGCCGGAAAGTCCTTTCTCTGCACCGCCGTGGTCAAGTGGGTGGAGGAGGAAGGGCTGCGCCTGGACACCGCATCGGGCGGCGAGCTGGCAGTGGCCGCCCGTGCCGGAATGCCGGGGGAACGGGTGGCGCTGCATGGCAATAACAAGTCCGACGCCGAGCTGAACCGCGCGCTGGACATGGGCTTGGGCCGCATCGTGGTGGACAGCCTGGACGAACTCGCACGCGTCGGTGCCATCGCGCAGGCCCGCGGGGAGCAGGCCAAGGTCATGCTGCGGCTTACTCCCGGTGTGCACGCCCACACGCACGAATTCATCGCCACCGCCCACGAGGACCAGAAGTTCGGCCTCTCCATGGCAGCCGACACCACCGATGAAGCCGGCATTTCCGCGGCCGAGGAAGCGGTGGCAGCTGCGGCAGCCCATCCCGGCATTGAGCTGCTGGGCCTGCACTGCCACATCGGCTCGCAGATCTTCGAGCCGGACGGCTTCGCGCTGGCCGCCGAAAAGCTGCTGCGCTTCCTGGCCGCCATGCAGGAGAAATACTCCATCACCATGCCGGAACTGGACCTTGGCGGCGGCTACGGGATCGCCTACACGCCCGTGGACACCCCCCGCCCCCCAGCGGAGATCGCCAACGCAATGGCCGCCGTCGTGCGTTCCACCTGCGCCGAGCTGGGCATCAACGCGCCGCGTATCTCCATCGAGCCCGGACGCGCGATTGTTGGCAGCACCACCTTCACCCTGTACGAGGTGGGAACCCTGAAGACCGTCCGCGTGGACGCACCCGGCACTTCCGCCGACGGTGACGCGGACAACAACGTTACGTATCCCCGCCGGTATGTTTCGGTGGACGGCGGCATGAGCGACAACGCCCGCCCGGTGCTGTACGACGCGGATTATTCGGCAGTGCTGGCCTCCCGCACGTCCGCGGCCGCCCCGCAGCTGTCCCGCGTAGTGGGCAAACATTGCGAGAGCGGCGACATAGTTGTTAGAGATGTATATCTGCCCGAGGACGTGGCAGCCGGTGATCTGCTTGCTGTACCGGGAACCGGCGCCTACTGCTGGGCCCTCTCGAGCAACTACAACTATCTGGCCCGGCCGGGCGTTGTCGCGGTGCGCGACGGATCTGCCCGGCTGATTGTCCGCGGGGAAACCGAAGAAGATCTGCTGAACCGCGACATGGGAGCCTGAATGACGGAAATGCGAACGCTGAAAGTAGCCCTGCTGGGCTGTGGCAACGTTGGAGCCCAGGTTGCGCGGATCCTTCTTGAGGATGCAGACGCCCTCGCTGCCCGCACCGGTGCCCGCCTGCAGCTCAGCGGCATCGCCGTGCGCAACGTCAACGCCCCACGGGACGTGGACCTGCCACAGGAGCTTTTCACCACCGACGCCGAAACACTCGTCAAGGACGCCGACCTGGTCATCGAGCTGATGGGCGGCATCGAACCCGCGCGCACGCTGATCCTCTCCGCGCTGCGCAACGGCGCCTGCGTGGTCACCGGCAACAAGGCGCTCCTGGCGCAGGACGGCCCCACGCTCTACGAAGAGGCGGACAAAGCCGGCGTCCAGCTGTCCTACGAGGCCGCCGTTGCCGGTGCCATCCCCATCCTGCGCCCCATCCGCGACAGCCTCTCAGGCGACCGGATTACCCGGGTGCTGGGCATCGTCAACGGCACCACCAACTTCATCCTTGACCAGATGGACACCACCGGCGCCCAGTTCGCGGATGCCCTGGCCGAAGCCCAGCGCCTTGGCTACGCCGAGGCCGACCCCACTGCCGACGTCGAAGGCCATGACGCTGCCGCCAAGGCCGCCATCCTCGCGTCGCTGTCCTTCCACACCCGTTTCGCGCTGGACGACGTCCACTGCGAAGGCATCACGTCCGTCAGTGCCGCGGACATCGCCGCCGCGAAAGACGCCGGCTTCGTCATCAAGTTGCTGGCCATCGCGGAAAAGCTGACGGACGCCGAAGGCAAGGAAGGCGTTTCCGTCCGCGTACACCCCACCCTCCTGCCCCGCGAACATCCGCTGGCCGCTGTCCGCGGTGCCTTCAATGCGGTGTTCATCGAGGCCGAAAACGCCGGTGAACTGATGTTCTACGGCCAGGGCGCCGGCGGCACCCCCACGGCATCGGCCGTCCTGGGCGACCTCGTTTCAGCAGCCCGCCGCCTGGTCCTGGGCGGTCCCGGCCGCACCGAAACCACCACCGGCCACGTTCCCGCGCTGCCCATCGACGCGGCCACCACCAGCTACTACATCGGCCTGGACGTTGCCGACCAGCCCGGCGTCCTGGCAAAGATCGCCCAGCTCTTCGCCGAACACGGTGTCTCCATCGAAATCATGCGGCAGACCATCCACCGCGATTCGGCGTCCAACGTGGAGTCGGCCGAACTGCGGATCGTCACCCACCGCGCGTCAGAGGCTGCCCTCGCAGCCACCGTCGAGGCCGTGAAGGGCCTGGACGTCATCAATTCAGTTACATCCGTTTTGCGGGTAGAAGGAGTCTAAGTGGCTCACCAATGGCGCGGAGTCATCCGCGAATACGCTGACCGCCTGCCCGTGACGGAGTCCACCAGGGTCATCACCCTGGGCGAGGGCGGCACCCCGCTGGTGCGCGCGCAGAAGCTCTCCGAACTCACCGGTTCCGAGGTCTACCTCAAGGTGGAGGGCATGAACCCCACCGGCTCCTTCAAGGACCGGGGCATGACCATGGCCATGACGGCAGCGGTTGCCTCCGGCGCGAAGGCCGTCGTGTGCGCTTCCACCGGCAACACGTCCGCGTCCGCCGCTGCCTACGCCACCGCCGCCGGCCTCAAGTGCGCCGTCCTGGTGCCCGAAGGCAAGATCTCCATGGGCAAGCTCAGCCAGGCCATCGCCCACGGCGCCACCCTGCTCCAGGTGGACGGCAACTTCGACAACTGCCTTGACATCGCCCGCAAGCTGGGGGAGTCCTACCCCGTCTTCCTGGTCAACTCGGTCAACCCTGCCCGCATCCAGGGCCAGAAGACCGGTGCCTTCGAAGTGGTCGATTCCCTGGGTGATGCCCCTGACATCCACGTGCTGCCCGTGGGCAACGCCGGCAACATCACGGCTTACTGGAAGGGCTACAAGGAGTACTCCGCTCCCTTCGAATCGGACACGGCCGGAACGCTCCCCGCCGTATCCACCAGGACGCCCGCGATGTGGGGCTTCCAGGCCGCCGGTGCTGCGCCCTTCGTGGCAGGCCACCCCATCACGGAGCCGGACACCATCGCCACCGCCATCCGCATTGGAAATCCTGCGTCCTGGGATGGTGCCGTGGGCGCCCGTGACGAATCCGGCGGACTCATCGAGGCCGTTACCGATGAGGAAATCCTGAACGCCCACCGGTGGCTGTCGTCCAAGGAAGGCGTCTTCGTGGAGCCCGGTTCCGCCGCCGGTGTGGCAGGCCTGCTCAAGAAGCACGCCGCAGGCGAAGTCCCCAGCGGGAAGACCATTGTCATCACTGTCACCGGCCACGGACTCAAGGACCCCCAGTGGGCCCTGCGCACCGAGGACGGCAGCGATGTCCAGCCGGTCAAGGTTCCGAACGACGTTGTCACCGTTGCCGCTGAGCTGGGACTGGAAGAAAAATAACCTTGGACACCACCTCGCAGGCCGCCGTAGGACTGCAACTGATTGAGCCGGGCCAGCGCGTCACCGTGCGCGTTCCGGCCACCACGGCCAACCTGGGTCCCGGCTACGACAGCCTGGGACTTGCACTGGCCCTGCACGACACCCTGACCGTGGAAAGCCTGGACACGGACCAACTCGTCTTCGAACTCAGCGGCGAGGGCGCCGACACCCTCCCTCGGGATGCCAGCCACTTGGTGGTGCGTGCCATGGATGCGGCCTTCGAACGGCTGGGCTACCGCCACGGCGGCCTCAAGGTGACAGCCCGGAACGTGAACCCGCACGGCCGCGGGCTGGGCTCCTCCGCGTCCGCCGTGGTGGCTGCGGTCTCGGCCGCCAACGCCATGGTGCCGTCCGGAAGCCAGCGTGGAAAGGACTGGATCCTGCAGCTCACCAGCGAGTTGGAGGGCCACCCGGACAACGTCGCACCCGCGATTTTCGGCGGACTGGCGCTGTCATGGCAGGACAGTGAGCAGTACAGCAGCACCAGCGCTGCCGTTGCCGGTTCCATCATCCCCATTGTGGCGGTCCCCGACTACGAACTCTCCACCGAGGCCGCCCGCGCTCTGCTGCCGGCATCCGTCGGACACCATGCGGCGGCGATGAATTCAGGCCGCGCGGCCCTGCTGATCCATGCCCTGACGCAAAAGCCCGAATTCCTGTTGCCGGGCACCGAGGACTACCTGCACCAGAGCTACCGGGCCGAGGCCATGCGGCCCAGTGCGGCATTGATCGGCGCCCTCCGGAAAGCAGGCTACGCGGCAGTGGTTTCCGGCGCCGGGCCAACCGTCCTGGTGCTGGCCAACGGTGAAGCGCAGGCCGGCGATGCCCTCGCCTTCATCGAGGCCTTTACATCCGAGAACACGCCGGACATCGGCTGGCGCGTGCTGAAGCTCGCAGTGGACGTTGAAGGTGCTAAGGTGGACGTGCACCGGCGGTAATTCCGCCTATCTGATCTGCTCCTGCATTCAGTTGCTGTTTGATCTACCACTGTGAATGTATTCCGGTGCCGCCTGCTTGGTCTGTCGCAGGAATCTGCAGCATCCAACTGCCCCTGAAGCGTCAGTCAGGCGTTGTGCCGTGGGCGCAGCGCAAGGTGAATCAGTATCCGGCCCTGCTGGCCGAAATCCAACCGGCAAGGCTGAAATCCGGCTGCAGATCTGAACTGCAGCCCAGATCAAATCATCGCGTCCAGCTCCCAGTCTGGACGCCGTCGAGGGGGAAGGATCCTTCGTGACCGAAACCACTGAGCTGTCGCCAGCTGTGGAACACACAACTTCTGCTGCCGAATCAACGGCCGCACCCGCCAAGAGCAGCGGCCTTGCCGGCCTGAAGCTCGCCCAGCTGCAGGCCCTTGCCAGCCAGCTCGGCATCTCCGGCGGCTCCCGCATGCGCAAGGGGGACCTGGTTTCGGCCATCTCCGCCCACCGCGCAGGGACCCTCACCGTCAAGACTCCTGCCAAGGCAGCGGCCAAGGCTCCGGAAAGCACTGTGGCTCCGGCCGCACCGGCTTCCGCTCCGGAGGCCGCAGAAGCTCCTGCTGCTGAAGGCACCCGTGCCCGCGGACGCGGCCGCAGCCGCCGCGCTGTCAGTGACGGCGTGGTAGCCCCCGCAACCGAGGCTCCGGTTGCGGAAACCGCAGCCGCACCGGCCGCCGCAGCCGTCGAGGCGCCGTCGGCCGCCCCCGCGGAAACCACCGAGGCAACGGAGGGCGCCGCCGAGCGCCGCCAGCCGCGAACCCGCAACCGCCGCCGCAGCGAAGCCGCTGCAGCCTCCGTCCAGGAAGCTCCGGTGGAAACCCCGGCAGAGCAGCCGGCCGCGGAACAGCGCGCAGGTGAACAGCGCACCGAAGCTCCCGCGGAAGCAGGGGACGCCGGCCAGCGCACGGAACGCCGTGAAGGCGGCCGCACCCGCGGCCGTGACAACACCCGCGATTCCGATGGCGGCCGCGACAACGCCGGCAGCCGCGAAGCCGGCCAGCGCGACGGCGGCCGGGACACCCGGGACAACGACGACGCCGACGGTGGAAGCCGCCGCAACCGCCGTAACCGCCGCGACCGGAATGACCGCAACGACCGTTCCGGCGGCCAGGACCGGGACAACTCGCGCAACGACCGTTTCCGCGACCGCAACGACCGCCGCCGCGGCCGCAACCAGGGTCCGGACGTGGACGATGTCGAGGTCACCGACGACGACGTCCTGCTGCCGGTCGCCGGCATCCTTGATGTCCTGGAGAACTACGCGTTCATCCGCACCTCCGGCTACCTGCCCGGCCCCAACGACGTCTACGTCTCCCTGGCCCAGGTCAAGAAGTACAACCTGCGCAAGGGTGACGCCGTTGTAGGCGCAATCCGTGCTCCGCGCGAAGGCGAAGACCGCAGCCAGCAGTCCGCCCGCCAGAAGTTCAACGCCCTGGTCCGGGTCACATCGGTCAACGGCAAGACGCCGGAAGAGCTCAAGGACCGCGTGGAGTTCGCCAAGCTGGTTCCGCTCTACCCGTCCGAGCGCCTGCGCCTCGAGACCGACCCCAAAAAGATCGGTCCCCGCGTCATCGACCTCGTGGCCCCCATCGGCAAGGGCCAGCGCGGCCTGATCGTCTCCCCGCCCAAGGCCGGCAAGACGCTCATCCTGCAGTCCATCGCCAACGCCATCACCACCAACAACCCTGAGGTCCACCTCATGATGGTGCTGGTTGACGAACGGCCCGAAGAAGTCACGGACATGCAGCGCACCGTCAAGGGCGAGGTTATTGCCTCCACCTTCGACCGTCCCGCCGACGACCACACCACCGTGGCCGAGCTCTCCATCGAACGCGCCAAGCGCCTGGTGGAAATGGGCATGGACGTGGTGGTCCTGCTGGACTCCATGACCCGCCTGGGCCGCGCCTACAACCTGGCAGCACCGGCCTCCGGCCGCATCCTGTCCGGTGGTGTGGACTCCGCAGCCCTCTACCCGCCCAAGCGCTTCTTCGGTGCCGCCCGCAACATCGAAAACGGCGGCTCGCTCACCATCCTGGCCACCGCCCTCGTCGAGACCGGTTCCAAGATGGACGAGGTCATCTTCGAAGAGTTCAAGGGCACCGGCAACATGGAACTCCGCCTGTCCCGCCAGCTGGCAGACAAGCGCATCTTCCCGGCCGTGGACGTCAACGCGTCCGGTACCCGCCGCGAAGAGAACCTGCTCTCGCCCGAAGAAGTCAAGATCATGTGGAAGCTGCGCCGCGTCCTCTCCGGACTCGAGACCCAGCAGAGCCTTGAACTGCTCACCAACAAGATCCGGGAAACCCAGAGCAACGTCGAGTTCCTCATGCAGGTCCAGAAGACGACGCTTGGTGCGAAGTCGGATAACGACAAGTAGTTTCACCAGGGGCGGGGCCGACGCATTTTGCCGGCCCCGCCTTTGTCGTTCGGATTTTGCCGCCCCCGCCCCTTCGCTGGGCGGCTTCGATCTTCGATCGTTCGCCGCCCAGCTCCGGCAGGCCCGATGCCACTCCCGGGGCGGCAAAATCCGAACGCCATGCAGTTATCTCACCAAATGCGGGCATGCGTCCGGACGTGCGGTCAGTCTCCGCATGGCAGTCATTAGACTTGTACAAGTCGAAAGAGGTTTATAGATGTTTGAGTCCGTACAGGGCCTGCTTGATGAGCATGATTCCATCCAGGCGCAGCTCGGGGATCCTGCTGTTTATGCTGACCAGCGGCTTGCCCGGAAGCTGGGGCGGCGGTCGGCTCAGCTCAATGGCATCGTTGAGGCCTATCACAAGTGGGAAGGCATCCGGGACGATCTTGCTGCCGCCAAGGAGATGGCTGCTGAGGATCCCGAGTTTGCTGCCGAGGTGCCTGAACTTGAGGCCGCGCTGGAGACTGCTGCCGCCAAGCTGCGGCGCCTGCTCATTCCCCGCGATCCCGACGACGCCCGCAACGTGATCCTTGAGGTCAAGGGCGGGGAAGGCGGCGACGAGGCCGCCCTGTTCGCCGGCGACCTGCTGCGCATGTACACCCGGTACGCGGAGTCCCGCGGCTGGAAGACCGAAATCATTTCAGCCACTGAGTCGGACCTCGGTGGCTACAAGGACGTCCAGGTGGCCGTCAAGGGCAACTCGAACGATCCCGCCGAAGGCGTCTATGCGCGGCTTAAGTTCGAAGGCGGCGTGCACCGCGTCCAGCGCGTGCCCGTCACCGAGTCCCAGGGCCGCATCCACACCTCCGCTGCCGGCGTGCTGGTCCTGCCCGAGGTGGACGAGCCCGAAGAGCTCGAAATCAACCAGAACGACCTCAAGATCGATGTGTACCGGTCCTCGGGCCCGGGCGGCCAGTCCGTGAACACCACCGACTCCGCCGTCCGCATTACGCACCTTCCCACCGGCATTGTGGTGGCCATGCAGAACGAGAAGTCCCAGCTGCAGAACCGTGAAGCCGGCATGCGTGTCCTCCGCGCACGCATCCTGGCGCACCAGCAGGAGCAGATCGACGCCGAGAACTCGGCCCAGCGCAAGTCGCAGATCCGCACCATGGACCGCTCTGAGCGCATCCGCACCTACAACTACCCCGAAAACCGGATCGCGGACCACCGCACCGGCTACAAGGCCTACAACCTGGACCAGGTCATGAACGGTGACCTGGAACCGGTCATCCAGTCCGCCATCGAGATGGATGAGCAGGCCCGGCTGGACGCCATCGGCGACTGACCGGAAGCCTTCACCCATGACCGAGCCCACCTCCGCGGCGCCCGCCCAGACACTCGGTGCGGCCGTCCGTGAGGCTGCCGCACTCCTGGCTGAGGCCGGTGTCCCCAGCCCCCGGACCGACGCGGAGCTCCTGGCGGAACACCTGCTCAACGTCGGATTGGGACGCCTGCGCTCTCTGATGCTCGGCGATACTCCTGTACCGCCGGGCTACGCGGAACTCGTTGCCGAACGTGCCCGCCGCATTCCGCTGCAGCACATCACCGGAGTGGCGCATTTCCGTTACCTGGAGCTGGCCGTAGGCCCGGGAGTGTTCATCCCGCGTCCGGAGACAGAGTCCGTGGTCCAGCTGGCCATCGACCACGTCAAGGGGATGCAGCACCCCCGCATCGTGGACCTCGGGACGGGATCCGGTGCCATCGCGGGTTCCATCGCGCACGAGGTCCCCGGCGCAGAAGTGCACGCGGTCGAGTACAGCCCGTTCGCCCACGCCTGGGCGACGAAAAACCTGGCGCCGCTGGGGGTCAACCTCATCCTGGGGGACCTGCGCGACGCTTTCGGCGAACTCAACGGGACAGTCGACGTCGTGATTTCCAACCCGCCGTACATCCCGGCCGAAGCCATCCCCAACGAACCCGAAGTAGCCCTGCATGATCCGCCGGAGGCTCTATACGGCGGCGGAGCGGACGGCATGGAACTTCCGACGGCGGCAGCGGCTTCCGCTGCCCGGCTGCTGCGGCCCGGGGGCTACTTCGTCATGGAACACGCGGAAGTCCAGGCAGGCTGGATTGCCGCCATGCTCTCCAGGGCCGGAACCTGGACGGCCGTCACCACGCACCTGGACCTGAACGGCAAGGAGCGCGCCACCAGTGCCGTGCTCGCGGACCAGGCCATACGGAATGAAAGAATGGGCCAGTGACCACAACTTATGACTGCACCATCGACGACGAGCGGGCCCGGGGGCTCGAGGACGCCCAGCGTGCCATCAGCGAAAAGAAGTGCGTCGTGCTCCCCACCGACACGGTTTACGGCATCGGCGCAGACGCGTTCTCCCCGCAGGCCGTCACCATGCTGCTGGTATCCAAGGGGCGCAGCCGCACCATGCCGCCGCCCGTCCTGATTCCGCGCATCAATGCCCTGGACGGCCTGGCCACTGACGTGTCTGCGGATGCCCGCGCACTCGCTGAGGCCTTCTGGCCCGGCGGCTTGACGCTGATCCTGCATGCGCAGCCGTCCCTGGACTGGGACCTCGGCGAAACCAAGGGGACCGTGGCGCTGCGGATGCCTGCCGACGAAGTCGCCCTGGAACTGCTGACCTTGACCGGCCCCCTCGCCGTGTCGTCCGCCAACCGCACCGGCCACGCTCCGGCCCAGACTGCCGCTGCCGCCCGGGAACAGCTGGCTGATTCCGTGGAGGTTTACCTTGAAGGCGGCCAGCGCCCCTTGGAGGGTGAAGCCGGGGTGCCGTCCACCATTGTGGACGCCACCGGCCCCCTCCTGCGCGTGGTGCGCAACGGCGCAGTGAGCCTGGACCAGCTCCGCGAGCACGTTCCGGGTGTCCTGGGCCTGGGAGAAATCCCCATGGCTGAGGAGGAGCCCGCACCAGAGCAGGCTGCTGCGGGGGATGCGACGGACGACGGCGGGGCCGCACCCGGCGCGTCCGGGTCCGGGTCGTCCGCTGTGACAGGCCCGGCCGCGGAAGCCACGACGCCGGCCGGGAACCAGCAGCCTTGATGGCGCTGGACCGCCAGCAGATTCCCGTCCTGGACGTCCACGCCACTCCGCTGCGGGTCCCCGACCTGGTGGCGGAGCTGAGCAGCTTCGTGGCGGAAGGATCCACCCGTACCGTCCTGGGCCACAACCTGCACAGCGTCACCCTCACCCTGTCCGACGACGGATTCCGGCGCCTGTACGAGGACAGTGACGTGGTGCTCCTGGACGGCGCGCCCGTGCTGTGGCTGTGGGGGAGGACCGGCAACGCCGAAGGCCCGGTCATGGATTACCGGCTGGGTTCCACGGACTGGCTCCCGGCACTGGACCAGGTCTGCGGCCTTGAACGGATTGCCGTGATCGGCGCCGGAACGGAAGCTAACGCAGGGGCTGTCAACAGGCTGAAGGACATTGTTCCAGGCGCCCGCGTCTCCGGCTTTCCCGGCGAGGGATGGGGCCCTGACCTGGAGGAGGCAGCCATTGCCTGGCTGCACCGTGAACAGCCGCAGTTGGTCCTGCTTGGCCTGGGCATGCCGCTCCAGGAGGACGTGCTGCAGCGCCGGTTGGCTGACATGCCGCCTGCTGTGTACTGCGCTGTGGGCGGTGCCATCGAGCAGTTGGCGGGGGTCCAGAAGCTTGCGCCCCGGTGGCTTGGCAGGATGGGCCTGGAGTGGGCATGGCGCCTGCTCCTGCATCCCCGCCGTGTGGCCTACCGCGTGCTGGGAGAGCCCTGGGTCCTGCTGTGGCTCCTGGCCGCCAGGAGGCTCAGAAAGCCGCGGCTGGAAAAATAAACGCTGCCGCAGAACCGCGGGGGCGCGGTAGACAGCGGCAGCGTGTGCCTAGAACTTCTGGTCTTCCAGTGGAGCGAAGCCCTTGCCGCGCAGGCCGGCAGTGAACGACCGCGCCCACCCCAGGAAGCCCGGAAGGTCCCGGCGCTGCAGGAAATAACCCAGGTAGCCGCCGACGTCGGCCACCAATGAGCGCACCCGGAAATACCGGCGGATGAGGTAGCCGCGGTTCCGGTAATAGTAGTAGCGCTTGAAGGCGGAGTCCGGAACGATCACGTGCCAGCGGGCGCCGTAGACGTGCTGCGTTTCACCGAAGGCGTGCGGGTGCGTGATGGCGGTAGTGGTGACCGTGCCGAAGCGGATCCCGGCCTTGCGCAGCCGGATGGTGAAATCAACCTCGTCGCCCCGGATGAACAGGCGCATGTCCGGCAGGCCCACCTTGAAGAACACGTCGGAGCGGATCAGCGCACCGTTGAAGAAGTGGCCGTCATCCGGCAGGAAGCCAAGTTTCTCCACCTCGGCCCGGTCGTGCGTGACCTTGCCGTCAAGCCGGAAGAAGAAGGACAGCCGGTCGGGATGGCCGGGCGCCGTGACCAAAGGGACCACCGCCTCCAGGCCGCGTGCCTCAGCCTCACGAAGCAGCGTGGCGAGGCATTCCGGGTCGGCCGGCTCGGCGTCGTCGTCCATCATCCAGATCCAGCGCGCACCGCTGGCCACTGCCTTGAGTGCGGCCAGCGCAAACCCGCCGGCGCCGCCCAGGTTTGCTTCGGAGCGGACATAGTCCACGTTGGGGTGCGCCGCCGCCACGTCCGCAGCAGGGGTGCTGCCGCTGTCCACCAGGCAAATCGTGTCCACGTGCCGGCTCTGGGCGTTGATGGAATCCAGCAGGACGGACAATTCCTTGGGCCGGTCGAAAGTTACGGCGGCAACCGCAATGCGGGAGGTCATGGGGGTCCTTTCAGCATGGCTGCCAGGGAGTTCCCCGCCTGTTATGCGCCCGTGTGGCGCGGAGCCATGGTGCCGGTGGCACTAGTATCTTTGACTAGAGTCCACTGTAATACAGCCCTGTAAGGCCCTGCGCGTAAGTCTGTGCGCACTGCCTGCTGCGCGCTCGGCGACGGAGAAGTTTCATTTATCGAAGAACAGATTCCCGGCCCGTGAGCCCATCCACCCAAAACCCGCTGCCCCTGCAGCTGAGGGGCTGCGGCACCACCACTCCTGTTGCGGTTGCCGTCCCATGATCATGTACCTGCTGATGGGGCTCACCGCCGCCATCGTCTCCTACGCAGCGACCTGGGGTGCCCGCGTCGTTGGCCACCGCCTTGAGCTGCACCTGCCCATCCGCAGCCGCGACATGCATTCCACGCCGGTGTCCAGGCTGGGCGGCGTGGCGATCTTCCTGGGCGTCATGGTGGCGCTGGTTGTTGCCAGCCAGTCCTTCTTCGTCAAGGACATCTACCGCAACAATTTCTCACCCTGGGGTGTCCTGGCAGGAGCCGCGGTGATCGTCCTGGTGGGCGTGGCGGACGACCTGCTGGACATTCGGTGGTGGGTGAAACTGATCGGCCAGAGCGCAGCCGGACTCACAGTAGCCAGTTGGGGTGTCCAGATGACCATCGTCCCCTGGGTGCCGGAACCTATCTACCTCCAGGACGGAACCCTGCGGATAGTGCTGACGGCCGGATTGATCGTCACCACCATGAATGCCTTCAATTTCATTGACGGACTGGACGGCCTCGCGGCGGGCGTCGCCATCATCGGCGGCACGGCGTTCTTCGTCACCGCCTACTGGGTACACCGGAACGCGGTGCTGCTGGACTATTCGGACCTGGCAACCCTCATTACGGCTGTGCTGGTGGGCGGCTGCCTGGGCTTCCTGCCGCACAACTTTTTTCCCTCGAAGATCTTCATGGGCGACTCCGGTGCCATGCTGATCGGACTCCTCATGGCTTCGGCCGGTGTGGTGTCCACGGGGCAGATCACCTCCGGCCTCTACGACCGGGCCAACGGTATCTCCACGATCATTCCCATCCTGCTTCCCTTCGCGGTCCTCTTCCTCCCACTGCTGGACCTGGGGCTGGCCGTCGTCCGCCGGACAGCCCGCGGACGGTCGCCCTGGTCCGCGGACCGCGGACACCTGCACCACAAGCTGCTGGACATTGGCTATTCGCACCGCACCGCGGTGATCCTGATGTACCTGTGGACCGCCGTCCTGTCCTTCGGCGGCCTGGCGTTCGCCGTCTTCCCCTGGCACATCGTGCTCGCCGTGGACATCTTCGCCACACTGGTCATGGGACTGGTGACCGCCTGGCCGTACCTGTCCCGCGGCAACGGGGAAACCACGGCGTAACGGCGGTTCTGAATTATTTCTATCTCGTGTAGAATTCAGGGGCAGCCCAAGCTGCCACTCCACCCCCTGCCTCCTGGCGATCTGCCATGTGGTGCCGACGATTGGATCGCATGCCCTCCAACGCCGAGTCCGGACCTGCGTCCGGCAATGGACCCGTTGGTACGTCCGGTCCCACCCATTCGCTCTGGCTCAACCTGCTGAAACGCAGCTCGATTGCCGCCACGGCCGGACTTGTGCTGAGCGCAATCCCGGCCGGCCTCCTCAACGGGGCAACCGGGGCGGTATCAAGTTTCCTTGGTGGCCTGCTGGTGATGCTGTTCTTTGGCATCAGCCTGCTGGTGGGGCACTTCGTGGGGCGCCGCAACCCCTCGGGTGCGATCGGGATGTTCGTGGCCACCTACTTCATCAAGGTGGTGGGCTTTGCCGTTGTCCTGTTCGTCATCGGTGCTCCGGAATGGCTCCATGGCCGCTGGTTCGTCATCGGTGCCGTTGTGGCAGTGGTCTTGTGGCAGGCCGCGGAGATCCAAGGCTTCAGCAGGGCCCGCCTCCAGATCTACAACGATCCAGAAGACAGGGGAGCCCCCGATGCGTGATCCGAAGAAGACTCCGGGCGGCGCACGCGGCAAGCGCGGCTCAAACGGCTCCACACCGGCATCTTCCGACGCGTCCAACGATGGCGGCTACAACGCCGGAATGGCTGTATTCAGCTACATCATTGGCGGAATCATCGTCTGGAGTTTGATAGGGTGGGGGCTGGATTATCTGTGGGGAACGCGCTGGATTGTGCTCGCAGGCGCTCTGCTTGGAGCCGTCGGAGGTTTCTACCTTTCCCACATGCATGGCCTCACCAGTTCCCGCAAAATTGCTGATGGGCGCCATGCTCCCAGCGCACCGTCCCAGGACGGAGAAGATAATGCCAAATAATTTCACAGGGGGAACAGCAGGCTGTCAGGCTGCCGGACCCCGCCCAACGCCCAATGATGGACACTGCAGAGAGGAAACGCGTTGATCGCGCTTGCGCTCCCGGCCCAAGATTCAGGAGAGTTTACTCCTCCTGGTATTAACGATATGCATTTGCCGGCAATTCTGCCGTGGGGTGCCGCAGAAGGATTCTCCAAGCAGATGCTGCTGGTCCTCCTCTCTGTCGTCTTTATCGCCGTCTTCTTCGTGCTCGCCGCACGCAAGCAGCAGCTGGTACCCGGCAAGCTCCAGTTCGCAGGCGAAGCCGCGTACGGCTTCGTCCGCAACGGCATTGCCAAGGACATCATCGGCGGCAGGGACTTCATCAAGTACGTCCCCCTGCTGTTCAGCCTGTTCTTCTTCATCCTGGTCAACAACATCTACGGCGCCATTCCGGTGTTCCAGCTCCCCACGTTCTCGCACGTGGGTGGAGCGTACGTGCTGGCCGGCCTGGTCTACATCACCTGGATCGCCATCGGCGTCAAGAAGAACGGCCTGCGCTACTTCAAGCTGGCCACCGTCCCCTCTGGGGTGCCGTGGTACATCCTGCCGATCGTGATTCCGATCGAAATCATCTCCAACTTCGTTGTCCGGCCCGTCACGCACAGCCTCCGTCTGTTCGCGACTATGCTCGCCGGCCACCTGATCGTGATGATCGCCGGCTCCGGCATCGAGTACCTCATCATGCAGGAGAACTTCCTGTTGAAGGGAACCTCCATCCTGGTTCTTGCCGGTGCCATCGCCATGTACATGCTTGAAGCCCTGATCATGGTCCTGCAGGCCTACGTCTTTACACTGCTGACCGCGATCTACATCGAAGGCGCACTGCACGCCGACAGCCACTAGGCACGCCGTCCGGGGCAGCACGCTCCGGCGGCACATAACAGTCTTCCCCTTGCGGGGATGAAGCAACCCAAACAACCTGCCACATAAGTGGCATCTTGAAAGGAAAAAAAATGGAAGGCTCCATCAACGGCTCCCTCAACCTCATCGGCTATGGCCTCTCGGCTATCGGCGGTGGTATCGGTGTGGGTCTCGTGTTCGCTGCCTACATCAACGGCGTCGCACGCCAGCCGGAAGCCCAGCGCGTCCTGCAGCCGATCGCATTCCTTGGCCTGGCGCTGACAGAAGCACTCGCCATCCTGGGCCTGGTCTTCGCTTTCGTTCTCAAGTAAACCTTCAGAACTTCAGCGAACATTCAGAACCGAGTAGATAAGGACGGGTGAAATATGCATCAGCTGATCATCTCAGCCGCCGCTGAAGGCGACGTCAACCCCCTTGTTCCCAATGGCTGGGAAATGCTGGTTGTCTTCGTGGGCTTTGCCATCCTCTTCTTCATCGTGGTCAAGTTTGTTGTCCCGATGTTCGAGAAGACCTTCGCAGAGCGTGCCGAGGCCATCGAAGGCGGCATCGCCAAGGCTGAAAAGGCCCAGGCTGAGGCGTCTGCTGCACTCGAAGAGTACAAGCAGCAGCTGACCGACGCCCGCACCGAAGCCAACCGCATCCGTGAGGAAGCCCGCGCCGAAGGTGCCCAGATCCTCGCGGATCTCAAGGAGAAGGCGGCAGCAGAGTCTGCCCGCATCACCGCACAGGCCCACGCACAGATCGAATCCGAGCGCCAGGCGGCCGTGGTGTCCCTGCGCTCCGAGGTGGGCACCCTGGCCACCACCCTTGCCGGCCGCATCGTGGGCGAGTCCCTCGAGGACGACGCACGCGCGGCACGGGTAGTGGACCGTTTCCTGGCAGATCTGGAGACCCAGAACGCAGGTGCAGCTAAGTAATGGCAGGCGTATCGAGCGAATCGCTGGCAACAGCCCTTGCCGCTTTGGAAGCGAAGCTTCCCACGGCGTCGCTGCAGCTGGCAAAGGAACTCTTCGGAATCCTGGGAATGGTGGACAGCTCGGCTGGCTTGCGCCGTGCCCTGACTGACCCCTCCCGCAGCGGTGACGAAAAGTCGGCGCTGGTGAGGCAGCTGGTTGGCGGAAAAGTCTCCGCTGATGCTGCTGAGATCGCGGCCGGACTGGCCAGCTCACGCTGGGCATCGGCGCGTGACATCGGCGATGCACTCGAGACTCTTGCCGCAACGGTGGTCATTTCCGTTGCTGAAAACAAGTCGGCCGTTTCTGCCTCCGGAATCACCGGCCTGGAAGAGCTGGAGAACGATCTGTTCTCCTTCAACCAGGCTGTTGCCTCCAGCCACGAGGTACAACGTGCTCTGTCCGAACCGCAGGCAAGTGCCGCAGTGAAGGCTACCCTTGCCGGGAAGCTGGTGCCGGGCGTCAGTGAGGAAGCCAAAGTCCTCATTACGCAGGCAGTCAGCGAGCCTCGGGGAATCAAGCCCACCCGGCTTGTGGAACGCTTCGCCGAACTGGCAGCCAAGCGGCAGCAGCGCTGGATTGCAACGGTCAGCGTAACCCGACCCTTGTCGCAGACGCAGCTGGCACGCCTCCAGGCGGGCCTGAATGCACTGTACGGGCGGGAACTGAAGGTCAACATGAACGTTGACCCGTCGCTCATTGGCGGAATCCGCGTCCAGGTGGGTGACGAAGTGCTCGACGCTTCGGTTCTTACCCGGCTGGGCGAACTGCAACGCCAGCTGGCCGGCTAGCCGGACGAGCATAACCAAACTGATAGAAACCCCGGTCACCGTTTGCGGTGATCACAAACAGGAGAGCAGGGACTGCAGATGGCCGAATTGACCATCAACGCCGACGACGTCCGTAATGCGTTGAACGAGTTCGCGGCGTCCTACGAACCCGGAAACGCAGAGCGCGTAGAGGTTGGCCGTGTAACGACCGCAGGTGACGGCATCGCCCGTGTTGAGGGCCTTCCCTCGGTCATGGCGAACGAGCTTCTTCGCTTTGAGGACGGCACTCTGGGCCTGGCCCAGAACCTTGACGTCCGCGAGATCGGTGTCATTATCCTCGGTGACTTCCAGGGCATCGAAGAAGGCCAGGAAGTGCACCGCACCGGACAGGTTCTGTCCGTTCCGGTCGGCGACGCCTTCCTCGGCCGAGTGGTTGACCCCTTGGGCCAGCCCATGGACGACCTTGGCGAGATCAAGGCTGAGACCACCCGTGCCCTGGAACTCCAGGCGCCCGGCGTGACCCAGCGCAAGTCGGTCCACGAGCCGATGCAGACTGGCCTGAAGGCCATCGACGCGATGATCCCGATCGGCCGCGGCCAGCGCCAGCTGATCATTGGCGACCGCCAGACCGGCAAGTCCGCCATCGCGATCGACACCATCATCAACCAGAAGGCCAACTGGGCTTCGGGTGATGTCAAGAAGCAGGTCCGCTGCATCTACGTCGCCATCGGCCAGAAGGCGTCCACCATTGCCGCCATCCGCCAGACCCTCGAGGACAACGGCGCGCTGGAGTACACCACCATCGTGGCCTCTCCCGCCTCCGACCCCGCAGGCTTCAAGTACCTGGCGCCGTACGCAGGCTCGGCCATCGGCCAGCACTGGATGTACGGCGGCAAGCACGTCCTGATCGTGTTCGACGACCTGTCCAAGCAGGCCGAGGCATACCGCGCCGTGTCCCTGCTGCTCCGCCGCCCGCCGGGACGCGAAGCCTACCCGGGCGACGTCTTCTACCTGCACTCCCGCCTGCTGGAGCGTTGTGCCAAGCTCTCCGACGAGCTCGGTGCCGGTTCCATGACGGGGCTGCCGTTGATCGAGACCAAGGCGAACGACGTGTCCGCCTACATCCCGACCAACGTCATCTCCATCACCGACGGCCAGATCTTCCTGCAGTCGGACCTCTTCAACGCCAACCAGCGCCCCGCTGTTGACGTGGGTGTCTCGGTGTCCCGCGTTGGCGGTGCCGCCCAGGTGAAGTCCATGAAGAAGGTCTCCGGTACCTTGAAGCTGGACCTCGCCCAGTACCGCGACATGCAGGCCTTCGCGATGTTCGCATCCGACCTGGACGCCGCATCCCGCCAGCAGCTGACCCGTGGCGCCCGCCTGATGGAACTGCTCAAGCAGGGCCAGTACTCGCCGTTCCCGGTCGAGGACCAGGTCGTCTCCATCTGGGCCGGCACCAACGGCTACCTGGATGACGTTCCCGTCGAGGACATCAGCCGCTTCGAGGCTGAATTCCTGGAGCACCTGCGCCACAAGTCCTCGATCCTGACCACGCTGGCCCAAACCAACGTGCTGGACGACGACACCGTTGCCGCCTTGAAGTCCTCGATCGTGGACTTCAAGAAGGGCTTCTTCGGCGAGGGTGACAACCACCTGGTAGGCGCCGGCCACGAGGAGCATGACGCTATCTCCGAGGGCGAAGTCGACCAGGAAAAGATCGTCAAGCAGAAGCGCTAGTTCCGCATAGCCGGGTGTGCCGCCCCCAGGGTCCGGCACACCCGGCTACGGAATGTTAGGAAAGGATAAGTATGGGAGCCCAGATCCGGGTCTACCGCCAGAAGATCAGCTCGACCACGTCGATGCGCAAGATCTTCAAGGCGATGGAACTGATCGCTACCTCGCGCATCGGGAAGGCCCGTGCGCGCGTAGCAGCTTCACTGCCTTACGCGAACGCGATCACGCGCGCCGTTTCTGCTGTCGCAAGCCAAAGCGAAATCGACCACCCGCTGACCACTGAGCCGGAGCAGATCCGCCGTGCCGCCGTCCTGGTAATTACCTCGGACCGCGGCCTGGCAGGTTCCTACTCCGCCGGTGTGCTCAAGCAGGCGGAAGGTCTCTTCGAGCTGCTCCACGCTGAAGGCAAGGAAGTCAAAACCTACCTCGTGGGCCGGAAGGCCCAGGCCTACTTCGAATTCCGGAACCGCGAATACGCGCGGGTCTGGACCGGCGGAACCGACGCTCCGGAGTTCGCGACCGCCCGTGAAATCGGCGAAGCGCTGTTGGCAGAATTCGCGACCGACTTCGAAGAGGGCGGCGTGGATGAAATCCACGTTGTCTACACCCGTTTCAAGTCCATGGTCACCCAGGAACCGACCGTCATCCGCCTGCTCCCGCTTGAAGTAGTGGAAGAGCAGGCTGCCTCTGAATCGGACCTCCTGCCGCTGTACGAGTTCGAGCCGGAAACGGAGCGTGTCCTTGACGCGCTCCTGCCGCGCTACATCGAATCGCGGATCTTTGCAGCCATGCTGCAGGCGGCGGCGTCCGAGCTTGCAGCCCGCCAGCGCGCGATGAAGTCCGCAGGCGACAACGCAACGGACCTGATCAAGAAGTACACGCGCCTGCGCAACACGGCCCGCCAGGCCGAAATTACGCAGGAGCTTTCCGAGATTGTTGCAGGTGCCGACGCCCTCGCGTCGTAGCCTCCAGCAGCCCGGTACCGCGGAACCAGCACCACCACAGATAGACTTAACCCCACGCCATCTACTGAATGAAGTGAGAGAGATGACTGCCACTGCTACCGAACACGTAGCCGCAACGTCCGGTGCAACCGGCCGTATTGCGCGCGTAATCGGCCCGGTTGTCGACGTCGAATTCCCGGCTGACGCAATCCCGTCGATCTATAACGCCCTCACCACCGAGATCACTCTCAACGGTGAAACCAAGACCATCACCTTCGAAGTTGCGCTGCATCTCGGCGACAACCTCATCCGTGCAATCTCGCTGCAGGCAACCGACGGCCTGGTCCGCGGCACCGGCGTTATTGACACCGGCGCCCCGATCTCCGTTCCCGTCGGCGACGGTGTCAAGGGCCACATCTTCAACGTCCTGGGCCAGCCCCTGGACGTTGCCGAGTCGGAGCTGGACGTCAGCGAACGCTGGCCCATCCACCGCAAGGCCCCCAGCTTCGCTTCGCTCGAAGGTTCCACCGAGATGCTGGAGACCGGCATCAAGGTCATCGACCTCCTCACCCCGTACATCAAGGGTGGAAAGATCGGCCTCTTCGGCGGCGCCGGCGTGGGCAAGACTGTTCTGATCCAGGAAATGATCACCCGTGTTGCCCGCAACTTCGGTGGTACTTCCGTGTTCGCCGGTGTTGGCGAGCGTACCCGTGAGGGCAACGACCTCTGGGTTGAAATGGAAGAGGCAGGCGTCCTCAAGGACACCGCCCTTGTATTCGGCCAGATGGATGAGCCGCCGGGAACGCGCCTGCGCGTGGCCCTGTCCGCACTGACCATGGCGGAGTACTTCCGCGATGTGCAGAACCAGGACGTGCTGCTGTTCATCGACAACATCTTCCGCTTCACCCAGGCAGGCTCTGAGGTTTCCACCCTGCTGGGCCGCATGCCTTCGGCCGTGGGCTACCAGCCCAACCTGGCGGACGAGATGGGTCTCCTGCAGGAGCGCATCACCTCCACCAAGGGCCACTCCATCACCTCGATGCAGGCCATCTACGTACCCGCAGATGACTACACTGACCCGGCTCCGGCCACGACCTTCGCACACCTGGATGCCACCACGGAACTTTCCCGTGAAATTGCCTCCCGTGGTCTGTACCCGGCCGTTGACCCGCTGACGTCCACCTCGCGAATCCTGGATCCCCAGTACATCGGCAAGGATCACTACAACACGGCCGTCCGTGTGAAGCAGATCCTGCAGAAGAACAAGGAACTCCAGGACATCATCGCCATCCTCGGTGTCGATGAACTCTCCGAGGAAGACAAGATCGTCGTGTCGCGTGCACGCCGTATCCAGCAGTTCCTGTCGCAGAACACCTACACCGCCAAGCAGTTCACCGGTGTCGAAGGCTCCACGGTTTCCATCAAGGACACCGTTGAAGGCTTCGCTGCCATCTGCGACGGCGAACTCGACCACATCGCAGAGCAGGCGTTCTTCAACGTCGGCGGCCTCGATGACGTAGAGCGCCAGTGGGCCAAGATCCAGGAACAGACCAAGTAATATGGCTGAGCTTGAGGTTGAGATTGTCGCAGCGGACCACTTCGTGTGGTCCGGAGCGGCCAAGATGGTCAAGGCCCGCACCAGCGATGGTGAAATCGGAATCCTGCCCGGCCACTCGCCCCTGCTGGCGATCCTGGCCGAGGGTGAGCTGGCAATCCAGCCGGTATCCGGGGACCGTATTGCGGTAGATGTGGACGGTGGGTTCTTCTCCGTGGACAACAACCGCGTGGTCATCGTTGCTGACAACGCCCAGCTGGGCGGCTCGGCTACCGCTGGGATCCGCTAGCACGACCTTGATGGACGCACCGGGTATTTCGTTCATCGCACTGGCAATCACGTTCGGATTGCTGATTTTTGCACTGTGCCTTTCGGGGGTGCGCCGCTTCAACCTGCGGCGTGCCCTCGGCACGGTGGACGCCTCCATTTGCGTAGCTGGAAACAGCTGGCAGATGGGGGTTTGTCGTTATCAGGACAATGACCTTGAATGGTTCAGGCTCATCTCCCTGAGCGTCCGCCCCAAGTACACTTTCAAACGCAGTTCCCTGGAGCTGCTGGGCCGCCGGAAACCCACGGAAGCCGAGGCCGTGAAGGTCCAGCCGGACGTGGTGATCGTCGAACTCCGGTACGAGGGGCAGGACCTGCACTTCGCCATGAAGTTCGACGCCTACACAGGTCTTTCATCCTGGCTGGAAGCGGGACCGGTCATCGGCGTGGGGACCTGGCGCTAGCCAACGTGGACTGGTTTTCAGACATCCGGCTCACGGACGGCCCGCTATACGGAACTGTCCTGGTGTTGGGAGCGGGCGGCGCAGCCTATCTCCTGGTGCCGCCCTGGCGCGCCTCCATGGCCCCCGCGCACCGGGCCCGGGCCTGGGTGCTGCGCATCATCATTGCAGCCGCCGCGGCCTTTGCGCTGGTGGCCACGGTGCACTGGGCCCTCATCAACATCTTCACTGTCTTTCCGGAGGACCTGCCGGATCCCGTACTGCTGTGGCTGGTCCCAGGCGTCGCGGCTGTCATCCTGGGCCTGCTCCGGCTGCCCAGGACAAGCTGGGGTGGCCGCGGCGGGGGGATCCTTGCGGCGCTGCTGGTGGTCCTGCTGTCAGCAATCCAGATCAACGCCTACTTTGGCCTGAACAGGACGGTAAGCGACCTCTTGGGCACCGCGCTGGCACGTATTCCGGCACTTGAGCAGGACCTCATGCGGCACCCGGGCGAATCGGACGGCGTCCCTCTCCGGGGCTGGAAGCCGGAGGGGGAGTTGCCGGCCGGAGGCGAACTGCGGAAGTCGGCAATCCCGGGGCCGGCCTCCGGGATGACCACGCGTGATGCCTTTATCTACCTGCCGCCGGCCTACTTTGCCGCCAACCGGCCTGCCCTGCCGGTGCTGGTCCTGGTGGCCGGGCAACCCGGCGGCCCGGCGGACTGGCTCACGGGCGGCGCAATCCGTGGCCACATGGATTCCTTTGCCGCCGAACACGGGGGAGTAGCCCCGGTGGTGGTCATCCCTGACCCCAACGGATCCCAGCCCGCCAACACCATGTGCATGGACAGCCGGATCGCCAACGCAGACACCTACCTGTCCCAGGACGTGCCACGCTGGATCAGTACCACACTTGCGGTGGACACCAACCACAGCCATTGGGCCATCGGAGGCTTCTCCTTCGGCGGCACCTGCGCGGTGCAGATGGGTACCCGGCATCCGGACGTCTACGCTGATGTGCTGGGATTTTCCAGCGAGGCCGAGCCCGCCATTGCCAAGGAACGGCAGAAGACCATTGACGCCGCCTTCCCCGGAAATCCCGGGGAATTCATCAAGCAGACTCCACTGGAGATCATGAAACACCAACGGTTTGAGTCCAGCGGCATGTACCTGACTGCAGGCCAAAACGATCCGGAGTTCGTGGGGAACCTCCATACCTTGGCTGCCGCGGCAGAGAATGCGGGCTTTACCGTGCAGGCACACGAGGTGGAGCACACCGGCCACTCGTGGGACACCTCGTCCAAGCGCTTTGCGGACGCACTGCAGTTCCTTGGCAAGCAGTGGGGCCTGCAGTGGTGAGCACCCGGCATCCGGACCGCACCGTCGTCCTGATGTGGGCCGCCGTCGGGCGCCCGGCAGTCCAGCAGGCGCTTGGAACGCTGAAATCCATGCCCTTCACGCTGGGCGTCGTTGTTGCCTTCCTGGCAGCCGCCGCCCTGACCGGGAGCTTCCTGGACGGACCGCCGGAACAACTCCTGGGACTCGCCTCCGTCAGCGGGCCCGGCTTGCGCCACGGGCGGTGGTGGTCCCTGTTCACCAGTCTTTTTTTCGCCACCAATCCGCTGGCCTACCTCGCCGCGTCACTGATGATTGTCCTGCTGCTCGGACTCGCCGAGCGCAAGCTGGGCCGCCGGGCCGCCGTCGGCCTGTTCTTTGGCGGCCAGTTTGCTGCCGTCACCGTGTTCCTCCTGGTGACCCAGCTGGCGGGCTACGTGGGTGACGGCTGGCTGGACAGGATGGTTGATGACCGCCTTATCGGCCCCTATGCCCCCGTGCTGACCGCCGGCCTTGCCGCGAGTGCCCGGATCACCCTGCTGTGGCAGCGGCGGCTGCGCACCGCGGTGTTGTCCATCTCGATCCTGCTGGTCCTCTACGTCGGTCATGCCGAGACGGTCATCGGCCTCATCGGCGCGCTCCTGGGCCTCCTGGCCGGCTGGTGGATCCAGGGGGACCAGGGGCGGCTCCATCGCCACCGGTCCACCGGACGCGAGACCAGGAACCTCCTGGCCCTCACCGTTGCCGTGTTCGCCGTAGGACCCATCCTGACCGGAATCACGCGCGCGCCCACCGGCCCGCTGGCCCTGCTGCGCGACGTCGTGCTGAGCCCGATGCCAACCCTCAGCCAGCTCGTCTTCAACTGCGGTGCCACCGTTGACGCCTCCTGCCTGGAGACGGGAAGGGCAGGGTTTGCCGGACCCTTCGGCCTGGCGCTGGCAGTGGTGCCGGTCATCCTGCTGCTGATCTGCGCGGACGGCATGCGCCGGGGCCGCCGGCTGGCACTGAACATCGCACTGGCCATCCAGCTGGCCGTGACGGCCCTGGCGGCGGTCTACCTTGCCCTGTTCGCCCTTGTTCCCTCACGCCTCCAGGGCACGCACGCAACGCCGCTGTCCTCTGCGTTCGCCCACGTCCTTCCGCTCGTGGTCGTCCCGCTGCTGCTGGCGGTGGTCCTGTGGCTCAACCGCCGGCAGTTCCGTGTACAGACCCGCCCCGGTGCACGGCGCACCCTCGGGGCAGTGGTCTGCGGAACATGGCTTGTCCTGGCCAGTTCCTATACGGTGGCCTGGTTCTGGTCCGGCGGCCTGGCCCGGGACGGCGGGCTGCTGGGCCTTTTCGCGGAGTTGGCGCGGCAGTATGTTCCGGTGCCCATACCGCAGCATTTCCGCCGGGCCTTCCCGGAACGGGACAGTGCGGAAGCCCTGCTGTTCGCTTACTCGGGCCCGGTGTTCTGGCTCGTGGCCCTGGTGGCCGTGTGGTGGGTGCTCGTGGGGCGGCACCATGGCCTGAACTTTGGGCGGCAGGACCGGGACCGCGCCCGGCAGCTGCTCCACCAGGGCGGCGGCCCGCTGTCATGGATGGCGTTGTGGGAGCCCAACACCTACTGGTTCAGCCCGGACGGGGCGGGGGCCATGGCCTTCCAGCAGCACGGGACGGTGGCCCTGACCCTGGGCGGGGCCATTGGTGACCGCACGGCGGAGCAGGGCGTGACGGAGGGGTTCCTGGACTACTGCCGCAGCCAGGCGCTCATTCCCGCACTGTATTCCTGCGATGACACCTTGTGGCCGGCACTGAGGGAACGCGGCTTTTCCCGGGTGGCCGTGGCCCAGGAAACCCGGCTGGCCCTGAACGAGCTGGAGTTCAAGGGTAAGGAATGGCAGAACGTCAGGACGGCACTGAACCGCGCCGCCAAGCTGGGGGTTCATGCCGTCTGGGGCTCCTACCATTCCCTGCCGGCAGCACTCCGGTCCCGGCTGAACGAAGTATCCGAGGAATGGGCGGCCGGCAAATCGGTTCCCGAAATGGGCTTCACGCTTGGGGGAGTGGACGAGCTCGACGACGAGGAGGTCCTGTGCTGCCTGGCCGTTGACGGCAATGGTGCGGTCCACGGCGTGACCAGCTGGCTTCCGGTGTACGACGGCGGGCGGCTGGTCAGCCGGACGCTGGACGTCATGCGCCGGGGCAGTGAGGGATTCCCGGGGGTGATGGAGTTCCTGATCGCCTCCGCTGTCCTCGAGCTGCGTGATTCCGTGGACATGATCTCCCTGTCCGGCTCGCCCCTTGCCAGCCGTCCCGAGGGCCAGCCTGGGCAGGGTCCGGAAGGCGCGGGCTCCGCGGACGAAGCCGGTGGGGCCGAAGAGGAGGAAGACGCAACCGCCACCGATGAGGGCGCGCAGAACCTCGTGCGGATCCTGGACCTCGTGGGGCACGCGCTTGAGCCCGTCTACGGCTTCCGCTCCCTGGCAGCGTTCAAGTCCCGGTTCAAGCCTGAGTACCGGGCCCTTTACCTGTACTACCAGGACCCGCTGCACCTGCCTGCCATCGGGAGGGCGCTGACCCGCGCCTACCTGCCCGGGCTGTCGCTGGCGCAAGGTGCCCGGCTGGTCCGCAAACTGGTGACCTGAGGAGGCATTAGCCGCGCAGTCCCTCGTTAGGGAAAGGCATTGAAGAAAAAGTTGTACTTATTGGCAAAAGCAAATGATCCCCGGCAATTTCGCCGGGGATCATTTGCTTTGCTGACAGCCGCCGTAAGCGGCCGCGCAGGTACTAGACCAGAGTTACGCCCGTAGCCTGGGGGCCCTTGGCGCCCTGGCCGATTTCGAACTGAACGCGCTGGTTCTCGTCGAGGGTCTTGAAGCCACCGGTCTGGATCTCGGAGTAGTGAACGAAGACATCGCCATCGGAGTCGTCCGGGGTGATGAAGCCGAAGCCCTTTTCAGCGTTGAACCACTTCACGGTTCCCTGTGCCATTTATTTCTCCTCATTATGGAACTTTTTAAGACCGGCACACCTCGTGCCGCCCTTGGTCACTCCGCGAGAAGAATCCTGGTTTGCCTTGCCCGAAAAGGACTGGCGCTGCAGGAGCTTCGCGCTCGCAACTTGTCTTGCGAGCATGAAAAACACCTACACAAAGACTGAGATAAGAATTTCATGCCCGTTCCCGCAGGTCAACGGCCCGAACAGCAAAAAGGAAAAAATTTAGGTAAAAACCAGATGACCTGGATGGCGGCCCCTGAAAGGGGGAAATTAGGTGCCCCAAGCAACAAAGGGAATTTCTAGAAGAGCCGGGATTCGCTGTCGTCCACTCCGCGCATGGCGTCGTAGTCCAGGGTGACGCAGTCGATCCCGCGGTCGTTGGCCAGAACCTTGGCCTGCGGCTTGATCTGCTGGGCCGCGAAGATGCCGCGGACGGGTGCCAGCAGGGGGTCGCGGTTGAGCAGTTCCAGGTACCGGGTCAGTTGCTCCACACCATCGATGTCCCCGCGGCGTTTGAGCTCAATGGCCACGGTGGCGCCGTCGGCGTCCCGGGCCAGGATGTCCACCGGGCCGATGGCGGTGAAGTACTCGCGCCTGATCAGGGAGTAGCCCTGGCCCAGCGTCTCAATCTGCTCGGCCAGCAGCCGCTGCAGGTCGGCTTCCACGCCGTCCTTGATCAGCCCGGGGTCCACGCCGAGGTCGTGGGAGGACTCGCTGACCTTCTCGTGGATGTTGATGATGAGCCGGTCATCGGTCTTGGCTGACTGCACGGTCCACTGCTCCACCACGCCCAGTTCGAGGTCCACTTCGTCGGGGGACGAAACGCGCAGGGTTGCCGGGGGACTCATCCAGTTCAGCGGCTTGTAGGAGCCGCCGTCGGAGTGCACCAGCACGGAGCCGTCCGCCTTCACCAGCAGGAGCCGGGTGGCCAGGGGGAGGTGGGCCTTGAGCCGGCCAACGTAATCAACGGAGCAATGGGCTATGACGAGTCGCACGCCGTACAGACTATCGCGTGGGCCACCCAGGCCGTGCCCGACGTCGGACCGGGTGGGGCGCCGGGGCACCCCCCCCGCGGCGTGGGCGGGCGGACCGGCTGGGGCAGAATGGATACATGCCGCGTTCCAACCGACCCCGCCGTCCTGCTTCAGGCAAGGGCCCCGTTTCCGGCCGGGGCGCTGGACGGAAGGGGAATGCGGACGTTCCCGAGCTGGACCTTGAACGCGCACGGGCCGGCATCGCCCGCCGTGAAAGCGCCCCCGACGGCGAGTGGATGGTCCGGACGATGACCGCGAAGAATGCCGAAAAGACCTACATCTGCCCGGAGTGCTCCACCGCCGTCCTGCCAGGGATCGCGCACCTGGTGGTCTGGAAGGACGACCACCTCTTTGGGGCGGCTGCCGGCCTGGCGGAGCGCCGGCACTGGCACACCAACTGCTGGATGACGCGCAGCTACCGGTACCGCTGACCTTCCGCGGGCAGGAGAACCTCCGCTGTCGCTAAGCTGGCAGGCATGACTTTTGATCCGGCGTCGTACGAATTCACCCAAGCCCAGGGCCCCGCTCCCATCCGCGCCTCCACCGTCCTGCCTGCCCGGCGCGAAAACATCGAGCTGCAGACGGAGGACGGCCACAGGCTGGTGGGGGAGCTGGCGCTGCCTGAGTCGGGCCCTGTGAAGGCCACGCTGATCACGCTCCACCCGCTGCCCACGCATGGCGGCTTCATGGACTCCCACGTCTACCGGAAGGCCTCGTACAGGCTGCCGGCGCTGGCGGGCATCGCGGTGCTGCGCTTCAACACCAGGGGCACCGCCTCCCCCCGCGGCACCAGCACCGGCGCCTTTGAAGAAGGGGTGGGGGAGCGCTACGACGTGGAGGCAGCCGTCCGTTTCGCCGTCGAACGGGGCCTGCCCAACCGCTGGCTGGTGGGCTGGTCGTTCGGGACCGAGCTGGCCCTGATGTACGGTGCGGTGGAGCCTGTGGCCGGGCAGGTCGAGGGCGCCGTGCTGCTGTCGCCCCCGCTGCACCGTGCCACGGACAAGCACCTGCAGCTGTGGGCGGAATCCGGCAAGCCGCTCACCGTCCTGGTCCCGGAGCATGACGACTTCCTGCAGCCGGCCGAAGCCGCCGACCGCTTCAGCCTGGTGCCGCAGGCCCGCGTGGTGGGTGTGGCAGGGGCCAAGCACCTGTGGGTGGGGGAGAAGTACGCGGCCCGGGCCCTGAACGAGATTGTGGCCCAGGTCAGCCCCGACCCGGCGCGTGGGGAGCTGCCGCAGGAATGGGACGGGCCGGCGGCGGCCGCAGGAGCCTAGGGCTGCCTGGCCGCGAGCCTAGTGCTGGTCCTGCCGGGCGATGTAGATCTCCCGGACCAGGAGCAGGACGGCGGCCGCCGTGGGGATGGCGATTAGGGCCCCCAGCACACCCAGCAGGCTGCCGCCGGCAATGACGGAAATCACCGCCACCGCACCCGGCACGGCCACGGCCTTCTGCATGATGCGCGGTGAGATGAAGTATGCCTCGAACTGCAGGTAGGCGAAGTAGCAGATGGCGTAGATGGCCGCCACCTGCCAGCCCTCGGTGAGGGACACGAGGGTAACCACGATGCCTGCGATCATGCCGCCCACCAGGGGTATGAAGGCAAGCAGGACCACCACGAAGGCCAGGAGCAGCGCGAAGGGTATGCCCACAATGGACATCACCACGAAGGCGAAGGTGGCGTTGAGCAGGGCCACGCAGGCCTGGCCGATCACATAGTTTCCTACCGAGCGCGTGATCTCCTCCGAGAGGGCAGCCACCCGCTTCCGCCGGGAGCGCGGGGCCAGGCGGTAGCCCCACCTCTTCATGGCCGGCAGCGCCGCCAGGAAGTACAGGCTCAGCACCAAAACGATCAGGGCGCCGAAGAGGCCGTTGGCCACCGTGGATCCGAAGCCCACCACACCCCCGAAAATGCCGCCCATTGCGGCGGGGTCGTTGACGAACTTGTTCAGTTCCTCGGTGATGCGGTCCCGCACCCCGAACTGGTCGTCGAGGCTCCGGAAGAGGTCCGAATCCATGAAGCTGCGCACCCAGTCGGGCGCCTGCCGCACGATCTCGGAGACCTGTTCGACGATGGTTGGAATGAGGGTGGCGAAGAAACCGACCACGGCCCCCATCAGGACCGCCACCGAGACCAGAATGCCGGCGGGCCGGGGGATCTTCCGGTTTTCGAGCCAGCCCACCACCGGCTCCAGGCCCAGGGCAATGAACAGCGCCGCCACGATCCACAGCAGCAGCTGCGTGGTGTGGGAGCCGATCCAGTAGACCAGCAGCGCCAGTCCCACGCCCACGGTGCCCATGAAGCCCATGTACAGCGGGTGCTGCGGGGACATCCGGGGACCCGGATGGCCGAACTGCGGCTCCTCCCCCTCGTCGTGGTCCCCCTCCGGGACCTGGCCGGTATATTCCGGCGGCATCTCGAAGCGAAGCCGGGGCTGCGCGCCGGGCAGGGGCTGCCGAAGCCGGCGGACCACGTGGCCAAGGGCTGCAGCGGCTGAACCCCCGCGGCGTGCCGCCATGCCGAGCGGAGGAACGGCGGCAGGGACAGGGCCCCTGGGATCCCCTGTATTACCGGTTGCAGCCGAGGACGGGTCCGTCTTGTCAGTCAATGGTTGTGGGGGCCTGTTCCGTGCGTGGCACCGCCTGCGCGGGCCGGTGTGATGATCATCGCAAACACTATCAGCAGGCTTGTCACCACGAGCCGAAGGCGCCGCCCGCGGGCCGGCAGGGGAAGGGGCGGGAGGGCCAAAAAAGGGAGCGTGGTAACAAAAAGGTTACTATTGAAGGCAAACCCCCGCTGATGATAGGTGTTTCCCTTGCGTTTAAAGACTGCAGCCGCACTTGTGCTGCTCGGCCTCCTGACACTTTTGGCCGGCATCGGCCAGAGAACCATCTGGGCTCCCTCCGAGACGTTCACGGCGTCCGCGCCGGCCGACGCCGCCGCTGCGCCGCTCACGGTCATCGACCAGAAGCTGCGCACCCTGCACGGCGGTACGGTCAAGATCAACATCCAGGGCGACGGTAACTTCATGCTGGCCTCCGGCCGGCCGGATGACGTCGACGCCTGGGTGGGCAGGACGGCCCACAACACCATCACCGGGGTTTCCGAGGACGAAAAGTCCCTCCGGGTTGACCACGCCGACGGCGAAGCTACCGCCCCGAACCCAGCCGGTTCGGACCTTTGGGTCTCCAACGAGAATGCCAGTGGTGAGCTTGAGTACACGTGGACCCCGCCCGCCGACGGCGACTGGAGCCTCCTGCTCGCGTCCGACGGCACCAAGCCGGCACCTGCCACCGTGTCCATGACCTTCCCGAACGACACGTCCACCCCCTGGGCTGTCCCGCTGATGGTCCTGGGCAGCCTCCTGATCCTGGGCGGCATCGTCCTGGCGCTGCTTTCCGCGCGCCGGAAGAACGGCGAAGGCGACGGCGGCTCCGGCTTTGTCCGCCGCGCCCGGGCCCGGAAGGCACAGACCCAGGCCCCGTCGTCGTCCTCCAAGGTCACGATGGTGGCTGCGGGTGTGGCAGCAGCCGTGCTGGCGGGATCCGGCACCGCCGCCCAGGCGGCCAGCCCCAGCCCCCAGCCTTCCGGCAGCGCCTCATCACCGGCCAAGGAAGCAGTTGGTTCGCCTGTCCTGCTCGACGCACAGTTCCGCCGGATCCTGGAGCAGGTCTCCAGCGCCACCGATGCCGGGGATGCCGCCAAGGATGCCGCCAAGCTCGCGGACCGCGTTGCCGGTCCAGAGCTGGAAATCCGCACCCAGAACTACAAGATCCGCTCCCAGGTGGGTTCCTACGAGCCGCGCATGCCCGTCCGCTCCACCAAGCTGCTGACCACAGTGGTCACCAGCGACCGTGACTGGCCGCGTTCGGTGCTGGCCGTGACCCAGGGCGAAGGCAACGTTGTCCCGCAGATCCTGACACTGGTCCAGCAGTCGCCGCGCGAGAATTACAAGCTCATGGAAACCACGCCCCTGCAGCCGGGCACCACGTTCCCGAACATCAGCCGCGGAGGCACCGACACCCTGGCCGCTTCGGACAAGTCCGGACTGCTTTACAGCGGCGAGGAGGCAATGTCCGGCCTCGCCGACAGGCTCACGTCCGCAGACTCGCCGTTCAAGGACAAGCTCGTCGAGGGTGACTCCTCGCCGTACATCGCTGACACCCTGTCCTACCAGGCAGAGGTGGCCAAGGCGGGCGAGAACGGCAACTTCTCCTTCACCCACAAGGTGGTTCCCGAGAGCACCGTGGTGTTCCGGACCTCCGATGGCGGGGCCCTGGTCCTGGGCCGGATCAACTTCGGCTTCGAAGGCACGCCGAAGGCCGCAGGTGACAAGCTCAGCATCGGCGACGACGCAGCAGCCCTGGCCGGGGGCAAGGAAACCACCACGGGCATGGTCTTGAACTTCGCCGAGTCGATGGCCGTGTACGTGCCGCCGGCTGGTTCGACGGACCCGATGAAGCTCGTCGCCGCCACCCGCGGCCTCGTGGGGGCCAGCTTCAAGTAGCCCCTGGCTGTATTGCCACCGGCAGCGGCCGGAGTGGCTAGAGTGGGAAACATGAGTTCGCCAGCTTCCCGCCCAGTCCCTCCTGCCGCTGCCAGCCTGCTTAACCTGCGCGGCGCCGTCGACCTTTCCTCACTGAAGCGCCCCGCTGCTCCCGCCGGTACAGCCCCAACCGGCCCAGCCCCCGCCGGCACAGCTCCGTCCGGGGCTCCGGTGGCGGCGCAGGGAGAGCAGCCGGCCGCGGCGGCAGGTGGACCTGAACTCAAGGTCAACGTCACCGAAGCAAACTTCCAGCAGCTGGTGGAACTGTCCGCGCAGGTTCCTGTGGTCTTCGCCCTGTGGGCGTCCTATTCGCCGGAGTCCGGCAGGATGGTGGAGACCCTCGACCGTGTTGTTGCCAGTTATGGCGGCCGCCTGGTCCTCGGTGCAGCTGACATCGAAGCGTTCCCGCAGCTTGCCCAGGCCTTCCAGGTGCAGGCCGTCCCCACCGCGGTCGCCGTCCTGAAGGGGCAGCCGGTACCGCTCTTCCAGGGTTCGGCGGAGGAGCAGCAGGTGCGCAGCCTCTTCGACGAACTCCTCAAGGTGGCGGCGGCCAACGGCGTGACCGGAAGCCTTGACGCCGGCGGGGCCGCCGAACAGGAGCCCGCGCCGCTGCCGCCGCTGCACCAGGCCGCCTATGACGCCATTGAGGCCGGCGACTACTCCGCCGCCGCCGAGGCCTACCGGCAGGCGCTGAAGGAAATGCCGTCGGACCACGAAGCCAAGGCCGGCCTGGCCCAGGTGGAGCTGATGGACCGGCTGCAGTCGGTATCGGCCCAGGACAGCGAAGCGCTGCGTACGCTGGCGGCCAATGAGCCGAACAACCTTGAAGCCCAACTCGGGGTGGCGGACCTGGACGTGGCCGGCGGCCACGTGGAGGACGCGCTGAACCGCCTGGTGGCCTTCATCGGACGGAACTTCGGTCCGGAGCGTGAAACTGCGCGGGTGCGGCTGCTGGAACTGTTCGAGGTGGTGGGCGCCGGAGACGGCCGCGTGGCAAAGGCGCGCCAGGCCCTGGCCCGGGTGCTGTTCTAGTGCCGGCCCTGTTCCAGCCGCTGGCGCTGCGGTCCATGGAGCTGCAGCACCGGGGCTGGGTGTCGCCCATGTGCCAGTACAGCTGCGATCCCGACGACGCCCCGGGGGTTCCAAACGACTGGCACCTGGTGCACCTGGGCGGCTTCGCCGTGGGCGGCGCGGCAATGATCCTCACCGAGGCCGCGGCCGTGAACGCCGAGGGCCGGATCAGCCCCCGCGACGCGGGCCTGTACAACGATGAGCAGGCGGCGGCCTGGCAGCGGATCATTTCCTTCGTCCACCGGAACGGCACCGCCGGAACCCGGATTGGCGTCCAGCTGGCCCATGCCGGCCGGAAGGCCTCCACGTACTGGCCGTTCTCCGGCAAGCACGGCAGCGTCCCGGCTTCCGAGGGCGGGTGGGACACGGTCGGCCCGTCCACTACCTCCTTCGAGGGCTACGCGGCACCTGCCGCCATGACCGTGGAACAGATCCAGGGCGTCATCGCTGATTTTGCCGCCGCCGCTGAGCGTGCGGTGGCCGCCGGCTTTGACACCATGGAGATCCACGGGGCGCACGGCTACCTCCTCCACCAGTTCCAAAGCCCGCTGATCAACCAGCGTGACGACGAGTGGGGCGGGGACGAAGCTGGACGGAACCGGCTGATGCTGGCCGTGGTTGACGCCGTCCGTGCCGTGATTCCCGATTCCATGCCCCTGCTGCTCAGGATCTCGGCCTCCGACTGGGCGCCCGGCGGCGTGGACCAGGCGGCGTCGGTCCGGCTGGCCCGTGAAGCTGCTGCGCATGGCGTGGACCTGGTGGATGTTTCCAGCGGCGGGGCAGTGGCCCACCAGCAGATCAAACCGGGGCTGGGGTACCAGACCGGTTTCTCGGCCGCCATCCGCGAGGAGGCAGGAATTGCCACCGGCACGGTGGGGCTGGTGACCACGCCAGGACAGGCAGAGCACGCCATTGCCACCGGCCAGGCCGACGGCGTCTTCATTGCCCGGGCCGCGCTGCGCGACCCCCACTGGTGGCTCCGGGCCGCATTTGAACTGGGCCACGACATGGCCTGGCCGCCCCAGTACGAGCGCGCCATCCCGCGGCGCACCTTCTGAACCGCATTTTCCGGAGTGGGAGTACGGCATGACGCGCCCTGACCCGCACACCCCGGTTTGCCGGCAGCTGGAAGCGAAGATCCTGGAGCTGCTGGCTGCGCGGGCGCCAACATCCACGATCTGCCCGTCCGATGCCGCCAGGGCCGTGGGCGGCGACGACTGGCGGCCCCTCATGGAACCGGCCCGCGAAGCTGCGCGTCGCCTGGTAGACGCCGGCCAGGTCCAGATCACCCAGGGCGGATCCGTCGTCGATCCTGCTACGGCGAAGGGCCCCATCCGGATCCGAAAGGCGCCCTGAAGACCAGCGCCGGCTGTCAGCCCAGCAGGTCGTCCACGTAGCACCAGCGCCATTCTTCGCCGGGTTCGATGCTGCGCATGACGGGGTGGCCGGTTTCCTTGAAGTGGCGGCTGGCGTGCCGTCCCGCGGAGGAGTCGCAGCAGCCGACGTGTCCGCACGCAAGGCACATGCGCAGGTGCACCGGCGTGGTGCCCTCCCGTTCGCAGCCTGCACAGGCCGGGTCGCCGGGGAGCGGAGACGGCATGGCGGCCGTCAGGTGGTCGCAGACGCCGCCCGGCTGGGACAGGCCTTCGCCGCCGCCGCCGTCAGCTGCGGAGTCCAGTTCGTTGAGGGAAGCGTCGAGCATGGACTCCTCCACATCCAGCCGTTCCAGGACTTCGCTGAGGACCTCATGGGCAAAGTCCCCGCCGCGCCTGAGCTCCAGGACTTTCTCCCGCTCCGCTTCCAGCATGGCCATCCGCAGCTGGGCGTACCGCTGGCTGGGGGTGGCCGCCTCTGCCGCCGGCCTGCCCAGGCGCTCCCAGGCTGCCAGCCCCCGCTCCTGCGTCCGCCGCCGCAGCATGTCCATGACCTCGGGGGGATCGCTCTCACGCCGGAGCTCCTCCAGGCGTGCCATCCCCGCGGTGGTGGCCAGCTGCATCAATGACGCCTGGTTCAGCGCATCCTCGCGCCTGTCCGGCCCCGGCACGCCCAGGGCGCGGACCAGGGCGGGAAGCGTAAAGCCCTGCAGCACCAGGGTGCCGGCCACCACCACCATGGCGGCCAGGACCAGTACGTTGCGGTGTTCAAGGTCATCGGGCAGCGTGAGCACGGCGGCCAGGGTAACCACGCCGCGCATGCCCGCCCAGGACACGATGGCGGGGAACTGCCACGGCGGCGCCGGGTCCTTCCGCCGCACCGCAGGAATCAGGCGGGGGAGGTACGTTGTGGGAAAGACCCAGATGGGGCGCAGCACCAGCACGGCCAGCAGGATCACCGCGCAGCCAAGCCACACCCGGCCGGCCCCCAGTGAATCGTCCTGGACACTGTCGATGATGGTCCGCACCTGCAGGCCGATCAGCAGGAACACGGAGTTCTCCAGGAGAAACTGCACCGTGTCCCAGTTGCTGCGGGCGCTTTGCCGCGCGGCTCCGTTGGGCATGGACGGCGCCTTGGTGCCCATCACCAGGCCGGTGACGACGACGGCGAGCACGCCGGACGCGTGGATGGCCTCGGCGGGGAGGAAGGCAACGAACGGGGCCATCAGCGACGTGGAAGTGTTGATGGCCACGTTGCTGATCCTTTTCCGGATTTCAGTCAGGATGTAGGCGGCAGCGAGGCCCACCACCAGCCCGCCGCCGGCCGCCACCACGAAGCCGGCGGCCACATCCACTGCGGACACCGAACCGGCGATGGCGGCCACGGCAGCGCGCAGGCACACCAGCGCGGTGGCGTCATTGACCAGGGACTCGCCTTCAAGGATGTTGACGATCCGGCGGGGCATGCCCACCCTCCGTGCGATCGCCGTGGCAGCCACGGCGTCCGGAGGAGCCACCACCGCGCCCAGGGCGATGGCGGCGGCCAGTGGGATTTCCGGGAACAGCCGCCAGACCACCGCCCCGACGCCCAGGGCGCCGAAGATGACGTAGCCAACGGACAGGAGCCCGATGGAGCGGCGGTTAGAGGTGAAGTCGAACAACGATGTGCGGAAGGCGGCTGCGTAGAGCAGCGGTGGCAGCAGGCCAACCAGGACCAGTTCGGGGTTAAGCTCCACCGGCGGAATGAACGGCAGGAAGGAACCCGCCACGCCGGCCAGGACCAGAAGCAGCGGAACCGGGAGGTTGAGCTTCCGGCCCGCCAAGCTCCCCGCGCAGACCACCGCAACGATCACGAGCAGGCCCAGCGCAATGTCCATGAGGTTAGTTTCCCACCCCCGGAGCGGGGGCCCGCGGACTAGGCTGGCATCATGACTGCTCCGATCCCTGACCAGGCGTCGAATCCGGGCCCCGTGGCGGCCCTTTCCATCCGGGGGCTGGCCAAGCGGTTCGGCGGGAAAATCGCCGTCGACGGCATCAGCCTGGACGTACCGGCGGGGTCGTTCTTCGGCATCGTGGGACCCAACGGGGCAGGCAAGACCACCACGCTGTCCATGGCCACCGGCCTCCTGCGCCCGGACTTCGGCACCGCCGTGGTGCACGGCGTCGACGTCTGGCAGCACCCCCTCGAAGCCAAGCGCCTCATGGGTATCCTTCCCGACGGCGTCCGGCTCTTCGACCGGCTGACGGGAGAGCAGCTGATTACCTATGCCGGGCTGCTGCGCGGCATGGACAAGGCCGTGGTGGCTGCGCGGGTGGGGGAGTTGCTGGCGGCCATGGACCTTGCCCAGGATGCGGGGACGCTGGTGGTGGATTACTCGGCGGGCATGACCAAGAAGATTGCCCTGGCCTCAGCGCTCATCCACGCCCCGCGGCTCCTGGTGCTGGACGAGCCGTTTGAAGCCGTTGACCCGGTGTCTGCAGCAAACATCCGCTCCATCCTGGACCGGTACGTGGACTCGGGCGGAACGGTCATCGTGTCCAGCCACGTCATGGACCTGGTGCAGCGGATGTGCGACCACGTTGCGGTGGTGGCAAAGGGACGGCTGCTGGCGGCGGGGACCGTGGATGAGGTGCGCGCCGGCGCCTCGCTTGAGGACCGCTTCGTACAGCTGGTCGGCGGGCACAGCCACACGGAGGGCCTGGAATGGTTGCGCACCTTCTAAAGCTCAAGCTCACGCTGCTCCGCAACGGGCTGCGCCGCAGCCCCTGGCAGCTGGTGGGCATGGCCATCGCCGGGCTCTATGCGCTGGGAGTGGTGGCGACACTGATCATTGCCCTGGTCCTGCTGCGCAACGCCGGGCCGGTGACAGCCCATACCGCGGTGGTCCTGGGTGGCTCCGTCGCCGTCCTGGGCTGGGGCGTTGTTCCGGTAGCGGCATCGGCTACGGACATGACGCTCGACCCGGCCCGCTTCACCACCTTTGCGATCCCCATGAGGCAGATGCTCGCCGGACTTGCCCTGGGCGGCCTGATCGGCATTCCAGGCCTGGCCACCGCGCTCGTGTCACTGTCCACGGTGGTCACCTGGTCCCGGGGCGTGCTCCCCGCGCTCGCAGCTTTGGCCGGCGCGTGCCTGGGCGTCATGACCTGCGTCGTTCTGGCCAAGGTGGTCACCACCGCCACGGCGAGCCTGGCCGCTTCCCGGCGCTTCAAGGATATCAGCGCCCTCGCGTTCATGGTGCCGCTGGTCCTGCTCGGCCCCATCGTGGCGGGGGTTGGCCGCGGCATCTCCGCGTCCACGGGTTTCCTGCCGGAGTTCGCCCAAACCTTGTCGTGGACGCCGCTCGGCGCCCCCTGGTCGCTTGGCGGGGACGTCGCGTCGGGCCGCCCCGGGCACGCCGCACTGAAGCTGCTGGTCTCGGTGGCGGTCCTGGCTGCGCTGGCCTGGTGCTGGAAGCTGCTGCTCGAACGGGCACTGGTCACCCCGCCGTACGCCGGCGCCGGTAAGCGCCGGGGCCGCAGGCTGGGACTGTTCGGCCTGCTGCCGGCCACCCCCGCCGGAGCCGTGATGGCAAGGTCGCTCACCTACTGGTTCCGGGACCCGCGCTACTCGGGTTCGCTGGTGGTCATACCGCTGCTTCCGGTGGTGCTGGCCTTCCAGGGGACGCAGACGGGCAGCTATGGCAGCCTGGCTTTCCTCGCCCCGGTGTCCGCCTTCATCCTGGCCTGGTCAATCTCCGCTGACGTCTCCTATGACAACACCGCGTTTGCCCTCCACCTGGCCACCGGAGTCCGGGGCGTTGCGGACCGGCTGGGACGTGCCCTGGCGTGCATGACCTTCGCCCTCCCCGTGGTGCTGGTGTTCTCGGTGGGGCATGCCGCCTTCACCCGCACCTGGACAGGGCTTCCCGGCCAGCTGGGGTTCAGCCTGGGGATCCTCTTCACCGGCCTGGGCCTGTCCTCGGTGGTGTCCGCCCGGTACACGGTCACCGTGCCGCTGCCCGGGGACAGCCCGTTCAAGAAACCGCCGGGCAACGTAGGGCAGACCCTGGCCGTGCAGTTCGTGGGAATGCTGGTCCTGATGCTCCTGGTCCTGCCCGAGGCCGCGCTGCTGGTTGCCCAGGCGGTCACGGGCAACATCCTGTTCGGCTGGACCAACCTTGCGGTGGGAACCGTTCTGGGCCTGGTCCTCTTCCTGGCCGGTGTCCGCCTGGGCGGCAGGTGGCTCGATGCCCGCGGGCCGGAACTCCTGGCGCAGGTTACCGTCAACCGCTGACAGTTCCAGGAAAGGAACCCCATGGAAGTCGTAATCCTCGGCGGCAGCAGGCAGATCGGAAGGCTCGCCGCCGATGCCATCGAACAGCTGGTCCGCCGCAAGCCGGACGCGGTCCTTGGCCTGGCCACGGGATCCTCGCCGCTGCCGGTCTATGACGAACTCGCAGCCCGGCATGAACGGGGCCTGGACTTCAGCAGGGCTTCCGGTTTCGCGCTGGATGAATATGTTGGCCTGCCAACCGGCCACCCGGAGTCCTACCGGGAGGTGATACGCCGGGAATTCACCAACCGCGTGAACATCGTCCCGGAGAACGTCCATGGGCCTGACGGAACCGCCGCGGACATTCCTGCTGCCTGCGAGGCGTATGAACAGGCCATCGCCGCGGCCGGTGGGGTGGACCTGCAGCTGCTGGGCGTGGGCACCGATGGGCACATCGGCTTCAACGAGCCAGGCTCCTCCTTCGCGTCCCGGACGCGGATCAAGAGCCTTATCGAACAGACACGCCGGGACAATGTCAGGTTCTTCACCAGCCTGGCCGACGTGCCGCACCATGTCATCACGCAGGGCCTGGGCACCATCATGGCGGCGCGCCACGTGATCCTGCTGGCCACGGGCGCGCAAAAGGCCCAGGCAGTCCGCGATTTCGTGGAGGGGCCGGTGGCTGCCATCTGTCCGGCCTCCGTGCTGCAGTTCCATCCCCACGCCACCGTGCTGCTGGACGAGGCCGCGGCTTCGGCCCTGAAACTTGCGGACTTCTACCGCCACACCTATGAGAACAAGCCCGCCTGGCAGGGACTGTAACGACCCCTGCTGGAGCGGCGGCACGGCGTCCAAAAGTACGACGGCGGCCGGTGCCGGACGCCGGTACGGGCGTGCCGCCGTCGGACGTCCGGCCCTCGGAAAGGCTAAGATGGATGCCATGACTAGCATGACGGACCCTCTCGAGAACGACCCGATGCGCGAGCTTTCCGGGGCTGGAACGTCCACGGCCACCATTGAGCGCGAGGAACTGCGCCAGGAGGTGGAACCGGGAGACCGGGAGCGCTTTGCCCACTATGTGCGCAAGGAAAAGATCATGGAGTCCGCGATGACCGGCGAACCGGTCATTGCGCTCTGCGGCAAAGTCTGGACCCCGGGACGGGACCCGCAGAAGTTCCCCGTGTGCCCTGAATGCAAGGAAGTCTATGAGGGCCTCCGGCCGGGCAACGACGGCGGGAAGGGTCCGGGGGACTCGGGCAACAACAAGTAGTGACGGAGACGCTCTTTGGCGGCCCCACCCTGCCTCCGGCCTACCCGGAACGTGCAGCCTGGGGAACCGCCCCGAAACTCCGTGCCTGGCAGCAGGAAGCCCTTGACCTCTACCTGCAGAACAGTCCCCGCGACTTCCTCGCGGTCGCAACCCCGGGTGCCGGTAAGACCACCTTCGCGCTGCGGATCGCGTCCACCCTCATCGACTCCGGTGCCGTGAACCGCGTGACCATTGTCGCCCCCACCGACCACCTGAAACGCCAGTGGGCGGACGCGGCGGCGAAGGTGGGGATCGCCATCGACCCCAACTTCAAAAACTCCGACGGCCAGCACGGCCGGGGGTTCATCGGCGTCGCCGTGACCTACGCACAGGTGGCCAGCAAGCCCCTGCTCCACCGCGCCAAGACCGAGGCCGCCCGTACCCTGGTGATCCTGGACGAGATCCACCACGGCGGCGAAGCCCTGTCCTGGGGCGACGGCCTGCGCGAAGCGTTCGATCCCGCGGTCCGCCGGCTGTCCCTGACCGGTACACCGTTCCGCTCCGACACCTCGCCCATCCCGTTCGTGGAGTACGCCGAGGACCGGGACGGCATCCGGCGCTCCAAAGCCGACTACACCTACGGCTATGGCAACGCCCTCCGCGACCACGTGGTCCGGCCGGTGATGTTCATGGCCTACTCAGGGCAGATGCGCTGGCGCACCAGCGCGGGCGAGGAAATGGCCGCCTCCCTTGGTGAGGCCGCCGTGACCAAGGACATCACCAGCCACGCCTGGCGGACCGCTTTGAACCCGGCGGGGGAGTGGATTCCCGCTGTCCTGGCCGGTGCCGACAAGCGGCTCAGCGAAGTCAGGCGCACCGTGCCTGACGCCGGTGGCCTGGTCATCGCCACCGACCATGAGGACGCCCGCGCCTACGCCGGGCAGCTCAAGCGGATCACCGGCGAATCGCCCACCGTCATCCTGTCCGACGATGCCAAGGCGTCGAACAAGATTGAGGATTTCTCCGCCGGCGACAAGCGCTGGATGGTTGCGGTCCGCATGGTGTCCGAAGGCGTTGACGTGCCCCGGCTTTCCGTGGGCGTCTACGCCACCTCAACGTCCACGCCGCTGTTCTTCGCCCAGGCGGTGGGACGTTTCGTGCGTGCCCGCAAGAGGGGCGAAACGGCGTCGGTCTTCCTGCCGTCCGTGCCGCAGCTGATGGCACTGGCCAACTCCATGGAGATGGAGCGGGACCACGCGCTGGACCGGCCGGAGAAGGAGGACGGCGACGGCCTGTTCAACCCGGAAGACGCGCTGATGGAGGAGGCCAACCGCGAGGAAAAGGCCTCCGACAGCCTCACCAAGGGCAAATTCGAGGCGCTGGATTCGCAGGCGTCCTTCGACCGCGTCCTGTTTGACGGCGGCGAGTTCGGCACCGGCGGCGAAGTGGGGTCCGACGACGAACTGGACTTCCTGGGGATCCCCGGACTCCTCGACGCGGAGCAGGTGGGGACGCTGCTGCGCCAGCGCCAGCACGAGCAGTTGAACCGGAAGAACCGGAAAGGCCCGGCCGCGGCCGCCCAGCAGGTCCCCGCCGTGCCCGACCACCGCATGCTGATGGATCTGCGAAACGAACTGGCCAAGAACGTGGCCGCCTGGGCTGCCCGGACCGGAACCCCGCACGGAGTGGTGCACACCAAGCTGCGCACTGTCTGCGGCGGCCCACCCGTGGCACAGGCCAACGAGGAGCAACTGAAGTCCCGGCTCCGCAAGCTCCAGGACTGGTTCGTGGGCCGCAAGTAGCCCTTAGGCGACGTCCGCCCCGCCGAGTTCCATTTCCGCAACGGCGTCTTCCAAATCCTCGGCAATGCCGGCGGTCAGCCGCCGCACTACCGTGACACCGTAGCCGGCCTGGACGGCGTCGAGGGCGGTGGCCTTCACGCAGTAATCGGTGGCGATGCCGACCACCACCACGTCCTCCACGTCGTGGCTCTGCAGCCAGTCATCGAGGCCGATGGCGTCCTCATCGGTTTCCAGCCCTGCCTGGGCGCCGGGCAGGCCCCCGGGCTGGCGTTCCCCGGTGGGGACGGCGTCCTCAGGGGCCAGCAGGCCCTCGAAGCCCGAGTAGGCGGCGGCGAACTGGCCCTTCCGGAAGTACGCGTCCACGTACTCGGTATCCAGGTCCGGATGGAGCTCGGCCCCGCGGGTGCCTGCCACGCAGTGCCGGGGCCAGCTGTCCTTGTAATCGGGCGTATCGGAAAAGTGGCTGCCGGGATCAATGTGCCAGTCCTGCGTGGCCACCACATGGTCAAATTCGCCGTTGTGGGCGTCCAGGTACTCGCTGATGGCGCCGGCCACTGCCGCACCGCCGGGAACGGCGAGCGAGCCGCCCTCGCAGAAATCGTTCTGCACGTCCACGATGATCAAAGCGCGGGACATCAGTGCTCCTCAGTTTTCTTCGTAGATGGTGGGGATCGCTGCCTCGCCGCGCTGCAGGCGGTTGACCACCGGGGGCAGCTCAGCCATGGAATCTGCGTGGCGCTGCCGTGCGCGCAGCACGCCTTCGTGGCCGGTCCATCCCGGCACCAGTTCGCCGTTCTTCATGAACTGCTGCAGCAGCGGACGGTCGTTGCCGTCATCCTCCGGCCGGTGGCCCACTCCCACGACTTCCGCGGTAGCGGTACCGCGATCGTCCAGCTTCCGCAGTGCGTACTTGCGGCCGCCCACGCTGGCCTTGTTCTTGGCCGCCTTGGCCACGGAGACGAAGGTGCCGTCGTCGTCCGCCCGGCTGACCAGCTTGTAGACCATGCTTGCCGTGGGGGCACCGGAGCCGGTTACCAGCGACGTGCCGACGCCGTAGGAATCGACAGGGGCTGACTGCAGGGCAGCGATGGCGTATTCGTCCAGGTCCGAGGTGACCACGATCTTGGTGTGCTCGTTGCCGAGGTCGTCCAGGAGCCGGCGCACCCACTGCGCCTGGGCCACCAGGTCGCCAGAGTCCAGCCGGACGCCGCCCAGGTTGGGTCCCGCCAGCTCAACGGCCGTGCGGACGGCCTTTTCGACGTCGTAGGTATCCACCAGCAGCGACGTGCCCTCGCCCAGCGAGGCAAGCTGGGCCTCGAAGGCCTCCCGCTCGGTATCGTGCAGCAGCGTGAACGAGTGGGCTGCAGTGCCGACGGTCTTCACGCCGTAGCGGATGCCCGCCTCCAGGTTGGACGTGCTGTCAAAGCCGGCGATGATTGCCGCACGCGCGGATGCGGTGGCGGCCTCCTCATGGGTGCGCCGGGAGCCCATTTCAATGCAGGGACGGCCGCCGGCTGCACTGACCATCCGGGACGCAGCGGACGCGATGGCGGTGTCATGGTTGAGGACGGACAGCAGGTAGGTCTCCAGCATGCAGGCCTCGGCGAAGGAGGCCTCCACCACCAGGATGGGGGAGTTGGGGAAATACGCCTCCCCCTCGGCGTAACCCCAGATGTCACCGGCGAACTTGTAGTTGGCCAGATACTCCAGCGTTTCCTGGTTGACCACCTTGGTGCGCTCCAGGAAGTCCAGCTCAGCCTCGCCGAAGCGGAAATTCGCAATGCCTTCCAGGAGGCGTCCGGTACCGGCCACAATGCCGTAGCGCCGGCCGTCAGGCAGGCGCCGCGCAAACGCTTCGAACACGGACCTGCGGTGCGCTGCCCCTGAATGGAGGGACGCCTGCAGCATGGTCAGCTCGTAGTGGTCGGTGTAAAAGGACGTGCGGGGATGGTCCCAGCCGGCTGAGGTGCTCACGAAAGTCACTCTAGTCCCCACCGGCTCCCTCGTCTCGCTTCGCTTCGCCGTGGGGCCCTCGCCGGCGTGGGCCCACCCACCGGCTCCCTCGTCTCGCTTCGCTTCGCCGCGGGGCCCTCGCCGGCGTGGGCCCACCCTCCCCATAGAATGGACAGATGACCATAAGCGTTGCGCCCGGCCCTGATACACAGGAGGGCATCCGGACCGGCACAGCAGAGTCCACCGACTCCCTGACCGCGCCGGACATCCCCTGGAACCTGGTGATCTGGAACGATCCCGTCAACCTGATGAGCTACGTCAGCTATGTTTTCCAAAGCTACTTTGGCTACTCCGAGAGCAAAGCCAACAAGCTCATGATGGAAGTCCACAAGAAGGGCCGTTCCATCGTTGCCTCCGGCAGCAAGGAACAAGTGGAGCGCCACGCGGTGGCCATGCACGGTTTTGGGCTCTGGGCCACGGTGGAAAAGGCCAGCGGCGGCCCCGGCGGCAATTCAGGCAAGTCCGGCGGTCCGGGCCAGGGTAAGGGGAAGCGTGGCTAAGGCATTCAAATACGGGCTTAAGGGCATCACGGGCTTCCTGGAACCCGCCGAGCGGGACCTGCTCCGCAGCCTCATCGACGACGTCATCTCCATGCTCCAGCCCGAGGACCGCACGGGACAGGACCCGCTTGCCGCACTCATCGGCCTGGACATGGACGTGGCCGAACCCACGGACCGTGCCGTCAAACGGCTGCTTCCCAACGTGGTGAAGGACGACGGCGCCGCGTCCCTTGAGTTCCGCCAGCTCACCGAGCGGTCGCTGCGGGAAACAAAGATCGGTGCCCTCCGGGCGGCTGCCCTGGACCTGGACAAGGACGAGATCGTGCTGACGCCTGAAGGGGCCCGGCACTGGTCCATGGCGTTGAACGACGTGCGGCTGGTCCTGGCGGAGCGGCTGGACATCCGGGACGAGGCCGACGCCGAACACGTCCACCGCATGCAGGACTGGTCCCAGGCCGAGGACGTGGAGAGCTACCTGGCGCTGGTGTACAACTTCACCACCTGGCTCCAGGAGTCGCTGGTGCAGGCCATGCTGCAGTCGATGGAATCCAAGCGGTGAGCGTCGGCGGCCCAGGGGAGGCCGTCCGCTGTGACACAGCAGACATGAGTTGCCGGACACAAGATGATGGCTGACGCTTCCGGGACCACCTATCCTCGAATAATCATGACAACAGCCCCGAGCATGGAACCACCGGCGGAAACACAGCCGGCGGCCGCCGAAAGCGACCTTCCGGCCGCCGCCCCTGAATCCCGCCCCATCGGCGTCTTCGATTCCGGAGTCGGCGGGCTTACCGTGGCCCGCTCCATCATTGACCAGCTTCCCAACGAGTCAATCCTTTACGTGGGGGATACCGCCCACGGGCCGTACGGACCGCTCCCCATCGCCGAGGTGCGCGCCAACGCCCTGGGCGTGATGGACGAACTGGTGGACTCCGGAGTCAAGCTGCTCACCATCGCCTGCAACTCGGCGTCGGCCGCTGTCCTTCGTGACGCCCGCGAACGCTACACCGCCAAGTACGGCATCCCGGTCATCGAGGTGATCCAGCCCGCGGTCCGCCGCGCCGTCGCGGCCACGCGCAGTGGAAAGGTGGGCGTGATCGGCACCTCCGCCACGGTGGGGTCCCGCGCCTACGAGGACACCTTCGCCGCAGCACCCGACCTGGACATCACCTCCGTGGCTTGCCCGGAATTCGTCAACTATGTGGAGGCCGGCATCACCACCGGCGCGGCCCTTCTCGCGGTCGCAGAGGAATACCTGGCGCCGCTGCAGGCCGCCGGCGTGGACACCGTGGTCCTGGGCTGCACCCACTACCCGCTGCTGACCGGCGTCATTTCCTACGTCATGGGCGCCGACGTCACCCTGGTCTCAAGCGCGGAAGAAACCGCCAAGGACGTCTACCGTGCCCTGGCCACCCACAACCTGCAGCGCACCTCGGAGGCCCCGCCCGAGCACCACTTCGTGGCCACGGGTGACGCCGGGCAGTTCGAAGCGCTCGCCCGCCGGTTCCTGGGCCCGGAAGTACTGTCGGTCCGGCACGTGGACCATGTGGCCGCGCAGTACCCCACGGGCAGCCTGGCACGGATCACCCCTGAGATGATTGCCGCCGCGCAAAGCGCGCGCAACCGGCCCAGGACCTCCAACTTCGTGGGCGGCGGATTCACCGGTGCGCGCCGCGGCGGAGGGTCCGCCCTGTGAAGCTGACCATTGTGGGATGCACGGGCTCATTCCCCGGGCCCGGGTCCCCGGCGTCGTGCTACCTCCTGACCGCCACGGACGGCGAGCGGACCTGGAAAGTGGTGATGGACCTCGGCAGCGGAGCGCTCGGAGCCATCCAGCGCTACACCGACCTGGAGGACATCGATGCGATCTTCCTCACCCACCTGCACCCGGACCACTGCATGGACCTGTGCGGGCTGCACGTTGCCATCCGCTGGAAGCCGGGAGGCTGGGGCCGCGGCCGGATTCCCGTGTGGGGGCCCGCCGCCACGGCAGACCGGATGGCCACCGCCTACGGACTGCCCCTGGATCCCGGCATGCATGAAGAGTTCGACTTCACCAACTGGACCGAACGCGAACCCGTGACCGTGGGGCCGTTCACCATCACCCCGTTCGCCGTGAACCACCCCATCGAGGAGGCCTACGCCCTCCGCGTGGAAGTGGTGGAACCCGGCAAGGACGGAAGTCCGCTGTCCCGGGTCCTGACCTATTCGGGCGACACCGATTCCTGCGCCGGACTTGAGGAAGCAGCCAAGGACGCCGACCTGTTCCTGTGCGAGGCAGCCTTCGAAGAAGGCCGCGACGACGGCATCAACGATGTTCACCTGACGGGCAAGCGGGCCGGGGAGGCAGCCGCGGCAGCCGGCGCGCGGCGGCTCCTGCTGACCCACATCCCGGTGTGGACATCCCAGACCACCGTGATGGCCGAAGCCCGTCCCGTGTTTCCCGGCGATGTGGCGGTTGCCGTGGCGGGCGTGCACTACACCATCTAGCTGCGCCCGATCCCACTGCGCCTGCCTGCCCCACCGGCACTCGATAAGCTAAAGGCATGACATCTGAAGCAACAGCAGTGCCCATTGTGCGCGCCGACGGCCGTGCCCCCGACCAGCTCCGGCCCATCAGCATCACCCGCGGATGGTCCAACCAGGCTGAGGGATCTGCGCTGATCGAGTTCGGCAACACCAGGGTCCTGTGCACGGCATCCCTGACCGCCGGTGTCCCGCGCTGGCTCAAGGGCGAAGGCCGCGGCTGGGTCACGGCCGAGTACGCCATGCTGCCCCGTGCCACCAACACGCGTTCGGACCGCGAATCCGTCAAGGGGAAGATCGGTGGCCGCACGCACGAAATATCGCGCCTGATCGGGCGTTCGCTGCGGTCCATCATCGACACCAAGGCCCTCGGCGAGAACACCATCGTGCTGGACTGCGACGTCCTCCAGGCCGACGGCGGCACACGGACCGCAGCGATCACCGGCGCCTATGTGGCCCTGGCTGACGCCATCCGGTTCGCCCGCGACACCAAACTCATCGCCAGGAACGCCCAGCCACTCATCGACACCATCGCGGCCGTGTCCGTCGGAATCATCGACGGCGTCCCCATGCTTGACCTGCCCTACGTGGAGGACGTCCGGGCGGAGACCGACATGAACGTGGTGGTCACCGGCTCGGGCAAGTTTGTGGAGGTGCAGGGCACCGCAGAGGGTGCCCCGTTCGACCGGGATGAGCTGAACCAGCTCCTGGACCTGGCGCTGCTGGGCACCGCTGAGCTGGCCGCCATCCAGCGCGAGACCCTGGCCGACACCCTGTGAGCGGTGCGGCTCCCCGGCTGGTGCTCGCCACGCACAACAAAGGAAAACTTCGCGAACTCCGTGAACTGCTGCGCGGACAGGTGCCGGGGCTCGACGTCGACACCCAGGTGGTGGACGCAGCGGCGGCGGGTGCGCTGGACGTCGTCGAAACCGGCGTGACGTTCGCCGAGAACTCCCTGCTGAAAGCGCGCGCGGTGGCCGGCGCCACCGGGCTGGTGGCGATCGCCGACGACTCGGGGCTGGCCGTGGACGTCATGGGCGGGGCTCCGGGGATCTTCTCCGCCCGCTGGGCGGGACGGCACGGTGACGATGCCGCCAACCTGGAGCTGCTGCTGAACCAGCTGTCCGATGTTCCTGACGAACACCGCGGTGCTGCCTTTGTTTGTGCTGCCGCGCTGGCCATGCCCGCGGAAGCCGAGGGCCCCGGGCGCGAGGTGGTGGAGTATGGACAGCTGGAGGGGGTCCTGCTCCGTGAACCACGCGGCGCCGGCGGCTTTGGCTATGATCCCGTGCTGCAGCCGGTGGGCGAGGACCGCAGCTGCGCCGAGCTGTCCGCCGAGGAGAAGAACGCCATCAGCCACCGGGGCAAGGCCTTCCGGGCACTGCTGCCCTCGATTGTGGCGGCGCTGGAGGCGGCCGGCTGAGAGAACACGCAAAGAAGGTGCGCACCCAGGCGGGGTGCGCACCTTTTCTGTCAATCAGGAGTGGGTGGAGGCCTGCTATTCCGGCCGTCCGCCACGGATGTTGCGGGGAGTCTTCTGCTCCTCTTCCGGCCCGTGCTCCTCGATGAACTCATCGACGGCGTCGGTACCATAGGCGGCCGCCTGGCGCCGCGCGGACATCCCGCGCAGGAGCTCGATGCCGATGGGAATCACCGAGACCAGCACGATGGCGATGAAGATGATGTCCAGGTTGTCGCGGACCCAGGGAACCTTGTCTCCCAGCAGGTAGCCGAGCAGCGTCACGCCGCCGCCCCACAGCGCCGCGCCGATGACGTTGTAGATGAAGAACTTCTTCCGGCTCATCTGCGCCACGCCGACGATCACCGGAACAAAGGTCCTGATGATCGGCACGAAACGGGCCAGGATCAGGGCCTTGCCGCCGTGCTTTTCAAAGAACGCGTGCGCATTCTCGACGTTCTCGCGCTTGAAGAGCCGCGAGTTGGGCTTGTTGAAGAGGGCAGGGCCGGCCTTGGACCCGATGAGGTAGCCGGTCTGGTTGCCGATGATGGCTGAGACAACGATCAGCAGGGCAAGGAGCCAGATGTTGAACTTGATGGTGTCCGTGGCCACCAGCAGGCCCGCGGTGAACAGCATGGAATCGCCCGGCAGGAAGAAACCCACCAGCAGGCCGGTTTCGGCGAAGACGATTCCGCACACCAGCAGGACCACCCAGGGGGCGAGTGCGGGATCGGCCAGGAAGACCTGGGGGTTCAGCCAATCGGGCAGGAAGGATGCCATTTTCGGCTGGACCGGTCCCGCACCGCCCAGCATGGACACAGCGAGGTCATTCATCACAGGAAAGTTCACCCCTCAAGGTTACTTGACGGGCCTGTGCTTCCCGGGCTGGGTGCTCCCCGGCGGTAAGGTAGGGGCCGTGGGTTTGAACTTTACGGCGATCGACTTCGAAACGGCCAACGGCTTCCGGGGCTCCCCGTGCTCTGTGGGGCTGACGAAGGTGAGGGGCGGAAAGATCGTTGCGGAGGCCTCCTGGCTGATGCGTCCGCCGGCGGGGTACGACTCCTTCGCCCACCACAATGTCAGGATCCACGGCATCACTCCCGCCGACGTGGCCGGCATGCCCCGTTTCGGCGAGCTGTTCCCTGAAATCGGCGCGTTCATCGGCGACGATGTGCTGGCCGCACACAACGCCGCCTTCGACCTGGGCGTGATCCGCTCGGCGCTGGAAGTATCGGGCCTGCCCGGGCCCGCCTACGACTACGTCTGCACCGTCATGCTGTCGCGGCGCTGCTACTCCCTGGTATCCAATTCCCTCCCGTTCGCAGCCGAGGAAGCGGGCGTGCCGCTGGTCAACCACCACGACGCTACAGAGGATGCACGTGCCTGTGCGGGCATCCTCATCGATATCGCCGCGCGCAACGGTGCCAACAGCATCGCCGAACTGTACTTGTCCCTGGGACTGGCCATGCCCCGGCAGCAGGCCTTCGATCCAGCCACCGGGGACCTCTCAAAGCCCAGCCTCACGGCCATGGCGGGTGCTTCCGGCAATGGGGCCGCCCTGGTCCGCCGGTTCCAGTCCGGCTGGCCCGAGGAAGGACTGAACCCGGAGCCCAACCTCGACGCCGAGCCCGGCCATCCGTTGTACGCCCAGACGGTGGTGTTCACCGGGCAGCTCTCCATCAACCGTCCGGAAGCCAAACTGCGGTCGGCCCGGTGCGGGGCGCGGACCGAGAGCCGGGTCACCGCCCGGACGACCGTCCTGGTGGTGGGGGACGGGTTCGTTGCCGCGGACCTGCGCTCGGGCCGGCTCACCGGCAAGGCGCGCCGGGTCCTGGAGCTCCACGAGCGGGGGCAGGCCATCGAAGTACTGTCCGAGGGTGAGTTCCTGCAGATGGTGGGCAGCGGGGACGCAGCGCCGGGGCCGCTCCACAGCGCCGGGGAAGCCTGGGCGGGCGCACGCGCACCCGCCGTCAGCGCCTGACCCATCCGCCGGGAAGGGGCGCAGTCACGCGGCGCAACAAAGCTTGGCCGCCCCGGCAGCTGCCTCCTACCCTTGCGTCATGGCCTCCCTGTTCGCTTTTCCCAACCCAGTCAACGAGTACGCCGCCCGCACCACGGCAGCGCTCGTGGTGCTGCTCGCCGTCGTCACCGCCGTGGCCAATTCCGGATGGGGGCTCGCGGCCATTGCCGTCGGGTTCTGGCTGCGGTTGCTGTTCGGCCCCAGGATTTCGCCCCTGGCACTGCTTTCGGTCAAGGTGATTACCCCGCGGCTGGGAATGGTGAAGCTGGTTCCGGGACCGCCCAAGCGCTTTGCGCAGGGGATCGGCGCGGCAGTATCCACCGCCGCCCTGCTCCTGTTGACCGCCGGTGCGGCGCCGGCAGCCTGGACGCTCCTGGGCGTCCTGGTGATAGCTGCGTCGCTGGAGGCCTTCGCCGGATTCTGCCTGGGATGCACGATCTTCGGGTTCCTGCAGCGCCGCGGAGTGATCCCGGAGGACGTCTGCGAGGCCTGCAACAACATCAGCCTTCGCCGGTCGTAACCTTCACCAACTGATCCGCCATGCCCCGGATGACCTCCGGCGCTTCCAGGGCCTCAAGCCATTCCGCCGGCAGGCATGCCTCGCCGTACAGCGCACCCAGGATGTTCCCCGCCAGGGATCCTGCCGTGTCGCTGCCGCCGCTGTGGTTCACCGCCACCGCGAGGGCCCTCCGGAAATGCACGGCGGGCTGCGCGTCGGCAGCCTCGGCGGGGAGCGTGGCGAGGACGGCATAAAGCGCGACGGCGAGTGCTTCCTCCGCCGTCCAGCCTCCGCCCAGCACCTGGAGCAGTTCCTCCGGGCCGACATCTGCTTTCTCCGCGAGCCGGAGGGCGGCTTCAAGGCGTTGCGGCAGCTCCGGGGCCACGTCCACCAGGGTGGCCGCATGCGCTGTCACGCCGTCAGCGGCGTCCCGCAGCTCCTCCCCGGACACCAGCCGGTGGATCAGGAGGCTGAAGATGCCCGCACTCTGCCGCGCGGCAGGATGTCCATGCGTCAGCGCGGCGGCGTCGGCACTCAACTTGTAGACGGCGTCGGGCGTGATGTGCGGCACCAGCCCGAACGGTGCCGAACGCATTACGGTGCCGGCGCCTCTGGCCTCGGGGTTCACCGGACGCATCGCGGTTCCCATTTCACCGGATGCCAGCCCGCTGATGCAGACCTTGTCTGGATGCCTGCGCTGCCTGAGCACCTCATTGCCGTCGATCCAGCGCGGCTGGGGCGCCGGTGCGGACGGCCCGGCATCCTCACCCTGGGTGGCCAGCCAGCGCAGGTAGGCCAGCCACAGGCACGCGTTCACGTCCGCTCCCACGCCGGAGTTTGCCCACTCCAGCGCCTCCACCAGTCCGTCCACCGTGTACAGGGTTAGTTGGGTGTCATCGGAGAAATGGCAGGGGCCTTGCAGGTCCTCGAACCCTGCCAGGCCCTGCGCCCCGAACCGCTCCCGGATGTCGGCGATGGAATCGGACACCACGGCATAGCCCAGGGCATCGCCCAGCGCCCCGCCCAGCAGGGAACCGCGGATGCGGGACGGAAGGGTAGGCGCGGGGATGCCGTGGTTAGAGCTCATGGAGTAAATTTACCGTCCGTAGCCCGGGGCCAGCGCTCCCGCCGTTGCCCGGCAGCACCCTGTCCCGGCACCCCGGCAGACAGCTGCCGTCCAGCAAACGCACAGCCTGGGCTGGAATACTGCTCGGGTTGTCCGGCGCCACCGGCGCCACCGGCGCCGCCGCAACACATTGCTGGACGGCCGCGGCGCCGCAGCAACCAGCAGCAGCCTGACTCCAGAACCCAAACGCAAAGGTCCCACCATGAGCACCCCTGTCCCAGCCCGCGACGCAGTGCAGCCCGGAGTCACGGCTGCCGCGCCCACCGGCCTGCTGCCCCGACTGGCGGCCGAGGCCTTCGGCAGCCTCTTCCTGGCGGTGGCCGGGCTGGGCGTGCCGCTGTTCAGCATTCCGCAGTCCAGCCCCGTCCCCTCCGCCCTGGCTGCCGGCCTGGCCATTACCGCGGCAATGCTGGCCTTCGGGCATATCTCCGGCGGCCACTTCAACCCGGCCATCACCCTGGGGCACCTCCTGGCCGGACGGATCCGGGCCGGCGCGGCCGCCGCGTACGCCGCCGCCCAGATCCTCGGGGCCCTGGTGGGCGCCCTGGCCCTGTTCGGAATCCTGCGCACCCTGCCCAGCATCCCGGACAGCCGCACCGCCTTCGACACCGTGGCCGCCGGCTTCGGTGAGCACTCCATCATCCAGGCTCCGCTCGCGGCCGTCGTCCTCCTGGAACTGCTGGGCGCCGCCATCATCGTGGCTGTCTTCCTGGGGGCCGCCGGCCGTGAAGGCGGAAGCCGCACGGTGGCGCCCGTCGCCGTCGGACTGTCCTTTGCTGCGCTGCTCCAAGTGGGCCAGTCGGTGGGAAACCTGCCATTCAACCCTGCCCGTGCGGTCGCGTCCGCCGTCTTCAGCTCCGGCTGGGCGATGGAGCAGCTGTGGGTCTTCCTGGTGGCGCCGCTGGCTGGAGCTGCCATTGCCGGGCTGGTGTTCCGTATCACGGCCTTGGCTGATTCCCCGGCTCCCCATGTGGACGAGCAGGCTGCCGATGAACCCGACGGCGCTGCCGAAGCCGAACCCGCCGCCGACAACGACGCCGACGTGAATGAGGGAGTCCCCGGTGAGGCTGGCCGCCAGGAGAGGCCCGGCGTGAGCGAGGCCCAGGAGTTCTTCGACGGAAAAAGGTCCTGAGCGCTGTTTGCCGCGGCGTTTTTCTGCACTGTCAGTGGCTGCCGATAGCTTAGGAATATGCGGTTACTTCACACCTCGGACTGGCACCTTGGCCGCTCCTTCCACGGCGTCGGCATGCTGGACGCCCAGCGGGCTTTCGTCGACCAGCTGGTGGCGGCGGTTGGGCGGGACAGCGTTGACGTTGTCCTGATCGCCGGCGACGTCTATGACCGGGCGCTTCCGGGCGTGGACGTGGTCCACCTGCTTGACGACGCACTGGTCCGGCTCACTGCCGCGGGCGCAAAAGTGGTCCTCACCAGCGGCAACCACGACTCCGCCATCCGCCTTGGGTTCGCATCCCGCCTGCTGGAACGCGGGGGAGTGCACCTGCGCACCAGGGTGGAGGACCTCGACCAGCCACTGCTGCTGCCGCTGGGAACGGATGCTGCGGGGAAGGACGCCGTCCTGGCGCTCTACGGCATCCCGTGGCTTGAGCCCAGGATGGTCGCCGAACAGCTGGGGGTGGACACGGCAAGCCATTTCGAGGTCACCCGTGCGGCAACCGGCCTGATCCGGGAGGACATCGCCCGGCGCGCTGCCTCCGCCACCATCCACTCGGTGGTCCTGGCCCATACCTTCGCCAGCGGAGGCATCAGTTCTGACAGCGAGCGGGACCTCAGCATCGGCGGCGTGGGAGCTGTTCCGCTGGACCTGTTTGACGGTTTCAGCTACACCGCCCTGGGCCACCTGCACGGTCGGCAGAAGCTGTCCGATTCGGTCAGGTACTCGGGGTCACCACTGGCCTATTCCTTTTCCGAGTCCACGCACCAGAAGGGTGCCTGGCTGGTGAATATCGGCCCGGAGGGCGTTGCGTCGGTGGCGGAAGTCCTCTGGGAGGCCCCGCGTTCCCTGGCCGTTCTCCGCGGACCGCTGGAGGAGCTGCTGGCGGATCCGGGGCATGCCTGGGCTGAAAACGCGTATTGCCAGATCACCCTGACGGATTCCCAGCGCCCTTCCCGTGCCATGGAACGGCTGCGCGCCAGGTTCCCGGACACGCTGGTCCTTGCCTTCGATCCCCAGGGCGCCGCAGCCGCCACGGAGGCCAGCTACAGCAGCAGGCTCGCAGGCGCGCCGGACGACCTCGCCGTCTGCTGCGGGTTCCTGGACCACGTGCGGGGAAGGAGCGCCGACCCCGCGGAAAGAACTGCGCTCGCGGCCGCCCTGGAAAACGTCAGGCTCCTGGAGGTCTCGCGGTGAGGATCCACCAACTGCGCATCTGCGCGTTCGGGCCCTTCGCCGGAACCGAAGACATCGACTTCGACCGCCTCAGCGCGCACGGCCTGTTCCTGCTGAACGGGCCCACCGGTGCCGGCAAGACCAGCGTCCTGGATGCCATCTGCTTTGCCCTCTACGGCTCCGTGCCGGGCGCACGGCAGGACGGTAAACGGCTGCGCAGCGACCACGCCGAGCCCGGGCAGGAACCCGCCGTTACCTGTGAATTTTCCGCACAGGGACGCCGCTTCGAAGTGACCCGCTCCCCGGCATGGGAAAAGCCCAGCGCCCGTGGAAAGAACGGCTTCACGGTCCAGCAGGCCAAGACACTGCTCCGCGAACGGGTGGACGGCGCCTGGGTGGAGAAGTCCGCCCGCAATGATGAAGCGGGTGCAGAGATCATGGCCCTGCTGGGCATGGACCGTGAACAGTTCACCCGGGTGGTGATGCTGCCGCAGGGAGATTTCGCTGCCTTCCTGCGTTCCAAGGCTGCTGACCGGCTGGACCTGCTGCAGAAGCTCTTCGGCACCCAGAGGTTTGAAGCCCTGGAACAGGAACTGTCCCGGCAGGCCGCCGCCGCACGGGAGGACGTGGCCGTCCTGTCCGCGCAACTCGGCCTCCTGGCCTCGCGTGCCGAGACCGAGGCAGCCCCGCTCCAGCTTTCTGAGGCGGGGGCGCCGCCGGCGGATGACATCCCACGCCGCCTTGACTGGCTGCAGGCTTCTGCCGGCGTGCGCCTGGCCGAACTCACGGAACAGGCCGCAGCTGCTGAAGCAGTCAACCAGGACCGCCGCGCAGAGGCTGAGCAGGAGGCTGCGCGCCATGAGCGGCACCGAAAACTCAAAGCGGCCGTGGCACGGCAACAGGCCGTCCAGGCAGGGACCGCGCAGCATGAAGAAACTGCCTCCCGGCTTGCGCGGCACCGCCAGGCCGAGGTTCTCCAAGGGCAACTGCAGGCGGTGGATGCCGCAGCCGCCAAGGTCCGCGGCGCCGCCGCGGCCGCCGAATCGGCCATGACGTTGCTCCGCCTGGCCGCCGGGGACGGCGGCGAACTGGCCCAGCTCAGCATTGAGATAACCGAGGATACCGTTTCCAGCCCGGGCGCGCCCGAGGATGCCCGGGGGAGCCTGCCAGGGGCTGCGGAGGAACTGGGCAGGCTGCGTTCGCTGCTGGCCGTCGTCGAGGCACGGCTCCCTGACGAAGGCAGGCTCCAGGACCTGCGGAAGCGGCACCAAGGGCTGGCCGGCAGGCTGGGGGAGCTGGAACTCTCCGTCGGGACGCTGGGCCAGCGCGCCGCGCGCCTGGTGGCAGAACGTGAACAGCTCGCGGACGGCATGGACCAGCTGGAGGGCCGTTCCGTGGAAGCCGCGCTGCGGCGCAAGGAAGCCGGAGCTGCGGCGGAGCTGCTGGACGTCGTCCGCCGCTACGGGACCGCCGTCGAGCACAGGGACCGGGCCAAGGGCCGCCATGAAGACTCGCGGGAGAACCTCCTGGAGGCGAAACGCCGCTGGCTGGACCTGCGGGAGGAACGTCTGGCCAACGCTGCCGCGGAACTGGCAGCGGGGCTGGTTCCCGGAAGCCCCTGCCCCGTCTGCGGAAGCGGACACCACCCCGGCCCGGCAGATGCGGGCACCGGAGGACCGGCCCTTGCCCAGGATGAGGAACGGGCCCATGGCCTTTACGAGGCTGCTGAGGCAGCCCATGCCCTGGTTGCCGCAGATCTTGCCGAGGCGCAGCAGGCCGTGGCCGTCCTCGCCGGCCAGGGCGGGACCACGCCGATGAAGGAGGCACGCTCCGGCGCGGCTGAGGCCCTTGCCGCGGCGGTGGACGCCGAGCAGGCCGCGAAGGAGCTGCAGGACAGGCGGCAGCGGCTGGACGCCCTGGACACAGGCCTCACCCAGGCCCGGGCCACGCTGGCCGAAACGGAGGCGGAGCTGTCCCAAACCACGGCGTCCCTCGCCGACCTGGCTGAACAGGTCGCGGCCCTGGACACAGCGCTGGCCGGCCTTCGGGGCGGCCACCGCAGCCTGGACCGCCGGCTGCGGGCACTTGAAGAGGCGGCTGCAGTACTGGATAAAGCCGTCGAAGCGCAGGCGCGCCTGGACGGTGCGCGGCTGCAGGCAGCCGAAGCCCGGGAGCATCTGGAAGGGGCCCTGCCGGCTGCCGGCTTCGCCAGTGCGGGCGAGGCCCGCAGCCAGCTCCTCGGCGCCGCTGAACTGGCAGCCCTTGAGTCCGCCATCCGTGCCGCCCAGGACGAAGCAGCCCGCGTTGCCGGGCTGTTTGAGTCAGAAGACATCGTGCTCGCACTGGACGAAGCGGCCGGCGGATACGTTGCAGACGAGGGACGGCTGGCGGGGCTGCGCCTCGTCGCGGCCGAAGCCCGGAATGCGGCGCGGGAGGCCGATCTCGCTGCCGGTCTGGCCGGCCGGTGCCTGGCATCGCTCAAGTCCATCGCCGCCGAATATGAAGCGCTGGCCTGCTCCTCGCGTGAGCCCGCAGAGCGGGCGCAGATGCTTTCGGGATTGGCCGACGCCGCAGCCGGGCGGGGCGAGAACACGTACCGGATGAGCCTGACGAGCTATGTCCTGGCCGCGCGGCTGGAACAGGTGGCCCTTGCTGCATCCGAACGCCTGGTGGCCATGAGCGACGGCCGGTACCTTCTCCAGCACACGGACGCCAAGGCCGCCCGCGGTGCAAAGTCGGGACTGGGACTGGAAGTAGTGGATCAGTGGACAGGATTCCGCCGGGACACCTCCACGCTTTCCGGAGGTGAGTCCTTCATGGCCTCGCTCTCCCTGGCCCTGGGACTTGCCGACGTGGTCCAGCAGGAATCCGGAGGGGTGGAAATCGAAACCCTGTTCGTTGATGAGGGCTTCGGCAGCCTGGACGACCAATCCCTGGAACAGGTCATGGATGCCCTCGAAGGACTTCGTGACGGCGGGAGGGTAGTGGGATTGGTCAGCCATGTTGCCGAGATGAAACAGCGGATCAGCACCCAGCTGCAGGTAGTCAAGAACCGCAACGGATCCACCCTGCGGATCTCCGAAAGCCTGGACGCCGTCGTCTGACTGTCCGCTGGCCAGGGCCGATATACTGACTGCGTTACCGGGTTGCGCGCATCGGGAGGAGGGACGGTGCGCACCTACTGAGCGAGCCCGAAGTGACACCACAAACAAGCCCTTCACCGACGAGCCCTTCAGCAGCCAGCCCTTCCCAAGCCGGCACCACCCCTGCCCGTGCCGTTCCATGCGGGGAAGGCCCTGACCCGGACACCACGGAAAGGGCAGGACGGGGACGCTTTTCGCGCCTTCCCCACCTGGCCGGCCCGGGTTTCATACCGCTGGGCCTCTTTGCGCGGCTTCCCCTGGCCATGCTGGCCATGGGCACGCTCACCCTCGTCACCTCGGCCAGCGGCTCCTTTGCCGCCGGCGGCACAGCAGCAGGCGCGGTGGGTATCGGCTCGGCCCTGGGAGCTCCGGTTCTGGGGTCCCTTGCGGACAGGCGGGGACAGCGGCCGCTCCTGTTGCTGGCGGCCGTGCTCAATACAGTGGCCGTGCTGGCCCTGGTCCTTGCCGCCAATGGCACCGCCGCGTCCGGCGATTTCCCGTCCGCTGTCCTGGCTGCAGCCTTCGCGGCCGGTGCCACCTGCCCCCAGGTAGGGCCCCTGGCCCGGGTCAGATGGATGTCCCTGACGGCCAAAGCCGGAGGCCCAACGGCACCGCCCGGCGGTTCTGCCCGTGACCTGGACACAGCCCTCTCCTACGAGAGCACGGCCGACGAGGTGACGTTTGTCCTTGGACCCGCCCTGGTGGGGATTCTGGCCAGCCTCGTGGCGCCCTGGCTTCCGCTGGTCCTGGCAGCGGCCATGACCATCACGCTGGTGCCGGCCTTCGCCGTTCACCCCACCCACCGGGCCGTACCGGCCACCCGGCGTCCGGCCGGCGGGAAGCGCAAGGGTTCTGCACGTGCCGTGAAGCTGCCATGGTCTGTAGCCCTGCCTGTCCTTGCGATGGCCTGCATGGGGACATTCTTTGGTTCCACCCAGGCTGCCCTCAGCGCCTTCTCTGCCGGGCTGGGCGGCGCGGAAATAGCGGGGCTGCTGTACGCCGTCATGGGTTTGAGTTCCGCCGCAGCAGCACTCTCGGTCGCCTACTGGCCGCGCCGCGCAGGCCTGGCGCTGCGCTGGGTTCTCTGCGCAATCCTGATGGCAGGGCTGGCGGTCCTGCTGCTGGTGCCCTCGTCGCTGCCCATGATGGCGGTGGTCCTGCTGGTCCTGGGACTCCCGGTGGGTCCGGTCATGGTCACCGTCTTCGCCGTGGGCGGGAACGTGGCACCTGCCGGCAGGCTTGGCACCGTGATGACCGCGCTTGCCAGCGGCATTGTCGCCGGCACGGCCATCGGGTCCTCGGTTGGCGGACAGCTGGCCCAGCTCCACGGGGCCGCAGCCGCGTTCCTCGTTCCGGTCTGCGCGGCGGCGGCGCTGGCTCTGCTCGGTGCCGGAACCGCCGTCGTCCTCCGCCGCCGGCCCTGACGCGGCACCTGCGTGCGGGCGGCCCCGGTCCTAGCCGCGGGTGGGACGGGCAGTGCTGTTACGCCAGCTGGCGCTCGATCCTGGCCGCACTTTCCGCGATGGCAGCGCCCACGGAATCCGGGTCATGGGCGGAACGGATATAGACGACGGCCAGTGCGGCCGGACGCCCACCGGGCACCCGGACGGGTGCTGCCAGCGAGGAAACTCCTGCGATCACCTCGTCATGGCTGGCCGAGTAGCCCTTCCGCCGTGCCTCCGCAGCCTCCGGGCGATAAGGCATGCCCGTCGCCAGCCTGTCCCACTCTTCCTCCGAGAGGGCGGACTGGATGGCAATCCCTGGCGCGCCCGCGTTGATGGGGTGCCGTGTGCCCGGGTGCTGGGCAACGGTAGCCCCCGAATGCCGCGGTTCCACCGTCACCAGCGTGATGCAGTCGTGATGGTCCCACACCGCCACGAACGCGGTCATGTCCAGTGAGTTGGCCAGCTGGGTCAGCTCCGGCAACGCAGCGCTCTGCAGGTTGCGCGATACACCGCGGGCCAGGACCGCCAGCCCCGGGCCCGGCTGGACCCGGCCGGCGTCGTCCCGAACCAGGAGTGAGTGGTCTTCCAGGGTGCGCAGGATCCGGTAGGCCACCGAACGGTGGACGCCCATGGCATCGGCAAGCTCCGCAATGGTCAGCGGCCCGGGGGCCGCCGCCAGGATTTCGAGGGCGCGGATGCCACGCGAAAGGGTTTGGGAAGGCGAAGCCTGGGTCGCCGCTCCCGCCGGGGCTGCGGCTGCTGGAGGAGTCATAATGTCCATCCTAGGCGGGCGGGCCTTCAGCGCCGTGACTCTTGTCTCAACCTCAGCCTCCCGGCAATGTCCTTTATGCGAACTTGTAGTTCCAATATGGAACTTGCGCACCCTACCGTTCGGCGCAAATTCCAACCATCCCGTGTTCCGCATCACACCTTTCGTAGTACCCTACTAACTAACTGACCGTTCTGTCGGTAATCCTGAAGGCGTACGGGCGGCGTTGCTGCCCAATAAACAATGGAGTTTCAATGACCACACCTTCCAAGGTGGATACACTCGCCGGTCCCAGCACCCGGCGGGAGGAGCGCAAGGTCCTCGCCGGCACCCTCGTCGGCACCACCATCGAGTGGTACGACTTCTTCATCTTTGCCCAGCTGACCGCAACGCTGCTGTCGCCGCTGTTCCTGGCACCGCTGAACGAGTCCAACCCGGGCCTGGCGCAGATCCTGTCCTTTGCCCTCATCGGCATCAGCTTCCTGTTCCGTCCCCTCGGCGCCGTTATCGCCGGGCACCTGGGTGACCGCCTGGGACGGAAGGCAATGCTGGTCTTCACCCTGGTGATGATGGGCGCGGCCACCGCCCTCATTGGCATGTTGCCCACCTACGCGCAGATCGGCGCCTGGGCCCCCGTGCTGCTGATCCTGCTGCGCGTTATCCAGGGCTTCTCCGCCGGCGGTGAATGGGGCGGTGCCGCCCTCATGGCCGTCGAGCACGCGCCCGTCAACCGGCGCGGCCTCTTCGGTGCCTACCCGCAGATCGGCGTGCCCGTGGGGATGATCCTGGCCACCGGCCTGCTGTTCTTCCTCAACACCAGCATGTCCAAGGAAGACTTCGCAGCCTGGGGATGGCGCGTGCCGTTCCTGCTCTCCATCGTCCTGATCGTGGTGGGCTACCTGATCCGCCGCGCCGTCGCAGAGAGCCCGGTCTTCCAAGAGATGGCCCTGCGGAAGAAGGAGAGCAAGGCACCCCTGGGTGAGCTGATCCGGAACCACAAGCTGCCCGTCCTGTACTCCACCCTGATCTTCATCGGCAACAACGCAGCAGGCTACCTGCTGATTGCGTTCTTCATCTCCTACGCCACCAAGACCCTGAAGATGCCCACCCCGCAGATCCTCCTGGCCACCACGCTGGCATCCTTCGGCTGGCTGATCTTCACCCTGGTGGGCGGATGGCTGTCCGACCGCATCGGCCGCGTCAAGACCTTCCTGATCGGGTACGCCATCGTCTTTGCCTGGATGATCCCCATGTTTGCCCTGATCGACACCAAGGACATCGTGCTCTACGGCGTCGCCCTGTTCGTCCTGACCATCGGCCTGGGCCTGTCCTACGGACCCATGTCCGCCATGTACGCGGAGATGTTCCCCGCCAGCGTGCGCTACTCCGGCATCTCCATCGGGTACGCCTTCGGCGCCATCCTGGGCGGCGCCTTCGCAGCAACCATCGCCGAAACCCTGCTGCAGTCCACCAAATGGACCGGTTCGATCGGCATCTACATCATGGCACTCTGCGTCATCTCAGCCGTGGGCGTGGTGCTCGCCAAGGAGACCAAGGGACGCCCGCTCGGCGTCAGCGGCCACCACTGATCCCCACCCACCGTCACCCAAAGCGGGAAGTAAGACAGCAACAGCCCGGACCCCAGGGTCCGGGCTGTTGCTGTCTGGCATCCGCCAGGCCTGGAACGTCAGACGCCCAGGAACGAAATGGCGGCCTGCTTGAAGGCCCTGCTGGTGATGGCGTTGGTGTGGTTCCGGCCCGGGAGGACCAGTTGCTCTGCCATGGAGCCGGCACCGCGGGCCAGTTCGGCGAGCTTGGGCAGGGTCTTGGCCCGCTCGTCCTTGTCGCCAACCACCAACAGCATGGGAACGTGGGGTACAGCTTCGGCGGGGTCGTACGGTTCTGCCTTGATGGCCTCCACCAGCGACAGCAGCGCGAAAATGTTGTTGCTCGGCAGCAGCAGGGCCATTTTGAGAAGCTGCGCGGTGGATTCGTCGCTGATCGGCGTGCCGTCCGCCAGGTAGTCCTGGGCGGCCCTGAGGTCGAATGCGGCCAGCGGGTCGGAGTCGTTGGGTCCGCCGAGCACCAGCCGGTGCACCAGCTCGGGCTGGGTTGCGGCGAACTCCCACGCGAGCCGGGAGCCCAGGGAATAGCCCACGACGTCCAGCCCGCTGGCAGGGTCTCCGTCGTGAAGGGGGCGCGCGCCGGCGTCGAACGCTGCCTGCAGCAGGTCCGCCCGGATCCTGCTGGGCGAGTAGGAATCCATATCCTCAGGCGCACCACTGCGGCCGTGGCCCGGCAGGTCCACCGTGATCACCCGTCGGCCGGCGTCAAGCAGGGCGGACACCCAGCCGGTGTCCTCCCAGTTGAGCTTGGAGGAGGAAGAAAAGCCGTGCAGCAGCAGGACCGGCCGGAGGCCCGCATCGGTGGCGGGCTCATGGACTGCCACGTACAGCTGCGGGTCGGTCCCTTCAACGGTGTGCCCGTGCTGCTGTCCGGTGTGCCTGCCGCTCATGGTGTGTTCCCCAATCAGGTACGGCGCCTGGGCGGGCCCGGCGCGTCGGTGCGTCTTCGTTGGAAAGGTACGCTCCACTCTACCTGTTGCCGGGCCGGGTCCTGCTGGCCAGGCGGGCCCCGGCGGCACACGCCAGCGCAATGCCGGCGATCAGGGCAAAGGTGCTGAAAAGCTGAATGCGGCTGCCCTCGGCACTGAAGCCGACGGCGAAGATGAGGCCCAGGAGGACAAGGCCCAGGACCGTGAGGCCGGGGAAGCCTTTCATCCGGAGGGGAAGCGGGGTCCCGTCCCGGTCCGCGCGCCGGCGCAGGATCAGCTGGGAGACCAGGGCGCTGCCCCACACCACCAGGCACGTGGATCCCACCAGCTGGAAGAGCGCCGGCAGGATCCGTTCCGGGAACAACAGCTCGAGGACAGTCGCGACGAAGCCGAAGGCCACCGATACTGCCACCGCGAGCAGGGGCACGCCGGCATTGTTCAGCCGGGTGAGGACCCGGGGCGCCTCGCTCCGCTGGGAGAGCGAATACACCATGCGCGATGCACCGTAGAGGTTCGCGTTCAGCGCCGAGAGGAGCGCGACGACGGCCACGAGGGTGATGGCGGTGGAGGCGCCGGGGATTCTGGCAGCGTCCAGCACGCCGGCGAAGGGCGAGGCAAGGCTCTTGGACGTGGCGGGAAGGACGGCGGCAATGACGAAGACGGAGCCGATGTAGAACACCAGGATGCGCCACACCACGGTCCGGATGGCCTTGCCGACGCTGCGTTCGGGATCCTCGGTTTCGGCTGCGGCCACGGAGACGATCTCCGTCCCGCCGAACGCGAAGATCACAACGAACAGCGCCCCGGCAACACCGCCCAGGCCCTGGGGCGCGAAGTTTCCCGTGAGGTTGTCCGCGCCGGGGGAGCCGACGCCGGGCAGCAGGCCCAGGAGCAGCGCGGCACCGACAACGAGGAACAGGACGATCACGGCCACCTTGAGGATGGCAAACCAGAACTCGAACTCACCGAAGTTCCGGACACCGGCCAGGTTGATGCCGGTAAAGACCACCATGAACAACAGCGCCAGCGCCCAGACCGGCACCACCGGCCAGACGGAGAACAGCAGCCCGGCCGCGCCCAGGGCCTCGGCCGCAATCACCACTACCAGCTGCAGCCACCACAGCCACCCGATGGTGGCCCCTGCCGTCCGGCCCAGTGCCCGCTCCGCGTACACGGAAAAGGCTCCACTGTTCGGGTTCGCTGCCGCCATCTCGCCAAGGGCCCACATCACCAGGATGATCAGGGTTCCGGCCACGAGGTAGGAGACCAGCACCGCCGGCCCCGCCGCCTGGACGCCGGCGCCGGACCCCAGGAACAATCCGGCCCCGATGGCGCTGCCCAGCCCCATCATGGTGAGCTGGCGCGGCTTCATGCTGTGGCTGGCAGGGGTCTTCGTGGGTGATGATGTGGCGGACGTGGTCCGGTCAGACTTCGTCGTCATGGGGAAATGCACCTTCTGGGGGCTTGGTGATGGGTCCGGCCTCCGGGGCCGGGGTCCTCGTGGGACGTCTTGAATTTACCGCTTCCCGAACCTGCCCGGAAACGGAGGGCCGGGAGGGGGCCCGGAAGCGGGGAAGAGCGCCCCCGTTTGCTGCGCGCCTGGCGGGCTGCCCGCCCGGAAGAAATATTTCCCTTTCGGGTGCGGCCGGCCGTAGAATCAGTTTTGGTCAAGTTGACCATAACTAAGGATGAACGCGCGGGGGCGGTCAAGGGCGATAGAAGGTGGTGGAACGGGTGTACTACAGTTCGGCGAACGTTTCCGAGCGGCAGGCCGCGCCGCCGTCGCTGGCCATCTCCACTGTGATCTTCGCCCTCCGTCCGAGCGAGACCTCGGGCCGGCCCACCCTGTGGCTTCCGCTGGTGCGCCGGATCCGGGAGCCCTTCAAGGGCCTGTGGGCCCTGCCGGGCGGACCCCTCAGCCATGAGGAGTCCCTCCAAGGCGCCGCCGCCCGGAACCTGCAGGAGACCACCGGCCTTGCGCCCCGCTACCTTGAGCAGCTCTATGCCTTCGGCGGCCTGCACCGTTCACCCACCCAGCGGGTGGTGTCCATTGTGTACTGGGCCCTGGTCCAGCCAACGGAAGCAGCGCTTGCTGACGAGTCTGAAAACGTTCGATGGTTCCGGGCAGACCGCCTGAGTGAGCTGGCGTTCGACCACAACGCGATCGTGGATTACGCCCTCTGGCGCCTCCGGAACAAGCTGGCCTACGGTTCGGTGGCTTACCACCTGCTGGGCGAGTACTTCACGCTGGCCCAGGTCCGCGAAGTCTATGAAGCCGTCCTGGACCGCCAGCTGGATCCGGCCAACTTCCGCCGGCAGCTCAAATCCACCCCCGAAATCGAAGAAACCGGGGAATACCTCCAGGGCGGCAAGCACCGCCCGCCACGCCTCTACCGCTACACCGGCCGGCCAGGCCTTGACCCAGACAACAGGAGCACACCATGAGCAGCGTCAATACGGCAATCCAGCTGATCACGCGCGAACAGGCCGAAAAGGGCGCAGCAGCTGACCGCAGCACCTGCAGTCCGGCGCTGGCCAAAGGCCCGTGGGACTACGATTTGGCCGAGGCGCTCGCCGGCGTGCCCGCCTACGGCCCGGGCGCCTCGAGCGCGGACCCGGCTCCGGCCAACACCCCGCGCCAGGGCCAGTTGCCCGAAGAGTACAAGGTGGCCAGCGACGTCGAACTCGGGGAACGGATCCAGGCCGCCAAGGCGGTCCTGGGTGACCGGGCCGTCATTTTGGGCCACTTCTACCAGCGCGATGAGGTGATCCAGTACGCCGACTTCGTGGGTGACTCCTTCCAGCTCGCGAACGCCGCGCTGACCAGACCGGAGGCAGAGGCCATCGTCTTCTGCGGCGTCCACTTCATGGCGGAAACCGCGGACATCCTCTCCACGCCGGAACAGGCCGTCATCCTGCCCAACCTGGCGGCCGGCTGCTCGATGGCGGACATGGCGGACGCGGACTCCGTGGAGGAGTGCTGGGAACAGCTCGAAGAGATCTTCGGGACCGAGCCCGACGCCGAGGGCCGGGTCCCGGTCATCCCCGTCACCTACATGAATTCCTCCGCAGCCCTGAAGGCGTTCTGCGGCGAACACGGCGGCATCGTCTGCACGTCATCGAATGCAAAGACCGTCCTCGAGTGGGCATTCCAGCGGGGCCAGCGGGTCCTGTTCTTCCCCGACCAGCACCTGGGCCGCAACACGGCCAAGGCCCTGGGGGTGCCCCTGGACCAGATGCCCATGTGGAACCCGCGCAAGGACCTGGGCGGCAATGACGAACAGGCGCTCCTGGACTCCCGCGTGATCCTCTGGCACGGGTTCTGCTCGGTGCACAAGCGTTTCAGCGTGGCCCAAATCGAGAAGGCCCGGGCGGACTTTCCCGGCGTCCAGGTCATCGTGCACCCCGAATGCCCCATGGAGGTGGTGGACGCCGCGGATTCCGCCGGCTCCACGGACTTCATCAAGAAAGCCATCGCCGCCGCCACCGAGCCCACGACATTCGCCATCGGCACCGAAATCAACATGGTGAACCGGCTTGCCGCCGAGTACCCGCAGCACACCATCTTCTGCCTGGACCCGGTGATCTGCCCCTGCTCCACCATGTACCGGATCCACCCCGGCTACCTCGCCTGGGTACTGGAGGAACTGGTGGCCGGCCGCGTGGTCAACCGCATCACCGTGGATGACAACGTACAGGCCAATGCCCGGACGGCGCTCGAGCGCATGCTCGCCGCGAGGCCGTGATGAACCACCGCCTGGCCATCGTCGGAAGCGGCATCGCGGGCCTCTACGCTGCGCTGCTCGCCACCGACGCAGGAGCGCACGTGGTCCTGCTGACCAAAGGCGCGCTGGAGAACAGCAACACCTGGTACGCACAGGGCGGCATCTCTGCCGTCCTTGCCAAACCCGCACCGGGAGACACCCTCGCCGCACACATCGCCGACACACTCCGCGCCGGTGCGGGACACTGCGACGAGGCCGCAGTCCGGCTGATGTGTACGGAGGCGGAGCGCGATATCGCAGGCCTCCAGCGCTACGGTGTTGCGTTCGATGCGGGCCACGCTGCGGCGGGGAATGAGGCCATGCACGACGGCGGTCCGGCCCTTGGGCTCGAAGCGGCCCACAGTGCCCCGCGGATCCTGCACGCAGGAGGAGACGCCACTGGCGCCCGCGTGGCCGGTGCGCTGATCCGGGCTGTCCTGTCCCGGCAGGATGACGGAAAGCTCACCATCCTCACGCACGCCCAGGCCACCGCCCTTGTGACCCGGGACGGGCGCGTGGCAGGAGTCGAGTACCTCCAGGACGGCCGGCCTGCGGTCCTGGACGCGGATGCGGTCCTGCTCGCCACCGGGGGATCGGGTCAACTGTTCGCCCAAACCACCAACCCGGCCGTGGCCACCGCCGACGGACTGGCGCTCGCCGTCCGCGCCGGTGCGGCAGTGGCAGACCTTGAGTTCTTCCAGTTCCACCCCACCTGCCTGGTCAGCTCCGCCACAGCGCATCCCGCCCGGCTGGACGGACCGCTGCTGATCTCCGAAGCCGTCCGCGGCGAAGGGGCCATCCTGCTGGACTCCGGCGGCCGCCGCTTCATGCAGGCCTACCACCCCGATGCCGAACTGGCACCCCGCGACGTCGTCTCCCGCAGCATCGCCCTCCACCTGGCCAAGCTCGGCGACCCCAACGGCCACGTCTACCTCGACGCCCGCGGCATCGAACAGGCCAGGGGCGCGGGCTTCCTCCAACAGAGGTTCCCCACCCTCACCCGCAAAACCCGCGACGCCGGCATCGACTGGACCTGCGAACTCGTACCGGTCGCCCCCGCCGCGCATTACTGGATGGGCGGGGTACGCACCGACCTCTCCGCCCGCACCACCGTCCCCGGCCTCTACGCCGCCGGCGAAGTTGCCTGCACCGGCGTCCAAGGGGCAAACCGGCTGGCCAGCAACTCCCTCCTGGAGGGACTCGTATTCGGCCGCCGCGCTGTCGAATCCTTCCTGGAGGGCAGCCCCGCAGGTCCCTCGGCGCCTGCGCTCGCGCCTCGCACCGGCGACCGCCTCGCAAGCTCGGCGGCCGGTGCGGACGCTCACGCGACAACGGCGCTTTCGGGACCTCCGGAACTGCCCCACGCTTCCGCACCCCTGCCGCGAAACGCAAGTGCTCACGTCGCTGTCCCTGCTGCTTTAGAAGGCGCGGCGGATCGGTCAGGTGCGCCAGGCGGGAGTTGGCCGTCCAACTTCGGTGGGGGAGGGGAATCCGAAGAACCCTTCTCCCGGGAGGCTCTTCGCCGTCTCATGACCTCCCATGCCGGAGTGCTGCGCTCTGGGGAGTTGTTGCTCAAGGCTGGCCGGACGCTTGACTCTTGGGCCGGCGTCGTCCGTCCTGATGCTGTTAATTCCTCCGCCGACCCAGTGGCACACGAGGACCGGAACCTTCTGTTGGCTGCCCAACTGCTGGTCGCTGCCGCCCTTGACCGCCGTGACTCTCTGGGGGCGCATTACCGCAGCGATGAACCCGTCGAAACTGACAACCTGTCGTCCCTCCGCCCGAAAGCGAGCCTGCTCCATGACTGACCCCGCCGTGATCGACCAGGCTGTGTCCCTGCGCCCGGCACTCGACCTCACCCTCCCGCCGGCCCCCGTCAGGGACATCCTGGAACGGGCCTTCGCTGAGGATGCGCCTTCCGGTGACATCACCTCGCAGTTGCTCATCCCCGCCGGTGCCAGCGCCACCGCAGTCCTCAACGCGCGCGTCCCCGGCGTCCTCAGCGGCGCCACCGTGTTCCGCGACGCCATGCAGCTGGTGGATCCCGCCACGCAGGTGGACCTGCTCCTGGCGGACGGTGGGACGTTCGACGCCGGCACGCACCTGGCGAGGGTCAGCGGCAGCGCCCGCTCGGTGCTGATGGCCGAACGCGTGGCACTGAACCTGGTCCAGCGGATGTCCGCCATCGCCACGAAGACCGCCGAATTCGTGCGGCTTGCCGAGGGGACCCGGGCCCGCATCACCGATACGCGGAAAACCACCCCCGGCCTGCGCATCCTTGAACGCTTCGCGGTGCGTTGCGGCGGCGGCGCAAACCACCGGTACAGCCTCTCCGACGCTGTGCTTGCCAAGGACAACCACCTGGCCGTGATGACCGGCGGTGACCCGGCACAACTCACCGCGCTCCTGCTGGCCGCCAAGACGCAGCTGGGCCACACCACCCACTTTGAAGTGGAAGTGGACCGGATGGACCAGATCGAACCCGTGCTGGCCGCCGGAGTGGACACCATCATGCTGGACAATTTCAGCATCGAGGAACTCAAGGCAGGCGTTGCCCTCGTGGCCGGCCGGGCCCGCGTGGAAGCCAGCGGCAATGTGAACCTCGAGACCGTCGCGGCCATTGCCGCCACCGGCGTGGACGTGATCTCCGTGGGTGCGCTCACGCACACCGTGGCCGCCCTGGACCTGGGCCTCGACGTCGAACTGACCGTGTAGCGGGGACGCCGTGATCTTCCTGGACGCTGCCGCCACCACCCCGGTCCGCCGCGAGGTACTCGACGCCATGTGGCCTTACCTCACCGGCGGATTCGGGAACCCCTCCAGCCACCACACCCTCGGCGAATCCGCAGCTGCGGCATTGGCCGGGGCCCGGTCGGCCGTGGCGGATGTCCTCGGCTGCCGGCAGGGCGAGATTGTGTTCACGTCAGGAGGAACGGAAGCGGACAACCTTGCGGTGAAAGGCATTGCCCTGGCCCGGCAGGCAGCAAACCCACTGCTGGACAGGGTGGTGATCAGCGCCGTCGAACACCCCGCTGTGGAGGAATCCGCGCGGTACCTCGAACGCTTCCATGGCTTCACCGTGGACGTCGTCCCCGTCGATGCAACCGGCCTGGTCACGCCGGCTGCCCTGGCCGGCGTGCTGCGCCCGGAAACCGCGCTGGTGAGCATCATGTACGCCAACAACGAGGTAGGCACCGTCCAGCCCATCGCCGCCCTGGCGGAACTGGCCCACGCCCAAGGCATCCCGTTCCATACCGACGCCGTCCAGGCCGCTGGCTGGCTGCCGCTGGACACCCGCGCGCTGGGGGTGGACGCCATGAGCATCTCCGGACACAAACTGGGTGCACCCAAAGGCTGCGGCATGCTGTTCGTCCGGAGCCGCACCAGGCTGGAACCGGTCATCCACGGCGGCGGCCAGGAACGCGGCCGCCGTTCCGGAACGGAAAACGTGGCCGGTGCCGTGGGTCTTGCCACTGCCCTCACGCTGGCCAGGGACGGACAGGCGGAGCATCAGGTGCGGGTGGCCTCCCTGCGGGACCGTTTCATTGCCGCGGTGCTGGCTGGAGTGCCGGACGCCGTGCTCACCGGGCACCCCTCTCAGCGGCTGCCGTCGGTGGCATCCTTCTGTTTCCCCGGGACCAGCGGCGAGTCGGTGCTCCTGGAGTTGGAACGCCGCGGCGTGGTCTGCTCCAGCGGCTCGGCGTGCGCTGCCGGCTCAGACGCGCCATCGCCCGTGCTCACGGCGCTGGGTTTGCCGGCCGAGGTGGCCCAGACGGCGGTACGCTTCAGTTTCGACGCGTCGGTGACCCGGGAGGACCTGGACACGGCAGCGGCCGCCGTCCAAGCGGCGGTCGCCGGCGTTCGGAACCTGGGCGCGGGCCAGGGCCGGTAGCCGGGCGCCTGTCCTGGCGGTGCCGGAACCCTGGCGGTGCCGGAACCCTGGCGGTGCCGGAACCCTAGCGGTGGCGCGCCCGGCGGAAAATCCAGTGCCGCAGCATGCTGAAGCGCACGGCGGTGGCAAGGAAGCCGGACAGCGTGGTGGCCACCAGTTCGTCGCCAACCGTGGCATCCCGATTGAACCAGTGCAGCACACCCAGGCTGCTGCCGGTGATCACCAGCGCCACGGCGATCACCACCAGGCCGTTGAGGTGGTCACGGGTACGCCGCTGCTCGCCGGCAATTTTGAAGGTCAGCCGCCGGTTAAGGGCCGTGTTCAGCAGCGACGTGAGGACCAGTGCCACGGCGTTGGCCAGCTGCGCGCCGAGCCACGGCCGCAGCAGCGCGTAGAGCCCCAGGGACGCCGCAGTACAGATGACCCCGACGCCGGAAAACCGCAGCAGCTGCCGGATGACCGGAAAACGCAGCACGCCACGGTAGTGCCTGGTGGCGGGTAAGCGCCGGGTGGTGGTTTCCGTAACGGTGGGCGCGGACACACCTTCCCTCACGCGGCGTTACCGGGGGCGGCAGGCATCAGTACAGCTCGCCCACGGGAATTTCCACGGCCAGCCGGTTGGACGGACCGGGCAGGGGGCACGCCCACGCCTCGTTGTAGGCGCAGGAGGGGTTGTAGGCAAAGTTGAAGTCCAGGACGAACATGGCATCCGGCCCGGATCCCTGGACCCCGTGGAATGCGCCCTTGATGGTGTCCAGCAGGTAGCGCCCGGCCCCATAGCTTCCGCCCGGCTGGCCTGCCGTGGCGTCGCGGAACGGCACAAAGATACCGCCGCCGTAACCATGGATCTTCCACACGCCCAGCTGGCCCATTTCCGGCAGGTCGAAGGTGCCAAGGCGGACAAAGTGGACCACGCCGTCGGTTCCCGTGTCCATGCTCAGCTCGCGGCCCGCGCCTTCCTTGGTGAGCGGGACGTGGAACCGGTAGATGGGATCGTAGTCGGCAGTCTTGAGGCCGGAGAAGCGCGCCTTGTCCGCTGCGGTCAGTGCGGAAGCCGGGTGCGTGGCGAACATCAGGTCCCGCTGGTGGCGCCAGTATGAGTGTGCCTCGGACGGGCTGTCGGCGGAGATCCGGCGGACGTTGTCGTAGAGCGCAAAGGTCCGCAGCCGCCAGTCGGCGATGTCCAGGGCGGAAATGTCCGCGGGGTTCTCTTCGGCTGCGCCGTGCTGCTCTTCCGACATAGCCTCCAGCCTAGTCCCAGGGCGGGGTGACAGACGTCCGACGGCGACACGCGCGGCAGGTGCCACAGCCCGCGGCGGGTTCGTGGGCCGGCTGGGGGCCGCGCCGAAGGGTGCAGGAAACGCCGCAACGGCAGGGAGGAGAGGGGGCCGGGCTAGGCTGGGTCCCATGACAGGCACGCCAGCAAAGGCTGTTCGCTCCGGTATGTACTTTCTCTCCGGGATGGCCATGGCGGCCACCGCGGTTCTGCTGGCGGGGTGCTCCGGCCCCCAGGCCGCCCCTGACTGGACGGCGCAACCGGAACCGTCGGCAACAGCATCTTCCGGAGCTGTATCTAGCGGAACTGCGTCAACCGGAACTGCGACGTCTGCGGCGCCGGCCGGCAGCGCAGCAGCATCAGCAACGGCATCAGCAACGACCTCCGGCGAACCCCAGGCTGTGCCCACCGCAACGTCGTGGAAGACGTTCTCCGATCCCGCAAAGGCGGTCAGCTTCGATTTGCCGGCGGACTGGATTGCCCAGTCCGTGGCGCCGGAGGAAGGCGTCCTTCCCGGCGGACTCAAGGTTGAAGTAAAGAAGCCCGACGGAACCTTCATGGCCGCGCTCCGGACGGGACTGCCGCCGTCGTCCGCTGAATGCCCGGAAAGCGCGCGGCGCCCGTACACGGTGATCAGCAGCGTACCGTTCGACGTTGCCGCGCAGGGCGGGGAGGGAACCATCCCGCCGCGCATGGTCTACCGGGTGATCCAGGGTTACCGCTTCTTTGGGTCCTATGGCATCACCAACCTGGTCGGCGGAACTGACGGTCAGGCGTGCGAGCTGCGCAATGTGGTCCGTGGTCCGGCCGGGAAGGGGGACTATTCGTTCGGTGACCTGGTGTCCCTCAAAGCCTTCGCACCGGATGAGAAGGTTGCCCCGGCGAAGGCCTTCGATACGCTGGGCCAGGCGGCCCAGTACGTCAACGAGAGCCCTGACTTCGCCAACGTGCAGCGGATGCTAATGTCGCTGAAGGTCAAAAACTAGTCCCGCTGCCCGCGCCCACCGGTGCCGGGGCGCCCGACTTGCCTTCCGCCCCCCACACCCCCGGAGAGACATGGAACGCTCTGTTTCCGCACGCCTGGCCTTCAGGACCATCGCCAACACCAAGGTGGCCATGGCCATCGCCGTAGCGAGGAACAGCGGCTACGCATCCTTTGAAGAGTCCCTGTCCGTGACCGCCGGTGGAGCGGCGGTTCCCCTTACGGAAGTTTCGGACCACCACGGGGGCCGGTTCCACTACATGGAGTTCGCCGAGCCTGCCGAAGTCACGGTGGAATACGCGGCCACGGTGACCGGCCGTGCCGTGCCCGAGGAGGCGTGCCTGGCCGACCGCATCCGCTACGTGCGTCCCAGCCGGTATGCCGAGTCGGACCGGCTGCTGCCGACGGCCTACGCGGAATTCGGCGGGGTCCACGGGGCCGACCTGGTGCATGCGGTCCGCGAGTGGGTCAATGGCGAACTGCGGTACATCAGCGGCTCCTCCCGCGGCACGGACGGTGCGGTGGAGACCCTCCTCAGCAGGCGGGGCGTCTGCCGTGACTTCGCGCACCTGGCCATCGCCCTGCTCCGCTCCAAGGACATCCCTGCCCGCCTCGCCGCTGTCTACGCCCCTGGCCTGAACCCCATGGATTTCCATGCCGTCGCGGAAGCCTACGTGCAGGGCGCCTGGCACGTCATCGACCCCACGGGGCTGGCCCCCCGGGAGTCGATGCTGCGCATTACTGCGGGCCGGGACTCGTCCGACACAGCCTTCCTTTCCACCGTGGGCGGAAGCCTGGTATTGAACCAGCTGCGCGTGACCGCGGTGGTGGACGGGGACCTGCCGGCCGAGGATCCCGCCCGGCTGCTGCAGCTGGGCTAGCGCTTCCCCAGCGAGTTACGGAGCTTGTCGGTCAGCCGCATGAGCTCCTTCTGTTCTGCGGGCGTCAGAGCCGGCGCCACCAGGGCCGAGATGTCCCGGACGTGCTCGCGGCCAATCTCCTTCTGCAGTTCCCGGCCCTCGTCCGTAAGCTTGAGCAGCACGCCGCGGCCGTCCTCCGGTGCCGGCATTCGGGCCACGAGTCCCCGCTTTTCGAGCCGTTCCACCAGCCGGCTGAGACTGGACTGGCTCAACAGGACGTTGTCGTTGAGCTCGTTGAGCCGCAGCCAGCCGGACGGGCAGCGGGAGAGCGTGAACAGGACGTCGTATTCGTTCAGCGCAAGCTTCCGGAACGCGGGTCCGGACTGCAGCTTCCGCATGACAGCGACCTGCGCCCGGAACAGCGATTCCCAGGTTTCCGCCGCCAGCCGCACGGGCGATTCCGATCCTCCCGCAGCCATCAGGCCACCGGGGCGGAGTTGCCGGCGTCCTGGGATGCCAGAAGGGCGGCCACGCGGCCCGCGTGGGTGGGCGGCTCGGGGACGTGCGCGGGCTTGAGGGCTGCGTACTCCTTGCGGAGGACCGGCAGCACTTCCTCCCCGAACAAGTCCAGTTGCTCCAGGACGGTCTTCAGCGGCAGGCCTGCATGGTCGATCAGGAACAGCTGGCGCTGGTAGTCACCAAAGTACTCGCGGAACGTCAGGGTCTTTTCGATGACTTCCTGCGGGCTGCCTACGGTCAACGGGGTCTGAGAGGTGAAGTCCTCCAGGGACGGACCATGGCCGTAGACCGGCGCGCTGTCAAAGTAGGGTCGGAATTCCTTCACGGCATCCTGTGAGTTCTTCCGCATGAAGAACTGTCCGCCCAGCCCAACGATCGCCTGGTCCGCCTTGCCGTGTCCGTAGTGCTCGTACCGCTCGCGGTAGAGGCCGATCAGCTGCTGGTAGTGCTCCTTCGGCCAGAAGATGTTGTTGGCGAAGAAGCCGTCACCAAAGTACGCGGCCACCTCGGCGATCTGCGGGGTGCGGATTGAACCGTGCCATACGAACGGGGCAACGCCGTCCAGCGGGCGGGGCGTGGAGGTGAAGTTCTGCAGCGGGGTGCGGAACTTGCCGGACCAGTTCACGGTGTCCTCGTCCCAGAGCTTGCGCAGGAGGCTGTAGTTCTCGATGGCCAGCTCCACGCCGTCCTGGATGTTCTTGCCGAACCACGGGTACACCGGGGCCGTGTTGCCGCGGCCCAGGACCAGGTCGACGCGGCCGTCGGCCAGGTGCTGGAGCATGGCGAAGTCTTCGGCGATCTTCACCGGGTCATTGGTGGTGATCAGCGTGGTGGCCGTGGAAAGGATGATGCGTTCGGTCTGGGCCGCGATGTAGGCCAGCGTGGTGGTAGGGGAAGAGGAGAAGAAAGGCCGGTTGTGGTGCTCACCGATGGCGTAGACGTCCATGCCGATTTCCTCGACCTTTTTGGCAATGGCCACCGACGCCTTGATGCGCTCGTGTTCGGTGGGGGTGCGGCCCGTGGTGGGGTCCGTGGTGATGTCGCTGACGCTGAATACACCGATCTGCATGACGTGCCTTTCCGTTCCTGGACTTGCTGGCTTGGTTCCAGTGTAGACCAATTTAGATGCATTTGCATCTATCGCCATCTGTAACAGCAGGGCGCGGGGATTATTCCCGAGTGCTGGTGCCAGGGAAAGGCCCGCAACGCAGCGATGCCCGCACCAGGAGTTGGCGCGGGCATCGCGGGCATGGTGGGCCTTACTCGGCCCCGGGGGCGGCGCGGCGGCCGCTGATTTTGGGGACCTGCCCAGTGGTCCAGTCGCGGAACTCAGCGTCGATGTCAGAACCGGGGCCGACCTCCGGCCGGTCCTGCAGGTCCCGCAGCAGCGCCTTCTTCTCGCGCCGTCCCTCCACCAGCCGGTAGAGGACGGGGACCAGGATCAGGGTAAGCGCGGTGGAGGACACCAGGCCACCGATCACCACCACCGCCAGCGGCTGCGAAATGAACCCCCCGCCGCCCGTGAGGCCCAGGGCCATGGGGGTCAGGGCAAACACGGTGGCCAGTGCCGTCATGAGGATGGGCCGGAGCCGCTGCCGGGCGCCGTTGGTGATCGCGTCCGCCACGTTCATGCCCGGCCGCCCGTCGTGAGGCTGCCGGTATTGGTTGATGAGGTCGATCAGCACGATGGCGTTGGTGACCACGATGCCCACCAGCATCAGCATGCCAATCAGCGAGGGCAGGCCCAGCGGAACCCCGGTGAGCAGCAGCAGGGCCACGGCGCCGGTGGCCGCGAACGGAACCGAGACCAACAGGATCAGCGGCTGCACGAGGGACCTGAAGGTGGCCACCATGATCACGTACACGATGGCGATGGCTGCCAGCAGGGCCAGGCCCAGTTGCCGGAAGGACTCCGCCTGCTGGGTGGTGGCACCGCCGATGGTGGCGGTAACGCCCGGCGGCAGCTGGACATCAGCCAGGCGCTTCTGGACTTCGGTGTTCACGGCGCCCAGGTTGGAGCCCGACGGCGTGATGGACACCTTGGCGGTGCGCTCCCCATTGCTGGCGGTGATGGAGACCGGGACGTCCACTTGTTCGACGGAGGCGATGCTTCCCAGCGTCACTGGCCGCCCGCCCGCAGGGAGCGGGATGTTCCGGACGGCATCGATGCTGGTGAACTTGGTGCCCTGGCCGATCCGGACGGGGAAGTCGTTGGTGTCGATCCGGACCGTACCGGCGGGGATGGGGCTGATGGTGGAGGCCAGGACGCCGGCCACCTGTTCCTCGTTCAGCCCGGCGGCGGCGGCTTTGGCCCGGTCCACCTTGACCTGCACCACCGGGTTGCTGGCGGCGAGGTTGCTCGCCACCTCGCTGGTGCCGGGCACGCCCGTCATGGCCGCCACCATGGTGTCGCTGGCCGACTGCAGGTCGGCGCTGGTGGCCGCTTTCAGCGTGATGTCAACGGTGGACGAGGTGCCAAAGCCGCCCTGCTGCGTGCCTACGGAGATCTTTCCGGAATCGGGAACCTTCGCGAGCTCCGAGCGCACGGTCTCCTGGAGCTGCTCCTGGTTCGCCTTTTCGTCCGTGACTACGGTGAACGTTGAGTTGGAGGATCCGGTGGAGGTGAGGGCGGCGAAGCCGGCCTGGGCGTTCCCGGACGTCACCTGGACGTCCTTGATGCCGTCGACGCCGCGCAGGACCCCTTCGAGCCGGATGGCGGCGGCGCTGGTATCGGCCAGGCTGGTCCCCGCCGGCAGTACCTGGCGCACGGTCAGGCTGTTCTGCCCCGAGTTTCCCAGGAGGTTGGTGGCCAGCAGCGGCGTCATGGCGCCGGTGGCACCGAGCACCAGGACCGCTGCCACCAGGGTGATGACGGGGTGCTTCTGGGTGGAGCGAAGGATGGGTAGGTAGCCGCGCTGCAGGCGGCTGCGCTGTTCGGCGTCGTGGGCCCTCGCCTTGGCCTCGTCGGCAATGCGCCGGGCCTCGCGGGAGCCGGCAGCGGCACCGGCGCTCCCGCCCTTGGGGTTCCGCAGGAACCAGTAGGCAAGCACCGGAACGATGGTCAGGGACACCAGCAGCGATGCCAGCAGCGCCATGGTGACGGTCAGGGCGAAGGGCCGGAACAGTTCACCGGCCAGTTCACCGACAAACGCGATGGGCAGGAATACCGCCACCGTGGTGAGCGTGGACGCGGTGATGGCGCCGGCCACCTCCCGGATGGCGGTGAGGATCGCCGTCGACTTTTCCTCGCCGTAGCTGAGGTGCCGCTTGATGTTCTCAATGACCACGATGGAGTCATCCACCACTCGGCCGATGGCGATGGTGAGCGCGCCGAGGGTCAGGATGTTCAGCGAGTAGCCTGTGGCTGACAGGCCGATGAACGTGATCAGGAGGGACAGCGGGATGGACACGGCCGTGACCAGCGTGGACCGGGCAGACATCAGGAAGAGCAGGATGACGGCGACGGCGAAGCCCAGCCCCAGCAGGCCCTCCGTGGTGAGGTCCTTAATGGACTTTTCGATGAACGGCGCCTGGTCGAACACGGGTGTGAACTTGGCGTTCGAGCCCAGCTCGGCTTCCAGATCATTAAGGGAGTCCCGCACCGCGTGTGAGATGGCCACCGTGTCACCCTCGGGTTTCTTGGTCACGGAGACGGCAAGCGTCTCGGCGCCGTTGGTCCGGGTAATGGAGGTGCGTTCGTCATCCTTGAGCGAAACATCTGCTACCGACCCGATGGTCGCCGCGTTCTTCGTGCCGGACAGGGGGAGGGCCTTGATGGCGTCGAGGGAATCGACCGGACTGCCGATCTGCAGCGAGAGGGTCCTGCCCTGGTCCTGGAGTGTTCCGGCAGGGATCAGCGCGCCGTTGTTGGACAGGGCGTCGCGGATGGCTGTGACGCCTACCCCCGCCGCCGCCATGGCGTCGGTGCGGGGGAGGATCTCGATGTGCTGGGTGGCGCCCCCTGTGACGTCGGCGCTGCGGACGCCGTCGATCTTCTGCAGCCGGGGGACACTCAGGCGCTGCAGGTCCGCGTTCAGTTCACTGAGCGGTTTGTCCGAAGAAACGGCGAGGAAAACGATGGGGAAGTCGCTGATGCTCCCGGCGATGGCCTGCGGCTGGACGTCGCTGGGCAGCGTCCGCTTGGCATTGGAGATGGCCCGGTCGATCTGGTTCCGGGCCCGGTCCAGGTTCGATCCGTAGGTGAACACCATGGTGATCTGGGAGACACCCGTCCGGGACGTGGAGGAGGTGGATTCCAGCCCCTCCACGCCGTTCAGCGCCTTTTCCAGCGGACCGCTGACCTGCTTGTCAACTACCTCGGGTGAGGCACCCGGCATGGAGCTGAGCACGGTGATCTGCGGGAACTCAATGGAAGGAATGAGCTCCTGCTTCAGCGATGACATGGTGATCACGCCGAAGACCGAGGCGAAGACGGTGATCAGCGCGATCAGGGCCCGGTTCGCCAGGGAAAGGTGCGCCAACCGGAACATGGGTGGTCTCCTGGGGGTCTAAGTGACTGGTACAAGCCCTGGGGGTGCCAGCCGCTGGCCCCGGCAGGGTCAGTGGCTGGCGGAAACACTTTCCAGCTGGAGGGACTTGGCCGTGGCCCGTTCCAGCTCCGCGGCGAGGTCCGGATTCTCATCCAGCTTCACCCCGTAGCCGGGCATCATGTCCTTGAGCTTGGACTGCCAGCCCTTGAAGTTCTTGGGGAACGTCTTCTGGAGCAGTTCGATCATGATGGGGACAGCGGTGGACGCCCCCGGCGAAGCGCCCAGGAGCGCGCCGATGGAGCCGTCGCGGCCGGCGATCACTTCAGTGCCGAACTGAAGGACGCCGCCCTTTTGCGGGTCTTTCTTGATGATCTGTACACGCTGGCCGGCGGTGATGAGTTCCCAGTCCCCGCCCTTTGCCTCGGGGTAGTACTCTCGCAGCGCCTCCACTTTCTGGTCTTGGCGCTTGACCACTTCCTTGACCAGGTAGGCGGTGAGGTCCATGTTGTCCTTGGCCACCGCCAGCATCGGGATGATGTTGCCGGGGCGGATGGACAGGGGCAGGTCCAGGTAGGAGCCGTTCTTCAGGAAGTTGGTGGAGAAGCCTGCGTACGGGCCGAACAGGAGCGAACGCTTCCCGTTGACGTAGCGGGTATCCAGGTGGGGAACGGACATGGGCGGTGCACCCACGGAGGCCTGGCCGTAGACCTTGGCGCTGTGCTGGGCGGCGATGGCCTCGTCCGTGCAGCGGAAGAACTGGCCGGAGACCGGGAAGCCGCCGTAGCCCTTGCTTTCCGGGATTCCGGACGCCTGGAGCAGGTGCAGGGCGCCGCCGCCGGCGCCGACGAAGACGAACTTGGCGTGGATCTTGCCGCGTTCTCCGGACTTGGGGTGCTTCAGCGTCAGGTCCCAGCCGCCGTCGGACGCGCGGGAGATCCCGGTGACGTCGTGGCCGTAGTTGATTTCGACGCCGGTGTTCCCAAGGTAGGTGGTCAGCTCGCGGGTCAGTGCGCCGAAGTCCACGTCGGTGCCCTCGGCGGCCCGGGTGGCGGCAATACGCTGCTGGGGGTCGCGGCCCTTGACGATCAGCGGCGCCCACTTGGCGATCTGCGCGTGGTCCTCGGAGTACTCCATGCTCCGGAACAGGGTGTGGGGCTTGAGGGCCTCGTAGCGGGTCTTCAGGAACCGCGCGTGGTCTTCGCCGATCACGAAGCTCATGTGCGGAACGGTGTTGATGAAGCCCTTGGGCGAACCGATCAGGCTGTTGTCCACCAGGTGGGACCAGAACTGGCGGGACAGCTGGAACTGTTCGTTGATGAGCAGTGCCTTGGCGGGGTTGACCGAGCCGTCTTTGGCTGCGGGGGAGTAGTTCAGTTCGCAGAGGGCGGCGTGGCCCGTTCCTGCGTTGTTCCAGGGGTCTGAGCTTTCGAGTCCCGGCTGGTCCAGCCGTTCGAACAGGGAGATGGTCCAGTCCGGCTCCAGCTGCTTGAGGAATGCCCCCAGCGTGGCGCTCATGATGCCGCCGCCTATCAGGACAACGTCGGCGTGTGGGGTCTTGGAAATGAAGGTCACGATCAGTCTCCGATTGCAGCGGCTCTGGCTGTCACAGAATATCCCCGCGCAGCCCGCATACTGAAATTGGCCGGGCCCGTCAAGGCTTTAGCTGGACCTTGGTGAAAACTTCATTTAAGACCGGTGACGCGGGGTAGTTCAGCACCCGGTCGGACAGGGCCAGTGCGGAGATGGGGAAGGCAATGGGAACCGCCGGGACCGTCGCGGCGATCTGGGCGTTGATGGTGTGATAAAGCTCATCCCGTTCCTTCCCGTCAGGCAGTCCCCGCGCCCGGTTGATCTTGGAAAAGACCTGCGGATCCTGGTATCCGAACTCGCCGTTTTTCTGCCCGAAGAGGGGGCCGACGAAGTTGTCGGCGTCCGAGTACGAGCCGTTCCACCCAAGGATGTGGAGGGCATGGTCGCCGGCGGACTGGACCTTCTGCAGGTAGCCGTCCGACCAGTCAACGGGCACGGGCCGGATGTTGAAGCCGACGGCGGTGAGCTGGCGGCTGAGCTCGGCGTAGACCTTTTCAGGGGTGGGCAGGTACGGGCGGGTGACGTTCATGGGGTAGTAGAACTTCAGTTCCTCGCCCGCGTAGCCGCCCTCTTTCAGGTAGTCCTTGGCCTTGGCCGGATCGTGTCCGAGCGCCGGCGCGTCATTGTTGAAACCGCTGATCTTGGGCGGAACGAACTGCGTGGCCTTGGCGGTGTTGTCGATGAAGAACTTCCGGATCAACGTCTCCTTGTCGATGGCAAGCTCCACCGCCTGCCGGATCTTCTGGTTCTGGAGGATCGGGATGTCCTGGTTCATGCCCACGTACATCACGGAGAACGGGTCGCGCTGCACGATCTGCTTGCCGCGCTTGACCAGCTGGTCGAAATTCCCCACGGTGACGGCGTCATAGCCGTCGATCGTGCCGTCCAGCAGTGCCTGGAGGCGGGTCTGGGGATGGTTGTAGGCCAGGAAGTTGATGGTGCCGATCTGGCCGCGGTCGCCCCAGTAGGTCTTGTTGCTGGCGAGGGTGACGTTGTCGGTGCCCCAGGCGGCAAGGGTGAAGGGGCCGGTGCCGACCGGATTCGTGGCGAAGGCTGACATTGCCTGGCCGCCCCGGTTCTGGTCCAGGACGTCCGCTTTGCCCGAGGCGAGGGCTGCAGGGGATGCGATGGCGAACGCCGGGAGGGTCAGTGCCTGGAGGAATGCGGTGAAGCGCTGGGTGAGGTCGATCTGTACCGTGTCGGGGTCTAATGCGGTGCAGCCCTTGAAGATCGACAGCCCGGGCTCGTCCGAATGTGCCTTGAACACGTCCTTGAAGGAGGTGCCCGGTGCCTGCTTCCGCAGGTCGGCGGAGAAAGCGAACCAGCGGTTGAAGTTCGTGCATACTGCGTCGGCGTTGAACGGAGTGCCGTCCTGGAAGGTGACGCCCGTGCGGAGCTTGAAGGTATAGGTACGGCCTTCGTTGGACTCGTTCCATTCCGTTGCCAGCAGCGGTGTGGGTTTTCCGGTGGTTTGGTCCACACCCACCAGGCCCTCCAGGATCTGCCGGGTGATGCGCTGGGACTCCACGTCGTTGGACAGGGCCGGGTCCAGTCCCAGGGGCTGGGCAGCGGTGCCGAAATTGAAGGTGGCCTCGGGCTCCGCCGGGGCGGAACTGGGCGGACCGGATGTGGGCGAGGGAGACGGCACACCCGTGCACGACGTCACGCCCAGCGCCATGAGGACGGCGCCTGCTTTGATGACCGTCCGCCGCGATGTACTGCTGGGCACTCGTTTATCACCTCTGGATGCTGCCGGCTCCGCCGCTTGCGGGCCGGGACCAGTCTAGAGGACCGGGCTTGCGGGCAGCTTCAGGCAAGCACGTGACGCGCGACAGGGCCGGCTCCGCCGGGTTTCAGACGGACCCGGCCCTGTGCTGGGGGTGGAAGAAGGCTTACTTGGGCATGAGCACGGAGTCGATCAGGTAGACCGTAGCGTTTTTGGTCTTGACGCCGCCGCAGATCACGTTGGCGTTGTCCACTTTGAGGTTGTCGCCGCTGCCGGTCACCGTGACCGAGCCGCCTTCGACGGTGGCGTGCGTGCCGGCGATCTTGTCCGGGGTGATCTGGCCGGGCACTACGTGGTAGGTGAGGATCTTGCTCAGCAGCGCATCGTCGGTCTTCAGCGTTTCGATGGTGGCGGGGTCGATCTTCTTGAAGGCATCGTCCACGGGAGCGAAGACCGTGAACTCGCCGCCGTTGAGCGTGTCAACCAGATCCACTTTGGGGTTCAGCTTGCCGGACACTGCCGCGGTGAGCGTGGTGAGGATGGGGTTGTTGGAGGCTGCGACGGCGACCGGGTCAAGGGCCATGCCTTCAACGGAGCCTGCGCCGGTGGGCACCTGCTTGGCGTAGGCGGCGCAACCGGGGCCAACCAGGTTGGCGGCCGGATCCATGCTTGCCGCCGAGGAGCTTGCGGACGGTGATGCCATGCTGGTGCTGGACGGGGATGCCATGCTGGAGCTGGGGGCGGATGACATCGGCGCCGACGACGCCGAGGACCCGGAGGTGCTGCCGGAACCGCCACATGCCGTGAGGCTGAGCAGAGCGGCTGCTGCAACGCCTGCGACGGTGAAAGTGGTGCGCTTGAAGGTCTGCATTTGGGTTCTCCTTGGATCGTTTGCCTGCCGCCGTCGGACATTTGGTTTCGTGGCGTGCGGCCTGCCTTTGGGTGGGCACCTGCCCTTGGCTGGTGTCTCAATGGCTATTCGCCGGGTGGGCATCGGCGGATGGGTGGATCTTCGGAGTTTTTCTATTCGGGGCAGAAATTGGCGACCGGATTGCCGGTGCTTAACGCAGGAATCCCCCGGCCGGGGCCGGGGGATTCGGTGTGCGCAAGGGGGGACTTGAACCCCCACGCCCGAAGGCACAGGAACCTAAATCCTGCGTGTCTGCCAATTTCACCACTCGCGCTCAGCTTCCTGCCGTGAACCGAAAATGCTCGACGGCGGATGCCAGTGTCCATTGTAGCGTTGCCAGGGTGGTTGCCCGGGAAGTTGCGGGCCGGTCAGGCGTCGAGGTTGAGGTCCCTGCGCAGTTTGGCCACGTGGCCGGTGGCCCGCACGTTGTACTGGGCCAGCGCCACCTTGCCGTCGGGGTCCACCACGATGGTGGAGCGGATCAGGCCCTCATAGGTCTTGCCGTAGTTCTTCTTTTCGCCCCAGGCGCCGTAGGCGTCGGCCACGGCGTGGTCCGCGTCGGAAAGCAGCGGGAACGTCAAGGACTCCTTGTCAGCAAACTTTGCCAGTTTCTCGACGGGGTCGGGGGAGATCCCCAGGACGTCGTAGCCGGCGGCCTGCAGGGAGGCCAGGCTGTCCCGGAAATCGCAGGCTTCCTTGGTGCAGCCGGGAGTGGCGGCAGCGGGGTAGAAGTAGACGATGGTGGAGCGGCCGGGCCGGGCAGCCAGGCTGACGTCCTTGCCGGTGGAATCCTGGAGGGTGAACGCGGGTGCCTTATCGCCGGTAACCAGTCTTTCAGCCATTGTTTTTCTCCTTGTCGCGGGCGGGACACAACAGCCTAGTAAGCAGGTGGAACGAGTGCTAATCGGCATTTGGCTATACTTGCTGCTATGCCTGATATGGATCACTGGCCCACAGGGCGCCTTCTGTCCACTGCTGCCCGACTCGTTGAGCACTCCTGGAACGAAAAACTCGGCGCCATCGGCCTCACCCATGCCGGTGTTATCGCCATCGAAGTCCTTGCAGCGCAGGGGCCCATGACCCAGGCCCAGCTTGCCCAGTACGTCCGCGTGCAGGCCCAGACCATGGGCAAGACCCTCAGCCGGCTTGAGTCCCACGGCCACATAGCGCGGGTGCGCAGCACCTCGGACCGCAGGAGCCACGTGGTATCGCTGACCGAGCAGGGCAAGGAAGCTGTTGCCCAGGCCGTGGAGATGGAGCGCTCGGTCCTGGCGTCCGCGTCGATCGACCCCGAGCTGCTGCGCCAGGAACTCAAGGCCGTGGTCAGGGAACTGGCCAGCCAGTTCTCCACCACGCCCAGCAACGCCGGAGCCCTCATGGACAACGTGGCAAAGTAGCCGCTGGCGCTGCGGACACCATACGTAAAGCGCGGCCCTGGTTCGGAAGAACCGGGGCCGCGCTTTTTTGTGCCCGGCCGCCGCCCGCCGTCGTACCTCCCCACGTCACCCCCATCGATTGCTCCGTACTTGTCGTTCTGGGCCGTGAAAACGACAAGTACTCAGCAATGGATGGACGTGGGCCGGGAAAACAAAACAGCCCCCCGCTTGTGTTTCCACAAGCCGGAGGCTGTTTTCCCAATCGTGCACCCCCCGGGACTTGAACCCGGAACCCATTGATTAAGAGTCAATTGCTCTGCCAATTGAGCTAGAGGTGCATCTTATTTGCTTCCATCTCCGGGCTTTTTCTTTCCCGTTGATCTCCGCAACGACATGAAACTCTACACGAACTTTTGGTGCAAGTGAAATCGGCTCCGGCGGAGGTGCCCGAATCAGGGGGAGGGCCGCAAAACCAGCGCGAAATCAGGGTTTTGGTTGTTCGTCAGCAGCCACAAACCTCCGTTCGGGGTCCGAATGACGTCCCGGATCCGACCGTATTCCCCTGTGAAATAGGCCACAGGGGACCCTGCTTCTGTTCCATGCAGCGGTACTGCCCACAACCTTTCGCCCCGGAGTGCACCGAGGTAGGCAATTCCGCCGAGGATTTCCAGCCCGCTGGGGGAGGATTCGCGCGTGGAGGGCCACACGACTTTCGCGTCCTGGAAGCCTGCGCGGTGCGGCGCCCCGGTGACGTCCGGCCAGCCGTAGTTGGCGCCCGGCAGGATCAGGTTCAATTCATCGTCCACGTCGGGGCCGAACTCGCTGGCCCAGAGCCGTCCGGATTCGTCCCACGCCAGGCCCTGGACATTCCGGTGGCCCAGGCTGTAGACAGCGTTCCCGAACGGGTTTCCAGGCGCGGGAGAGCCGTCCGGACTGAGCCGAAGGATCTTGCCGCCCAAGGCCCCGGGGTCCTGCGGCTGCTCCCGGCGTTGGGCGTCGCCCGTGCCCACGTACAGGAAACCGTCGGGGCCAAACCGGATCCTGCCTCCGTTGTGCGTGCCGGCTTTGGGTATTCCGGAGAACACGGTTTGGGGCTGGCCCAGCGTCAGCGAACCGTCCGCGCTGCTTCCGACAGTAATCATGACCACCCGGTTGTCCTCCTGCGTGGTCATATAGGCATAGAGGACGCGGTCGGCGTCGAAATGCGGGGAAAGCGCCAGTCCCAGGAGGCCTCCCTCTCCGCCGGGCACCACGTCGGGCACTTCCCCGAGGGTTGTGGCCTTGCCGTCCCGAACAGCCTTCAGCAGTGCGGTCCCGCGCTCCGAGATGATGGCGGTGCCGTCCGGAAGGAATACCGCTGCCCAGGGCGTGTCCAGTTGAAGCTCCAACCGCTCCTGCACGGTGGGCGCAGGTACCGCAGGTGCGGTAACGGCAGGGTTTCCGACGGCGGCTCCCGGCGACGTGCCGGCGACGGCAGGGCTTGTGCCTGGCGGCCCTGGTGCGCCCGTGCAGGCGGCCAGCACCAGGCACGCGGCCAGACAGGTAAGGCCCGCCGCAATGCGGCGGGCCTTCGTCCTGTTAGAGCCGTTTACGCCGTGGGGCGCGGAAACCGGCGGCCTCCGCATGCGCGGCAGATTCAAACCAGACTTCCGCCCGGGTCTGCTCATAATCCGGATGTCCTTCTTCGTAGTACACCATTTCGGCGGCGTCGCCCTTGACCGTGTAGTCCGCAGGTCCGCTGCCGTCGGGGCCGGGTGCGGCTGATCCTTGGCCGTAAGGCTCGTCGGCCGCCAGGTGCCCGGCAGGCTCGGCGGCAATTGTGACCTGGCCCGGGACGAAGCCCTGCCCGAACCCCTGGGCTTCGTCCTGTCCCTGCCCGGACGGCTGGTGGTCCGCCGCGTTTTCCACCAGCGCGGATGACTGGGCGCGGTCCATGGTTTCGGCTGCTCCAGCATCCGTCACGCCGCCGAAGGGCACCGCCGGCTCGTGCTGCGGGGCCGCTTCGGAGCTGTCCGCCCGGTGCTGGGGCGCCTGGCTTCCGGCCGGCCCGCCGCCGGTTGTGCCGCCGTCGTCCATGCTCTCCACTGCGGCCGTTTCGGCACCCGGAAGCGTGGGGGCGTGGGGCGCTGTGTATTCGTCATGGTGAACGGGACTGGATGCCGCGGGGGCGGCCTGCCCGGAGGAGGCTTCAGCGCTGGAGCCGGGTTGGTGCGCCTCCGCGGGGGTAGCTGCGGCCGTCCCGGCAGCCGAGGAGCCGGACCGGGGCGCGGCTCCGGCCTCGGACCACTGGGTTTCCCATTCGGCCTGGTCTTCGTTTTGCTGTGCAGCCTGGCCCTGGGGCCGGTGTTCTTCGTGCCCGGTGCCACTGCCGGGCGTCTCCGTGCCGGAAGCGGCGGGGCCGGCTACGTTGGCCGCCTCAGTGGCCTTCTCGGTGGACAGGGGAGTGGAAGTGCGCGCCGCCGGCGCGGAAGCGGCGGACGAGTCGGCCGGCTCTTCCGCCGTGGCGGGTGCGGCCGGTTCGGCGGCTTTCCCGAATCCCGCTGCTGTTGGAATGCCGGTGGTCCCCGCAGCCGCGGCCGAAGCTGCCGCGCTGCCCCCTTCAAGGGCCCCGTCGGCACGGGCCCGCTCGGTCTTCGCCGCCGGCGATGACCCCTCGGGCGCATTGGCGGACTTGTTGCGGCTGACGAGCCACCAAATGATGACGGCGATGACGACTATGAGGATGATCCAGAAAACAAAGTCCATGGCAGGCCCTTCTGTACAGGTGGCGGGTGTCCTGTCCCCGACGCTACGTCGGGTCACCACTGCTGTCCAGAGATGCCGCGGCGCGCGGGGGAAGGCCCGGTTGGAAGGGCGCCCGGGACATGTGACTGCAGCTCAGCACTATCAACGTCTCAATATATGAGATGCAAGTCCACTATCTGGCTGAACTTCCAAGACTTTTCCCGTTTCCCGCCGTCGACCGTCGTTTCACGGACCGTTCGAGCCCTAGACTTTCCCCTATGAGTGACGCCCAGACCACAACCGGAACCAAGCCGGACATCAAGCCCCGCAGCCGCGTCGTCACCGACGGCATCCACGCGGCCCCCGCCCGCGGCATGTTCCGGGCCGTCGGGATGGGCGACGACGACTTCGCGAAGCCCCAGGTGGGCGTGGCAAGTTCCTGGAACGAAATCACCCCCTGTAACCTCTCCCTGAACCGGCTGGCACAGGGCGCCAAAGAGGGCGTCCACGCCGGCGGCGGTTTCCCCATGCAGTTCGGCACCATTTCAGTGTCCGACGGCATCTCCATGGGCCATGAAGGCATGCACTTCTCCCTGGTCTCCCGTGAGGTCATCGCCGACTCCGTGGAGACCGTCATGCAGGCCGAGCGGATCGACGGCTCGGTCCTGCTGGCCGGCTGCGACAAGTCCCTGCCCGGCATGCTCATGGCGGCGGCCCGGCTGGACCTTGCCAGCGTCTTCCTCTACGCGGGGTCCATCATGCCCGGCTGGGTCAAGCTCGAGGACGGCTCCGAAAAGGAAGTCACCCTGATCGACGCCTTCGAAGCCGTGGGTGCGTGCGCTGCCGGCAAGATGAGCATGGAGGACTTGACCCGCATCGAGAAGGCCATCTGCCCGGGCGAAGGCGCCTGCGGCGGCATGTACACGGCCAACACCATGGCCTGCATCGGCGAGGCGCTGGGCATGTCCCTCCCCGGATCCGCCGCACCGCCCTCGGCAGACCGCCGTCGTGATGAGTTCGCGCGCAAGTCCGGCGAAGCGGTGGTCAACCTGCTGCGCCTGGGCATCACGGCCCGGGACATCATGACCCGGGAGGCCTTCGAGAATGCCATTGCCGTCACCATGGCCTTCGGCGGCTCCACCAACGCCGTCCTGCACCTGCTGGCGATTGCCCGCGAGGCAGAGGTGGAACTGACCCTGGATGACTTCAACCGCATCGGCGACAGGATCCCGCACCTGGGCGACCTCAAGCCGTTCGGCCGCTACGTCATGACCGACGTGGACAGGATCGGCGGCGTGCCCGTCATCATGAAGGCACTGCTCGACGCCGGCCTGCTGCACGGCGACTGCCTGACCGTCACGGGCAAGACCGTCGCGGAGAACCTCGAGGCCATCAACCCGCCGGACGTTGACGGCAAGATCCTGCGCGCGCTGGACAACCCGATCCACAAGACCGGCGGCATCACCATCCTGCATGGCTCCATGGCCCCCGAAGGCGCGGTTGTTAAAAGCGCCGGCTTCGACGCAGACGTCTTCGAAGGCACCGCCCGCGTCTTCGAGCGCGAACAGGGAGCCCTGGATGCGCTGGACAACGGCAAGATCAAGGCCGGCGACGTCGTCGTTATCCGCTACGAAGGCCCCAAGGGCGGCCCGGGCATGCGCGAAATGCTCGCCATCACCGGCGCCATCAAGGGCGCGGGCCTGGGCAAGGACGTCCTGCTCCTCACCGACGGCCGGTTCTCCGGCGGCACCACAGGGCTGTGTATCGGCCACGTGGCACCGGAAGCGGTCGACGGCGGCCCCATCGCCTTCGTGCAGGACGGTGACAGGATCCGGGTGGACATTGCTGCGCGCACCTTCGACCTGCTGGTGGACGAAGCGGAACTCGAAGCCCGCAAGGTGGGCTGGGAGCCGCTGCCCGCCAGGTACACCAAGGGAGTGCTCGCCAAGTACGCCAAGCTGGTCCACAGCGCCAGCCAGGGCGCCTACACCGGCTGATTTGAGTTCCCGGGGACACCTCCCGGGACTGCCCCGCCAGAGGCGGCAGGGCTTAATAAGGGATGACCAAGGGGCCCAGGCTGACGGCGCTCGCGCCGGAAGTTTGGGGTAGGGTCATTCCGTGGACAATGGAGTCCACATGGTGAGATTGGGTTGTCGCTCGTTGACACCTATCTCGCCAAGAGGGAAAACTGAACGCATGACTTTCGTTACCGCCGGCACCGTCGTCGTCGTCCTTACCAAGCGCGTGGCACCTTAGCCCCTGGTAACGAAAAGTCACGCGCAAACCCCTCAAGAAGCCGCCAGGCCGAGGGGTTTTTTTATTTCCCACCGTTTCAAAGCAATTCCAGAACCAGAGAAGATCCACAAGGAAGAGTCCGATGAGCAAAGGATCGCCCATCAGCCCCTCGCTGATGGCCACCAAGTCCGCTGGAGCCCCCAAGGCTCCGGAACGCGCCGACCGGACGGCTGACCATGCCGCCGTCGTCGCCGACCTTGCTGCCGTCTCTCCTGTCCTTGGGCCGAACAACGTCGTACCCCCGACGGTGATGACCGGCTCGCAAGCAATCGTCCGCTCGCTCGAAGAACTCGGCGTCGACGACATTTTCGGTTTGCCTGGTGGCGCGATCCTGCCCACCTACGACCCCCTGATGGCCTCCACCATGAATCACGTGCTGGTCCGTCACGAACAGGGAGCCGGCCACGCCGCGCAAGGCTACGCCATGGTCACCGGGCGGGTGGGCGTCTGCATCGCCACCTCGGGCCCCGGCGCCACCAACCTCGTTACCGCCATCATGGATGCCCACATGGACTCCGTTCCCCTGGTGGCCATCACCGGCCAGGTATCCAGCGGCGTCATCGGCACCGATGCATTCCAGGAAGCCGACATCGTGGGCATCACCATGCCCATCACCAAGCACTCGTTCCTGGTGACCGACCCCAACGACATCCCGCACGTCATGGCCGAGGCCTTCCACCTGGCCTCCACCGGCCGTCCGGGCCCGGTGCTCGTGGACGTTGCCAAGGACGCCCAGGTGGGCCAGATGACCTTCTTCTGGCCGCCGAAGATCGACCTGCCGGGCTACCGTCCGGTGACCCGCGGCCACAACAAGCAGGTGCGCGAGGCCGCCAAGCTCATCGCCGCTTCCACCAAGCCTGTCCTGTACGTGGGCGGCGGTGTGGTCAAGGCGCATGCCTCGGCCGAACTGCTCGCCCTCGCCGAAGCGACCGGGGCGCCGGTGGTGACAACCCTCATGGCCAAGGGCGCTTTCCCCGACTCACACCCCCAGCATGTGGGGATGCCCGGCATGCACGGCAGCGTTTCCGCCGTCACGGCCCTGCAGCAGTCGGACCTGCTGATCACGCTCGGCGCCCGCTTCGATGACCGCGTCACGGGCGTGCTGAAGACCTTCGCACCCAACGCCAAGGTCATCCACGCCGATATCGATCCTGCGGAGATTTCCAAGAACCGCACCGCGGACGTGCCCATCGTCGGGTCCGTCAAGGAGATCATCCCGGAACTGACCGAGGCCGTGCGCAGCCAGTTCGAAGCCTCGGGCACCCCGGACCTCACCACCTGGTGGGCGTTCCTGAACAACCTCAAGGAAACCTACCCGCTGGGCTGGACGGAACCGGATGACGGCCTGATTGCCCCGCAGAAGGTCATCAAGCGGATCGGCGAGCTCACGGGCCCCGAGGGCGTTTACGTGGCGGGCGTGGGCCAGCACCAGATGTGGGCCGCGCAGTTCATCAAGTACGAGCGTCCGCACGCCTGGCTGAACTCCGGCGGCGCCGGCACCATGGGCTATGCCGTTCCGGCCGCCATGGGTGCCAAGGTGGGCGAGCCGGACCGCGTGGTCTGGGCCATCGACGGTGACGGCTGCTTCCAGATGACCAACCAGGAGCTGGCCACCTGCGCCATCAACAAGATTCCCATCAAGGTTGCTGTCATCAACAACTCCTCGCTGGGCATGGTGCGGCAGTGGCAGACCCTCTTCTATGAAGGCCGCTACTCCAACACCGACCTCAACACCGGCCATGACACGGTCCGCATCCCGGACTTCGTCAAGCTGGGGGAGGCCTACGGCTGCGCTTCGTTCCGCGTGGAGCGCGAAGAGGACATCGACGCCACCATCCAGAAGGCCCTCGAAATCAACGACCGCCCCGTGGTCATCGACTTCGTGGTGAGCCCCAACTCCATGGTGTGGCCGATGGTGCCCGCCGGCGTGAGCAACGACCAGATCCAGGTTGCCCGCAACATGACCCCGGAATGGGAAGAGGAAGACTGAGCATGAGCCGCCACACACTTTCCGTCCTGGTTGAGGACAAGCCCGGCGTCCTGACCCGCGTGGCCAGCCTCTTCGCCCGCCGCGCCTTCAACATCAACTCCCTGGCTGTTGGCCCCACCGAAGTGCCGGGTGTTTCCCGCATGACCGTGGTGGTCGACGCCGACGGCGACCTCATCGAGCAGGTCACCAAACAGCTCAACAAGCTGGTCAACGTCATCAAGATCGTTGAGCTCACCCCAGAATCTTCCGTACAGCGCGACCACATCCTGGTCAAGGTACGTGCGGATGCCGCAACACGCCTGCAGGTAACCCAGGCCGCAGACCTGTTCCGCGCCTCAGTGGTCGACGTGTCCACCGACTCCGTCGTCATTGAGGCCACCGGCCACCCGGAAAAGCTCACAGCCCTGCTCTCAGTGCTGGAGCCCTTTGGCATCCGCGAAATCGTGCAGTCCGGCACCCTGGCCGTTGGACGGGGATCCCGCTCCATGAGTGACCGGGCGCTCCGCTCCGCCTAGGCATCGCGTCCAGGCGGGACCACGCGCCCGTAACCGCAGCACCGCAAGACCACTATCTACAACCACTCAAGAGGAGTTACGCAAGTGACTGAAATGTTCTACGACGACGACGCCGACCTGTCCATCATCCAGGGCCGCAAAGTTGCCATTGTTGGCTACGGCTCGCAGGGCCACGCCCACGCGCAGAACCTGCGCGATTCCGGCGTCGAGGTTGTCATCGCGCTGAAGGAAGGCTCGAAGTCGATCGCCAAGGCTGAGGACGCCGGCTTCACGGTCAAGAACGTTGCCGACGCTGCCGAATGGGCTGACGTCATCATGATCCTGGCGCCGGACCAGCACCAGCGCGCGATCTACAACGAGTCCATCAAGGACAAGCTGACCCCCGGCAAGGCCCTCGCCTTCGCGCACGGCTTCAACATCCGCTTCGGCTACATCCAGGCACCGGAGGGCGTTGACGTCATCCTGGTTGCCCCGAAGGCTCCGGGCCACACCGTGCGCCGCGAGTTCGAAGCCGGCCGCGGCATCCCGGACATCATCGCCGTGGAACAGGACGCAACAGGCAACGCCTGGGAGCTGGCCAAGTCCTACGCCAAGGCCATCGGCGGCACCCGCGCCGGCGTCATCAAGACCACCTTCACCGAAGAGACCGAAACTGACCTCTTCGGCGAGCAGTCAGTCCTCTGCGGCGGCGTGTCCCAGCTCATCCAGTACGGCTTCGAAACCCTGACCGAAGCCGGCTACCAGCCGCAGATCGCCTACTTCGAGGTGCTGCATGAGCTCAAGCTCATCGTCGACCTCATGTGGGAAGGTGGCATCGCCAAGCAGCGCTGGAGCGTCTCCGACACCGCAGAATACGGCGACTACGTGTCCGGCCCGCGCGTCATCACCCCCGAGGTCAAGGAAAACATGAAGGCCGTCCTGGCCGACATCCAGTCCGGTGCCTTCGCCAAGCGCTTCATCGAGGATCAGGACAACGGCGGCGTCGAGTTCAAGGAGCTCCGCGCCAAGGCCGAGCAGCACCCCATCGAGGAAGTCGGCCGCGAACTGCGCGCCCTGTTCTCCTGGCAGCAGCAGGATGCTGACTACGTGGAAGGCTCCGCAGCCCGCTAAGGCTGCCCGCGCAACCGCATAGACCCCAATGGTGAGGCCGGGTTCACACTTAACAATGTGAGCCCGGCCTTTCCGTCGGCCTAGACTTGTTCCATCCCCAGGACTGCAACGCAGAGGATCAGCCGTGTCAAAACCCGTAGTACTGCTCGCCGAAGAACTTTCCCCCGCCACCGTCGAGGCCCTTGGCCCGGACTTTGAAATCCGACAGACCGACGGCGCCGACCGTTCCCAGCTGCTCTCGGCGATCAGCGACGTAGACGCCATCCTGGTCCGTTCCGCCACCCAGGTGGACGCAGAAGCAATCGCCGCGGCCAAGAACCTGAAGGTCATCGCCCGCGCCGGCGTGGGCCTGGACAACGTGGACATCAAGGCCGCCACCCAGGCCGGCGTGATGGTGGTCAACGCCCCCACGTCCAACATCGTGTCCGCCGCGGAACTCACCGTGGGCCACATCCTCAGCCTTGCCCGGCACATCCCGCAGGCCAGCGCCGCCCTCAAGGACGGCGAATGGAAGCGCTCCAAGTACACCGGCATCGAACTGTTCGAAAAAAAGATCGGCATCATTGGCCTGGGCCGCATCGGCGCCCTGGTGGCAGCCCGCCTCAAGGGCTTCGACACCAAGATCCTGGCCTACGATCCCTACATCACCTCGGCCCGCGCAGCGCAGCTCGGCGTGCAGCTGGTCACCTTGGACGAGCTCCTGGCCCAGTCCGACTTCATCACCATCCACATGCCGAAGACGCCCGAGACGGTCGGCATGCTCGGCGCTGATGCCTTCAAGAAGATGAAGTCCACCGCCTACGTGGTCAACGTGGCCCGCGGCGGCCTCGTGGACGAGGAAGCCCTCTTCACCGCCCTCCAGGACGGCGAAATCGCCGGCGCCGGCGTGGACGTCTTCGCCAAGGAACCCAGCACCGACCTGCCGTTCTTCAAGCTCGACAACGTGGTGGTCACCCCCCACCTTGGCGCCTCCACGGACGAAGCCCAGGAAAAGGCCGGCGTCTCCGTGGCCAAGTCCGTCCGCCTTGCCCTCGCGGGAGAGCTGGTCCCGGATGCCGTCAACGTCGCCGGCGGCGTGATTGCCCCCGACGTCCGTCCGGGCATCCCGCTGATCGAAAAGCTGGGCCGCATCTTTACCGCGCTGACCCACGCATCCCTGACCCAGTTCGACGTCGAAGTGGCCGGCGAAATCTCCTCCCTCGACGTCAAGGTCCTGGAGCTTGCGGCACTGAAGGGCATCTTCGCCGACGTCGTGACCGAGCAGGTCTCCTACGTCAACGCCCCGGTCATCGCCGAACAGCGCGGCATCAACGTCCGCCTCATCACCACTCCCGAGACCGAGTCCTACCGCAACGTCCTGACCCTGCGCGGCGCCCTCAGCGACGGCAGCCAGATCTCCGTGGCAGGCACCCTGACCGGCCCCAAGCAGATCGAGAAGCTCGTGGGCATCAACGGCTTCGAGGTTGAGATCCCCATCAGCGAGCACCTGGTGGTGGTCGCCTACACTGACCGTCCCGGCGTCATTGGAACCATCGGCCACATCCTGGGCATGAACAACATCAACATCGCCGGCATGCAGGTGGCCCGCTCCAACGAGGGTGGCCAGGTCCTGGCCCTGCTGACCATCGACAGCTCCGTTCCCCAGCAGGTGCTGGACGCCATCAAGGCCGGCATCGGCGCCGAGATGGTCCGGGAAGTGGACCTGGAAGACTAGCGCGACACACCGGCCGAAACGCCGAAAGCCGCTCCTCCGCAGGGGTCCGTCCCCTCGGAGCCACGTATGATTGGCCGGTCTGCTTACAATGGCTAGGTCCTGATTCAGGACCACAGCCGGCAGACCGGCCAATACCTTTTGCACATCCGTCCGCCATTGCCCACGTCTGCCGGCGGTTGGATGTGCGCGCACGCAATCCAGGTTTCAGGGAGTTCCATGAACGCCGTCCAGAGGTTCATCAGAAGCAGAGTGCTGCTGTTGACCGCGGCCATCTTGATCGCAGCCATGTGCTTGTCGGTCCTCGTCCAAAGTCAGTCACAGGCTGCGCTCAACCGGACGGTTGATGAGAACTCGAGGGGGCTCTACGACATCCTGGTCCAGGCCAAAGCGCCCTCCGGGGCCCTGCTGCAGCCCGAAATCGCCAACGGCGCAGGCGGCATCGGGTTCGACCAGCTGGACTCCATCCGGAAGCTCTCCGGCACGTCCGTGGCCGCCCCCATCAGCCTGGTCTCGCGGGTCACCCAGAACCTGGAGACGCCGCGCCTGGATGCCATGGACTACCTCGGCTACAACGCCGGACTGGCCGGCACCGCCACGGCGGACCAGGCCGCCGGCGCCACCGCCCCGGACAAGTGGCCTGCAGCTGAATCCGTGCTGACCGATGCTGCCAAGAAGTACCGCCTGACCGCCAGCGCCGTGAGCTCCGATGGAAACTCCGAGCAAACGCTCTTCAAGACCACGGCGGAGGGCACGCTGGGCAAGGCCCGGCTCGTGGAGGAGAAGGCACAGGGCGGCAGCAGCATCCGCATCGCCCCGCCGGCAGGGGAGACCGGCATCAAGTTCCCCGCCCCCGCCGGAGGCTCCGAGCACAACCTCTTCAACCTCTCCGTGGCACTGCCGCTCGCCCCTGAGGTCACCGAATCCGTGGTGGCAGTCGACCCTGCCGCCGAACGGGCCCTGCTCGGTTCGGCCGGCGACTTCCTGGCTCCCTTGGAGAAGGCGCCGCCCGCTGATGCGCGTGACGCGGGCGCCGTGGGCCGCTACCTGGAAGGTCTCTTCACCAACGGCATCAGCATGGACCAGCTGAAGGAAGGGCCGGACTTCCTGGGCGTCAAGCTCAAGTACTGGGCCCCTTTGATGACCCAGTACCAGCAGGCCAAGCGCACCGGCCAGCTGACCAGCGGTTCGCAGGCAGTTCCGCTGATCGTCCGCTCCGGCACGTCGCTGGACCTGAAGTACAACGTCAAGATCGAGGAAATTGACGACGCCGGCAAGGTGGTCAAGGACGTCGGTACCGTTTCGAAGTCCCTGGGCAAGGATTACCTGCCCTTCGTTTCCAAGGACCCCTTCGTTTTGTCCTGGCCGGGCTCCACCGACCACTCGTCGCTGCTGGGCAGCAACGGCAACTTCAACCCCGGCCTTTACACGCCCGCCAAGTGGAGCACCAACTTCGCCGGCGCCCCCAAGTACACGGACGGTGACCCCGCCGCCAACGGGGCCGTGGACAAGACCGCCGTGCCCGGCGAATGGGTCACCGTCAACCGGCTCCCGGACAAGGCTGCCAACGGCGCCCCCGTCGACCAGACGCAGCGCAACCCCGTAGACGAGCGGTCGTACCGGGACAACCTGCCCACCGGCCAGCAGCAGGCCGCCACGCCGCTGCCCATGGTCTACGGTACGTTCGACCCCGCGGCAGTGGAGGCAGCCTCCGGCGACGTCAACAAGCTTCCGCTGGGCGGGTACGACCCCACGCCGTTCACCCTGACCAAGGACGCGTCAGGCAAGGACGTCTCGGCCGCAGACCTGAAGCCGTCGCTCAGCGCCACGGGACTGGCCAGCCAGTCCGCCGGTGCCATCACTGACTACTACGGACTCGCTGCCGCCCGCGGCTACAAGCAGAACGCCTCCGTTATCGACGCCGTCCGCGTCCGCGCCAAGGCGCCGGGCAGCTGGAAGGACGCCCAGCCCGAGGTGGAGAAGCTCGCCACGGAGATCCGGGCCATGGGCCTGGACGCCACTGTGGTGGCCGGTTCGGCCCGTGAGGACACCAGCATCTTTGTTCCCGGCTACTCCAAGGACGGAGCCGGCAAGGAATCGGCGCTCGGTACGGTGCAGCAGTCCTGGGTCCGGCAGAATGCCGCCGAAGCCGTGGCCGGAGCGCTTTCCGGAACCAACATCACCCTGCTTTTCCTGACGCTGTGCGGAGCTGCCCTCCTGACCGGCGCATCAACCGTGAGCTACATCCGCAAACGCCGCAGCGAGGCCGGAACCCTCCGGGCAATGGGCTGGACCCAGCGGCGAATCCGCAGCTGGGTGCTGGAGGAATTCGGCGTCGGGGCCGTGCTGCTTGCAGTGGCAGGCATCGTGCTGAGCCTGCTGAGCTGGAGCCCTGCCACAGCGCTGGTGTGCGTCGCCGTCCTGGTGCTGTATTGCGGGGCTGCACTGTTTGCCGCCCGGCAGCTCCGGCACCGCGACGTGATTGACCAGGAGCCGCAGCACGACGAACGGCTCATCCCGGTCGATTCGCCGTTGACCTTCGCCAACCGGCAGCTGAGCACGAACAAGTTCAACACCTTGTCGCTGGCCGTCGCTGTCGGTGTCTTCGGTGCCGCCGTTGGCGGCCTGATCGCCCTGCTGATCGACATTCCGCGCGCAGCCGGCGCAAGCGCCCTGAGCGGCCTGGCCGCAGCCAGCGTGACGCTGCCCAGCATCCTGCTGGCGCTTGCGGGCGTGGCCGTGGGGCTGGTGCTGACCCTTGTGACGGGACGTTTCGAGCTCAACGCCAAGCGGCAGTACCTTGGCATCCTCCAAGCCATGGGCTGGAACCCGGACATGCTCGGCCAGGTCCGGCTGTTCGAAAACGCACTGGTGGGAACCGTGGCCCTGCCGCTGGGCGTGCTGGGCGCCCTGGGCATCGGCCTGCTGCTGGCCCCCTATGCAGCCATCTGGGCTGCGGTGGCCGGGCTGGTGGCTGTAATTTGCTGGATACCGATTGCAACGAAAGTGGTCCAATGACAAACCCGACGAACGTCCAGCGCAGCCGCAGGAGCGGCTCCAACGAGGTCCCCCTGCAGACCCGGGCCAGCACCATCGTCAAGTCGGCTGACCACGCCACCCCGCTGGAAATGCGCGACATCACCATCCGCTACGGCGGCGGAAAGGGCGGCGCCGAGGCCGTGAGCGTGGTGGAAGGATTCGACCTGACCCTGCACGCCGGCGAGATGCACTGCGTCGCCGGCCGAAGCGGCTCCGGCAAGACCAGCATCCTGACCGTCGGCGCCGGACTTACCCTGCCGACGTCGGGCCGCGTGTTCTGGGAAGGCGATTCCCTCGAAAGCATGGGTGACGACGAAATCGCCGACCGCCGTCGTGCCCTGATCGGTTACGTGGACCAGGGCGGTGCCCTGATCGACGGCATGAGCGCCCTGGAGAACGTCCTCCTGCCCGCCGTTCCGGACGGCGAAGTGGAGCAGCGGCGGGACATGGCCAAGGACCTGCTGGACCTGGTGGGCCTGGGCCGCCGCATGCGGCACCGCCCCGCCCAGCTGTCCGGAGGTGAACGGCAGCGCGTGGCCATCGCCCGCGCGCTGATCCTGGGCACCAGGGTGCTGGTGGTGGATGAGCCCACCGCCTCCCTGGACCGCGCCTCCGCAAACCGCATCATCAGCATCCTGAAGGACACCACCTCCGACGGCATCGCCGTGCTGGTGGCCTCGCACGACCACGAACTGGTCCGGCTCAGCGATACCCTGACAGAACTGATTTAGCCCACTCCTCCGCACCGAAGGTAACCGTCCGCACCGTGACTGCTTCAGAGAAAACGCCGTTCTACATCACCACGGCCATCACCTACCCCAACGGCGTGCCGCACATCGGCCACGCCTACGAGTACATAGCGACCGACGCCATGGCGCGCTTCAAGCGGCTTGACGGCTATGACGTGATGTTCCTGACCGGCACCGACGAGCACGGCATGAAGATTGCCCAGACCGCGGAGAAGGAAGGCATCACGCCCAAGGAACTGGTGGACCGGAACGTTGAGGTCTACAAGGCGGCGCACTCCGCTTTGGCCATCAGCTACGACCGGTTCATCCGCACCACGGACGCCGACCATTACGCGGCTTCGCAGGCCATCTGGAAAAAGATGGAGGCCAACGGCGACATCTACCTCGACAAGTACGAGGGCTGGTACTCGGTCAGGGACGAGGCCTTCTACGCCGAGGACGAGACGGTGGTGAAGGACGACGGCGTGCGCTACTCGAAAGAGACGGACACCGAGGTGACGTGGACAGCGGAGGAGAGCTACTTCTTCCGGCTCTCCGCCTACCAGGACAAGCTGCTGGCCCTCTACGAAGCCCACCCCGAGTTCGGTGCCCCGCAGTACCGCTTCAACGAGGTCATCAGCTTCGTCAAGCGCGGCCTGGAGGACCTGTCCATCAGCCGCACCACCTTCGACTGGGGCGTTCCCGTCCCGGGCAATGACAAGCACGTCATGTACGTCTGGGTGGACGCGCTGACCAATTACCTCACCGGCGTCGGCTACCCGGACGAGAACTCAGAGAAGTTCCGGAAGTACTGGCCCGCCGACGTCCACATCATCGGCAAGGACATCTCCCGGTTCCACGCCATTTACTGGCCCGCCTTCCTGATGAGCGCCGGGCTGGAACTGCCAAAGCGCGTCATGATCCACGGCTTCCTGCACAACAACGGGGTCAAGATGTCCAAGTCCCTGGGCAACGTGGTGGCGCCGGCGGACTTCGTTGCCCGCTACGGCCTGGACCAGGTGCGGTTCTTCTTCCTGCGCGAAGTTCCCTTCGGCGCGGACGGCAGCTACAACCACGAGGCCATCGTGGGCCGGATGAACGCGGACCTCGCGAACAACTTCGGCAACCTGGCCCAGCGCTCCCTGTCCATGGTGGCGAAGAACTGTGACGCCGCGGTGCCCACCCCCGGGGCCTTCACGGCCGAAGACGACGCCATCCTCGCCCAGGCGAACGGTTTGCTGGAGACCGCCCGCGCCGCCTTCGAAAAGCAGGAGTTCAGCCGCGCCCTGGAGGCCATCTGGGGCGTGCTGCACCACACCAACGCCTACTTCGCCGAGCAGGCGCCCTGGGTGTTGCGGAAGACCGACGTTGAACGCATGAACACCGTGCTCTACGTGACGCTCGAGGTCCTGCGGATCGTGGCCATCCTGGCCCAGCCTGTCATGCCCGGCGCATCGGCCAAGCTCCTGGACGCGCTCGGCCAGCCCGAGGGCGACGCCCGGCAGTTCGCCGCGACCGCGACGCCGATCGTGCCGGCCACCGCACTTCCCGCGCCCACTCCTGTTTTCCCCAAGTTCGAGGAACCCGCCGAGTAGCGCCGCCGCCCGCCCTTGATGCGCGGATGCGCTTATGTCCAAAAGCTGAGACGTTTTGACCACCATATGGATATCTTGGCTACCCTGAAAACATGAGCGCATCCTCCATCAACCTCGCAGTAATCCCCGGTGACGGCATTGGCCCCGAAGTCATTGCCGAGGCAGTCAAAGTGCTGGAAAAGGCTGTGGCGGCAGAGGGCGTGGAGCTCAACCAGACCCATTACAAGCTCGGTGCCGAGCACTGGCTTGCCACCGGAGAGACGCTGCCGGACGAGGTCCTCGCTGACCTGCGGACCCGCGATGCCATCCTGTTCGGCGCTGTGGGCGCAGCACCCGGCGACACCCGCATCCCGTCCGGCATCATCGAACGCGAGATGCTCCTTAAGCTCCGCTTCAGCCTGGACCACTACGTCAACCTGCGGCCCTCCCGGCTCTACGGAACCGTCGGCAGCCCGCTGGCCAACCCCGGCACCATCGACTTCATTGTGGTCCGCGAAGGAACCGAAGGCCCGTACGTGGGGAACGGCGGCACGCTGCGGGCGGGAACCCCGCATGAGGTTGCCACCGAAGTGTCCCTGAACACCGCCCACGGCGTGGAGCGCGTGGTCCGGGACGCGTTCCGCCGCGCCAGCCTGCGCGAGCGCAAGCACGTCACCCTGGTCCACAAGCACAACGTCCTGGTCTATGCCGGGCACCTGTGGAAGCGCACCGTCGAAGCCGTGGCCCAGGAATTCCCCGAGGTCACCCATGACTACCTGCACGTGGACGCCGCCACCATTTTCATGGTCACGGACCCGTCCCGTTTCGACGTCATCGTCACCGACAACCTGTTCGGCGACATCCTCACCGACCTCGCCGCGGCCATTACCGGCGGCATCGGCCTGGCAGCTTCCGGCAACATCAACATGGACCGCACCGCGCCGTCGATGTTCGAGCCGGTCCACGGGTCCGCGCCGGACATCGCCGGCCAGGGCAAGGCAGACCCCACCGCGGCCATCCTCTCCGCGGCCCTCCTGCTGGACCACCTGGGCTACACCCAAGCCGCCCGCCGGATCGAAGCCGCAGTGGTTGCCGACGTCGAAAAGCGCGACGGCAGCGCCCGCAGCACCAGCGCCGTGGGTGACGCCATCGCCGCCGGCCTGTAGCCCGGGCCGGGGCCGCCGGCATCGGGCGTAAGCTTTACTCGAATCACCAAATGCCGCCCTCCCGTTCAGCGCTGAACCCCGGGGCGGCCGATCGTGGAGGAACCATGACTCAGACCGCCCATGGCGTCGAATTCACCCGGCAGCCCTCGGAGAACCCGAAGTCCGCCGAAGAGCGTGCAGCCATCCTGGCAAACCCGGGATTCGGCAACTACTTCACCGACCACACCGCCATCGTCGACTACAGCGTGGACGCGGACGGCAACGGCGGCTGGCACGACGCCCGGATCGAACCCTACGGTCCGATCGTGCTCGATCCTTCCGCAGCTGTATTCCACTACGGGCAGGAAATCTTCGAAGGGCTCAAGGCCTACCGGCACGCGGACGGCTCCGTCTGGACCTTCCGCCCCGAAGCCAATGCCGCGCGGCTGAACAAGTCCGCCCGCCGGCTTGCCCTGCCCGAACTGCCGGCCGAATACTTCCTCAGCGCCATCCGCGAACTGGTGGCCGTGGACAAGGAATGGGTGCCCTCCGGTGACGGCGAGGCTCTCTACCTTCGGCCCTTCATGATCGCCACCGAGGCCTTCCTGGGGGTCCGTGCCGCCCGTGAAGTCTCCTTCCGCGTGATTGCTTCGCCCGCCGGCAACTACTTCGGCGGCGAGCTCAAGCCCGTCTCCATCTGGATCTCGCGCCAGTACGCCCGGGCCGGCCGCGGCGGCACCGGCGACGCCAAGTGCGGCGGCAACTACGCAGCCTCGCTGATCGCCCAGCAGGAGGCGGAGGCCAACGGATGCAAGCAGGTACTGTTCCTGGACCAGGCCAATGACAACGCCGTGGAAGAGCTGGGCGGCATGAACGTCTTCTTCGTCATGAAGGACGGCTCGCTGGCCACGCCTGCGCTGACCGGCACCATCCTGGAAGGCGTCACCCGGATGTCCGTGATCCAGGTGGCCAAGGACATGGGCCGCGAGGTGGCCGAGCGCAAGATCACCCTTGATGAATGGCGCGACGGTGTGGCCTCCGGCGAGATCACCGAGGTGTTCGCCTGCGGCACAGCAGCCGTCATCACCCCCATCGGGGTCCTGAAGGACGCCACCGAGTTCATCGGTTCCGAGGACGCCAAGGCCGGCGAGGTCACCATGGCCATCCGTGAAAGGCTCCTGGGCATCCAGACGGGCGCCGAGCCGGACACCCACGGCTGGCTGACCCGCCTGGCATAGTTTCAGGCTTCAACGCACGACGGCGCCTGCCGGACTTTGGTCCGGCAGGCGCCGTTCTGCGTTCCAACCGACCGCGGGTTGGTCAGCGGCGTGCTGCCTTCCGGGCCGCGTTCTTCATGGCTTTGCGGGAGACCGGCTTGAGTGCCTTGCGGGCCGCTTCCTCCGCCAGGGCCCGGTTGCGGCGGGCGTCGATGATGTCGTTCCAGAGGGTGGTGGCAAAGACGCCGCCGTCCTGCGCGTAGACGTCATAGGGGTAGCCGGCGAAGACGGAGGGGGTGGGGCCGGCGACGAACAGGTCCTTCCCGTTGGCCTGCGCGACGGCATCGCCAACTGCCCAGGTCCGCGTCAGGTGGCGGGCCAGGTTCTCCTGCACGAAGACGTTGGCGTCGCCGGAGCGGGCGGCCTGTTCCAGCAGTGCTTCCAGGTCCGACGCCACCAGCGCGGCGCCGGCCTGGTCCGCAGGGGCGGGGGCAGCCTCCAGTTCGGCGCTGATACTGCCGACGGCGGCCGTCCAGTCAGCGGTTTCGCGGAACTTCTTCCACATGGGGAACCAGATGATGCTGCCCGTCGCATGGTTGTGGATGTGCAGCAGGCCGGTGGCTTTTTCGGTGGCCGAGTGGTCGTGGCCGTCGGCGTCAGCCTGGGCGAGAAGGTCTGCGAGTGATGCTGTGCTCATGGGCGGTGTCCGGCTTCCTGGTGGAGATCGTGGGGTTGTTACTCCTTGCCAACCCCCGGCCTGCGTTGTTCTATTCCGCCAGGCCGTGGAGGCCGCCCAGTGCCGGGGCCGGCTGGGGAGGGGCAGCCGCGGATGCAAGGATGGGTGGGTGACTTCAGATTCCGGCTCCGCACTGCAGCGCAGCTCACAGCTGACCACGTTCATCCTTGCCCCCAATCCGGGCCCCATGAGCCTGGACGGCACCAACTCCTATGTCCTGCGCGCCCCGGGGCAATCTGCGGCGGTTGTGGTGGACCCGGGCCCCTTGGATGAACGCCACCTCACCGCGCTGGCGCGGGCAGGCGCCGTCGAACTGATCCTGGTGACCCACCGCCACGCGGACCACACCGCCGGTTCAGCACGCCTGCATGACCTGACGGGCGCGCCGGTCCGTGCGGCCGATCCGAACCACTGCCACGGCGGGGGAGAGCCCCTGGCCCACGGGGAAGTTATCCGGGCGGCAGGGCTTGAGATTACAGTGGTGGCCGCGCCGGGGCACACCTCCGACTCCGTCTGCTTCCATCTGCCGGCGGATGGGCCGAACGGATCGGTGCTGACGGGAGACACCATCCTTGGCCGGGGGACCACCGTGCTGGACTATCCGGACGGGACGCTGGGCGGTTACCTCGCATCGCTGGACCGGCTGGAGGCCCTGGGTCCTGCCACGGTCCTGCCGGCCCACGGCCCGGTGCTGCCGTCCCTTGCGGCCGTCGCACGGGATTACCGGGCGCACCGGGAGGAACGGCTGGCGCAGATCCGAGCCGTGCTGGACCGGCTGGGCCGGGACGCGTCAGTAGTGGAGGTGGCTGACGCCGTCTATGCCGACGTCGGCCCTTCCGTCCGGCGCGCTGCCGAACTGTCGGTCGCGGCGCAGCTTTCCTACCTGCGCGGCGATGGCGGCGGACAAGCGGCGACGGCGGGAACGGTAGGGTAGGAGCCATGCGTATTGCCAGGTTTGTCGTCGATTCTGATCCCCTGTACGGCGTTGTGGAAGGTGAGCCAGGCAGTGAGGAAATCACTGTCATCCACGGCGACCCCTTCTTTAACGGAGTGGAGCGCACCTCGGTGCGCCACAAGCTGGAGGACGTCCGGCTGTTGGCGCCGATCATTCCCCGGAGCAAGGTCATCGGTGTCGGCCGGAACTTCGTGGAGCACGCCAAGGAACTGGGCAACGAGGTGCCCGCCCAGCCGCTGCTGTTCCTGAAGCCCAACACCGCCGTCGTGGGCCCCAATGACCCCGTGGTACTGCCGGAATTCTCCGAGGAGGTCTCTTTCGAAGCCGAGCTGTGCGTGGTCATCGGCCGCATCTGCAAGGACGTGCCGGAAGAGCGCGTGGACGACGTCATTTTCGGGTATACCTGCGGGAACGACCTCACGGCCCGCGATGTCCAGAAGACCGACCTGCAGTGGACCCGCGCCAAGGGCTTCGACACCTCCGCGCCGCTGGGGCCCTGGATCGAAACCGACCTGGACACGGAAGACCTGCAGATCACGGGCCGGCTCAACGGCGAGGTGCGCCAGGACGGCAGCACCAGCCAGATGATCCGCGGCGTGCGCGAACTGGTGTCCGTGGTGTCCCAGGCGTTCACCCTGCTGCCCGGCGACGTCATCATGACCGGTACGCCTGCCGGCGTGGGACTGGTCACGGAGGGGGACCGCTTCGAGGTGGAAATCGAGGGCATCGGGCGGCTGTCCAACCCCATCGTCCGCCGCTAGCACTGTCCCGCAGGGCGGGAGGCCGCACCCGGGCGGGCGGGTAAAGTTGAAGCCACTATGAGTATCGCTTCTTCGTCACCTGCCGCCTCCATTCCCCCCGTCACCGCCGAAACGCCCGTACGGGTCCGTTTCTGCCCCTCGCCCACGGGCACCCCGCACGTGGGACTGGTCCGGACGGCCCTGTTCAACTGGGCCTACGCGCGCCACACCAAGGGCACGCTGGTCTTCCGGATCGAGGACACTGATGCCGCCCGTGACAGCGAGGAAAGCTACCACCAGCTGCTGGACGCGCTGAAGTGGCTGGGCATCGACTGGGACGAGGGCGTGGAGGTGGGCGGCCCGCATGAGCCGTACCGGCAGTCCCAGCGCGGCGACATCTACCAGGACGTCATCAAGCGGCTGCACGAGGGCGGGTTCATCTATGAGTCCTTCTCCACCCCGGAAGAGATCGAGGCACGCCACCGTGCAGCCGGCCGCGATCCCAAGCTTGGCTACGACGGCTTTGACCGCCACCTGACGGAGGAGCAGCTGGGGCAGTACCGGGCGGAGGGCCGCCAGGCTGTGCTCCGCCTGCGGATGCCGGACGAGGACATCACCTTCACCGACCTGGTCCGGGGCGATATCACTTTCAAGGCCGGATCTGTGCCCGACTTCGCCGTGGTCCGTGCCAACGGTGCACCGCTGTATACCCTGGTCAATCCCGTGGATGACGCATTGATGGGCATCACGCACGTGCTCCGCGGCGAGGACCTCCTCAGCTCCACGCCCCGTCAGGTTGCCTTGTACCGCGCGCTGTACGCCATCGGTGTTGCGGAGTACATGCCGGAATTCGGACACCTGCCCTACGTCATGGGCCAGGGCAACAAGAAGCTCTCCAAGCGCGACCCCGAGTCCAGCCTGTTCCTGCACCGCGAGAGGGGCTTCATTCCGGAAGGGCTGCTGAACTACCTGTCCCTGTTGGGCTGGTCCCTCAGCGCGGACGAGGACATCTTCACGGTGGAGCAGCTCGTTGAGCACTTCGACATCCATGACGTCCTGGGCAATCCTGCCCGCTTTGACCTGAAGAAGGCCGAAGCCATCAACGGCACGCACGTCCGGATGCTTGAACCCAAGGACTTCCGGGACCGGGTGGCACACTACCTGCGCGAAGCCGGCCTGGTGGGGGAGATCCTCACCGACCGCGGGGAGGAGATCCTCACCGAGGCGGCACCCCTGATCCAGGAGCGCATCACGCTGCTGGGGGAAGCACCGGAGATGCTGGCTTTCCTGTTCAAGGCGGACGACGCCGTCGATGTTGCCGATGACGCCCGCAAGGGCCTTCCCGCCAACCTCGCCGAGGTGCTGGACGCCGCGATCGCCGCCCTGGAACCGGTGGAGGACTGGACGGCGGAGAACATCCAGGCTGCCCTCAAGCAGGCCCTCGTGGAGGACATGGGCATCAAGCCGCGCCTTGCCTTCGGCCCGGTCCGCACCGCGGTCTCCGGCCGCCGCGTGTCGCCGCCGCTGTTTGAGTCCATGGTGATCCTGGGCAAAGAGTCGTCCCTGCGCCGGCTCCAAGCCTTCCGCGGCTGATGGCCGCCCCGAGCCATGCACCCGCCGGCGTACTGAAGACAGCTTTCGGCGTCGTCCGGGGCGTCCTGTTCGACATTGACGACACCCTGGTGGACCTCGAATATTCAATGACCACCGCCCTGCGCGAAGTCAGCGAACACCTCCTGCCCGGCCTGGACCAGTCCGGGTGGGAGCGGTTCGGGCGCATCTTCACGCACGAAACGACGCATTACTACGACCGCTACCTTGCCGGCGAACTCACGTTCAACGAGCAGCGCCTGCTCCGGGGGCGGGCCGCCCTGGGGCACTTCGGCGTGGAACTTGCCGACGGCGAGGAATCGCACCGGTGGCTGAACGCCTACATGGAAAAACAACCTGCCTACGTCAAGCCGTTTCCCGATGTGCTGCCACTGCTGGACGTTTTGGACGGTGCGGGCATCCCTTACGGAGCCGTGAGCAACAACGTCCACGATTACCAGCGCGCCAAGCTGGACGGCGCCGGGCTGGAGCGGATCACCCACCTGGTGGGCACAGACACGCTGGGCGTCGCCAAGCCGGATGCAGCCATCTACCTTGAAGGTGTCAGGCTCCTGGGCACAGCCCCTGCCGAAACGCTGTATGTGGGCGACAACCGGCTGCTTGATGCGGAAGGCTCGACGGCGGCGGGCCTGGTGGGCGTGTGGCTCAACCGTGTGGGCGAGGTTGTTGAGGATTTCGACGGCGGCATGGTCGCGTCACTGGACCAGCTGCTGCAGTAGCCCTGGCGTGCAATGACCGCGGCACTGCTTCAGGACCGCGGTCATTGCGGGGTGACGACGGGGTCCGCTGTCAGGCCGCTGCGGCGGCCCGCAGGGAACGCCTGCGAAGGACCAGATACGCCCCGGCGGCGGCAGCCACCAGCAGTGCCACGAGCAGCAGCGCGACTGCCGGGTTGTCCAGCCACGACGACGGCGAGACGGCGGCCACCTTGGAGTGCAGCTCCTGCGTGCCGGCCGCGATCCTCGAGTTGCCGTCGGCCAGCTTGCCCGCGCCATCCGCCAGTTTGCCCGAGCCGTCATCAAGCTTGCCGTTGCCGTCGGCCAGCTGCCCGGTTCCGTCAGCGAGCTGGGCTGACCCCGCCTGCAGCTGCCCTGTACCGCGGCTCAGCGCAACGGTGCCGTCCGACAGCGCCTCGGTTCCGGCCAGCAGGCCCGGGTTCTCCGGGTCGCCGCCGCCGTTGATCCCCGCGCTGAGTTTCGTGGTGCCGTCCTGCAGGTTGTTCGCCGCGTAAATCAGGCCCGGGCTGTCCGGGTTGCCGGGGACACCGTCCATTCCCACCCTGATCTTCGCCGTGCCCTCCGCCAGCATGGACGTGCCCAGTACCACGCCAGGGTTTTGCGGGTCAGTTGCATTGAGCTTTTCCGCCAGAGTGGCGAAGCCAGCCTTCAACCGGCCCGCGCCGTCGTTCAACTGGCCTGCCCCGGCGGCCAGGCTGCCGGTTCCGGCCTTTAGCTGCCCTGCACCGTCATTAAGCTTTGCTGCCCCCGCATCAAGCTGGCCTGCTCCCGCATAGGCACGGCGGCCGCCGTCGGCCAGCTTGGCAATCTGGTCCTTGATCACTGCAAGGGGCACCAGGCCCTGGGGCCCGTTTGCCGCCGCTTCAAGCTGGTCCAGCCCCTGGCTGAGCGCGGCGAGCCCGTCGCCCTTGGTGGGGTCGTTGCCCGCGCCGGGGTAACCCTTCAACTGGGCTGTTCCGTTCTTCAACGCAGCAGTCCCCGCGCTCATGCTGGTGGCACCTGCATCGAGCTGGCCGGCGCCGCCCGCGAGCCGGCCCGTGCCCGCCGCCAGCTGCCCCGCGCCGTCCGCAAGGTTGTTCGGCGCGTTTCCGGCGGCCGTGGGAGTAAGTGCCGCTGAAAGGGCCACGGCGCCTGCCTGGAGCTTCCGGGCACCGTCATCCACCTGGTAGACACCCGGAACAAGTTTGTGCAGGACATCGTTTTGCAGCTTCGTGGTGCCGGCATGCAGCTTATCCACCCCAGGTGCGAGCTGGTCGCGGACTCCGGAAAAGATCTTTCCCGCGCCCGCCTGCAGGGCAGCAGCGCCGATATTCAGTTCAGTGCTTCCGTCCTTGACTTTGACCGATCCGTCCTTCAACTGGACGGCGCCCTTATTCGCAGCGCCGGCCCCTGCGGCCAGCTGGCCTGAGCCGTCCTTGAGCTGGGACGCTCCCGCTGCGGCCTGCTCGGCGCCGTCCATCAGCTGGGCGGCACCATTGGAAATCTGGCCGGTGAGGTAGGTGTAGAACGCAAGGAAAAGGACGAGCAACAGCGACAACGCGATGATCGCGATGGACTGAGACCTGGGTCTGGGCTTTGCTGCGGCAATGGTTGCTGTGCGGGTTGTCAACGCTGACACTTCCTAACTTTCCGCCGGACGACGCTGCCCGGGGGCGAAAACCGTGGCTTGTAAGGCGTTCCCGTTTTCCTCGTGGGTGACCCAACATGCGGGGCAGGGATTTTGTTACTGATCGGTAACTTACTCGAGGGTAACCACAGGACCGGAGGGTGGGCAAGGGTTTCGTCTGATCGGTCCACGGAGTGGTCACGAGCCCGGGCAGCTCTCGATTTGTGCGAGCCGGAAGTCTCGGGTAAAGTAATTTCTCGTGCTGAGGCGCACGGAGCAGGGAAAACGCCCTGAAAACCGGCCCGAAAGTGCCATTGGGATATGGTGTAATTGGCAACACTACGGTTTCTGGTACCGTCATTCTAGGTTCGAGTCCTGGTATCCCAGCTCTGGTTTGACTGCTGATTTCAGCGCCAAAACAGGAGGTTTCCATTCGGTTCGCCGATTTGAAACCACGGCAAAGTGTGTGAAATACTCACTGAGCTTGAGCAGCGGAAACGCTGCCGGAAGTACGCGGCCCCATCGTATAGCGGCCTAGTACGCTGCCCTCTCACGGCGGTAACGCGGGTTCGAATCCCGCTGGGGTCACCATGGAAAATGGTCCCGGGCATCAGCCCGGGGCCATTTTTGTTTGCAGTCTGAGCGTCCTGGACCTTCCCCGCCAAACGGACAGAACCCCTTATCGTTCCGCGGGGAGTTGTCCTTCAGCGGGGGAGTATCCTGCTGGACCGACGCGCCGTGACGGCTCGCGACCCACACTGAACTGGCATGATGTTGCTGTGACCTCCCACAACGAGCAGGGCCGCCCGTCCCAGCCGCCATCGCCCTCCATGGCGGCGGTGACGTTGCTGGAGGAAATCCGCAGCGGGCTGGATGATGTCACGCTCCCGCTGGCCCTGCCGGGCGCAGACCAGGCGCGCCGTGACACCGCAGCCGCGAGAGCCCAGTTGGACGACTACATCCTTCCGCGGTACCGCAGCCTGGACGCCCCCTTGCTTGCCGTCGTCGGCGGTTCCACGGGCGCGGGCAAATCCACCCTCGTGAACGGCCTCGTGGGGCATCCCGTAACCCGCGCCGGCGCGATCCGCCCCACCACCCGCCAGCCCATCCTGCTGCACAATCCCGCTGAAGCTGCCTGGTTCGAAGGCCAGCGCGTCCTGCCGGGGCTAAGCCGCATCCGGGGAACCCTGGCCGCCAGTCCGGTTCCCACGGGCCACCAAGGGGAGCCGGCTGCTGCCATCGATTCGCTGGTCCTGCTGGCCGATCCGGCAGTACCTGCCGGCATCGCCCTCCTCGACGCTCCCGACGTCGACTCCATCTCGGACCAGAACCGCCTGCTCGCCGGACAGCTGCTGGCCGCCGCCGACCTCTGGGTCTTCGTCACCACGGCAAACCGGTATGCCGACGCCGTCCCCTGGAAGCTCCTCCTGGACGCCGCGTCCCGGGACATCACCGTTGCGGTGGTGCTGGACCGGGTGCCGCAAGGAGCCGAAACGGAGGTGAGCCAGGACCTCCGGGGCCTGCTGGACCGCGAAGGCCTGGCCGGAAGCCGCCTGTTCATCATCGCCGAAACAGTCCTGGATCCTCACGGCATGCTGCCCGCGGGCGCCGTGGATGAGTTGCGGGAGTGGCTGGCGTCGCTGGCTTCTGATGCCGCGGGCCGCAGCGACGTAGCCCGCCGAACCCTGAACGGAACAGTCCGCGCACTGGCCCAGCGGATCACGGACCTCGCCGAATCGCTGCGTGAACAGGAACGGGCCGCCGCCCGGCTCGAATCCGACGCCGTGGCGGCTTACGAAAACGCGGCCACCCGGATCCTCGACGCCACCCGCGACGGAGCCCTGCTGAGGGGCGAGGTACTGGCCCGCTGGCAGGACTTCGTGGGCACCGGCGAATTTTTCCGCACGCTTGAGCAGAACGTGGGACGCTTCAGGGACCGTGTGGGTGCGTTCTTCCGTGGTGAACCGGCCCCGGCGGTGCGGGTGGAAGCGGCCATCGAGACCGGCCTGCAGGCAGTCATCGTCGACGAGGCAGCCAACGCCGCCGAAGACACCGATCAGCGGTGGCGCTCGGACCCGGCGGGCCGGCAGCTACTGGGGCCGGACAACCTGTCCGGCACAGGGCCAGGCTTCCCCGACCGGGCGGCTGCCGAGATCCGGGCCTGGCAGGAAGCCTTGATGGAGCTGATCCGCACCGAAGGCCAGGGCAGGCGTACCCAGGCGCGCTGGCTGTCGTTCGGCATCAATGGCCTCGGCGCCGCGCTGATGATCGTGGTGTTTTCCATGACGGCGGGACTTACGGGACTGGAGATCGGCGTGGCCGGTGGCACCGCCGTCGTGGGCCAGCGCCTGCTGGAGGCAGTGTTTGGTGAGGATGCCGTGCGCCGGATGGCCGACAAAGCCCGTGAGGACCTGGCCGCCCGCTGCCAGCAACTGCTGATGGATGAACAGCAGAGGTTCCTGCAGCGGTTGCCGGCGGACAACCCCGCCCAGGCGCAGGCGCTTGCCGCGCAGGCCGGAGAGCTGGCGCGGCTGGCGGAGCGCGCGTGAGCCGCCACGGCCGTGCGCGGGAGTCCTCGCGGCTGGACGCCCGGCTCCAGGCCCTCCAGGACGCCCGCGAACTGGGGGAGGGGGTGCTGCCGGACCAGGCGCTGCAGGAAGCATTCGAGGTCCTGGAGCGGGCAAGTTCCCGCCGCTCCCTGTCCGGTGACCACACAGTGGTGGGTTTCTTCGGGGCAACGGGAAGCGGCAAGTCGTCACTTTTCAACGCCGTCAGCGGCGCGGAAATCGCGACGGCCGCCGCGCGCCGTCCCACCACCTCGGAACCGTTGGCAGGTGTCTGGGGAGCGGCAGGCTCCGAGGCGCTCCTCGATTGGCTGGAGGTGGGGAACCGGCACCACGCCGCGCCCGTGGAGGGCTTCGCCGACGAACGGACCGGTTTGATCCTGTTGGATCTCCCTGACTTCGACTCCACCCGTGCCGCCAACCGCGAAATTGTGGAGCGCATGGTGGGCATGGTGGACGTCCTGGTCTGGGTCCTCGATCCGCAGAAGTACGCCGACGCGGCCGTCCATAACGGATTCCTTGCACCGCTGGCGTCCCACGGGGCCGTCACGCTTGTGGTCCTGAACCAGGTGGACCGGCTGCCCGCGCATGATCTGCAGCCGGTGCTTGACTCGCTCCACGCGATCCTTGCCGGTGAAGGGCTGGGACAGGTGCGGGTACTCGCCTCATCCGCCCTGACGGGGGCAGGGATCGCGGAGGTGCGTGCAGCGATCCGAAAGGTGGCCGTACAGCGGCAGGCCCAGTCCCGGCGGCTGGAGGCCGATGTCACCAAAGCGGCGGAGGACCTGCGGCGTGCTTCCGGTGACGGTGACGCTGCAGGGATCCGTTCTGCTGCCAAGACGCAGCTCGCTGACGAACTGGCCATCGCAGCAAACGTGCCTGCCGTGGTGCGCGCCGTAGGGCAGTCCTACCGCCTCGAATCCGTGCGACGTACCGGTTGGCCGGTAACCCGCTGGCTCTCCCGGTTCCGCGTTGACCCGCTGCGGCGCCTCAACCTCCGCAGCAGTGCTCCCGCCGGCCTGAACCGGACGTCGTTGCCGCCGGCCGGAGCGCCGGAGCGGGCCCGCACCGATGCGGCGGTCAGGGAGTTCGCGGACTCGGCCGGCGCCGGAGCACCTGGCCCGTGGCGGGCAGCGATCCGGGGGGCTGCCAGGACCGGCCGGGAGCGCCTGCCCGATGCGCTGGACCAGGCCATCGCCGGGACCGACCTTGGTGCCAACCGCAAGGCGTGGTGGTGGGGTGCGTTCAACGTGGTGCAGTGGTTGGCGCTCCTGACCGCGTTGGGCGGCCTGGGCTGGCTGGGAGTCCTGGCCGGGCTTGCCTACCTCCAGCTGCCGGTGCCGGAGGTGCCGCGCGTGGAGGGCTGGCCGATACCCACCCTGATGATCGCCTTCGGCGTGGTGTTGGGAATCTTCCTTGCCGTCACCGGGCGTTTCATTGCAGCGGGAGCTGCCCGGGCCAGGGCTGCCAGGGCACGACGACGGCTCAACAGTGCCGTTGCCGCGGCGGCACAGGAGCTGGTGGTGGAGTCGGTGGAGGCGGAGATCGGCCGGCTGGCTTCCTTCAACAAGGCATTGAAGGAAGCCCGGCAGGCTTAAGGGCTCCTGGTTACCCTGCTGAAAGGGCCCGTGCGGCGTCACGGACCTTGATCAGGGTGCGCAGGTTCCGGGTGGTGGTTGCGGCCTTGAATTTCGCCTTGGCGCTGATCTTGCTGAAGGGGCTGTCCAGGGTCCCGCCCACAGGGGCCAGCCAGGCAAGCGCCTCCGGCGCAAGCCGCTGCTGGTCCTGGCTTTCCAGGGCTGAGCCGGCCGCCTCCAGTTCGTCCAGTACGGCAGGGTCCGAAGAAATGGTGATGTAGGTATGGGTGGCCTTGTCGTCCTCGGGATAGGGGCAGGCGTCCACGAGTTCAGCCACCCTCCCGGCGTCCAGGACCACCACCCACGCTTCGTAGCCAAAGGCCGCGCGGAGGCACTTTTCGCACTCGCGCTTCACGGCTGCGGCGTCCAGGCTGCTGGACAGCACCACGTTGCCGCTCGCCAGAAGGGTCTTTGCGTCGGTGAAACCACAGTTCTTCAGTGCGTCCCTGAGGTCCGCCATCTTGATATTGATTCCGCCAACGTTGATCCCACGGAGGAACACTGCATAGCTGCCCATGGGCACAGCCTAGCGGCGTGGACGCCTGGGGGACGGGAAGGTCCTAGTCGTTGTTCTTTCGCAACGCCTCGGTCAGGATGCGTCCAGCGTTGCAGACCACTTCAGCGTGAAGGCGTCCCGGCTGGCGGGTCAGCCGTTCGATCGGGCCCGAAATGGAGACGGCGGCGATCACCCTGCCGGACGGTCCCCGCACAGGTGCCGAGACTGACGCAACCCCAGGCTCGCGTTCGCCCAGGCTCTGCCCCCAGCCCCGTCGTCGTACTCCTGCCAGCACGGTGGGTGTGAAGCGGGCCGACTGGAGGCCCTCCAGGAGCCGGTCGTGGTCTTCCCACGCCAGCAGGACCTGGGCGGCGGAACCGGCTTTCATCGACAGCTGGGTGCCTACCGGGATGGTGTCGCGCAGGCCGATGGGGCGTTCCGCGGAGGCGACGCACACGCGCCAGTCGCCCTGCCGCCGGAAGATCTGGGCGCTTTCTCCAGTGGCGTCGCGCAATTGCATCAGCACGGGGCCGGCCGAGGCGATCAGGCGGTCCTCGCCGGCGGCGGAAGCGAGCTCAACGAGCCGGCTGCCAAGGACGAACCGGCCCTGGATGTCACGGCTCACCAGCCGGTGGTGCACCAGCGCCAAGGCGAGGCGGTGGACAGTGGGCCGGGCCAGGCCGGTGGCGGCCACGAGCTGCGCCAGCGTGGTGGGTCCTGCCTCGAGGGCATCGAGCACCTGGGCCGCTTTATCAATGACACCGACTCCACTAGAATTGTCCATGTAATGATATTGCCGTCTCATTATCTGAGATGCAAATCTTTCGGGTGGCGCGCCGCGGAGGCCTCCTGATTCAGTTGGACTATTCAGCCAAACAGCAGTGAAGGGAGATGGCCATGGGAAAGACATTGGCCGAGAAAGTCTGGGACGCACACGTGGTGCGCAAAGGTGACGGCGATGGTGCCAACGCCCAGCCCGACCTTCTGTTCATCGACCTCCACCTGGTCCACGAAGTCACGTCCCCGCAGGCATTTGAAGGCCTGCGGCTGGCAGGGCGCAAGCTGCGCCGGCCGGACCTGACCATCGCCACCGAAGACCACAACACCCCCACCCTGGACATCGACAAGCCCATTGCCGATCTCACCAGCCGCACCCAGATCCAGACCCTGCGCAACAACTGCGCGGAGTTCGGGGTCCGGCTGCACAGCCTGGGCGACGCCGAACAGGGCATTGTCCACGTCGTGGGTCCCCAGCTGGGCCTCACGCAGCCCGGCATGACGGTGGTCTGCGGAGACTCGCACACCTCCACGCACGGCGCCTTCGGGGCGCTCGCCATGGGCATCGGCACGTCCGAGGTGGAGCACGTCATGGCCACCCAGACCCTGTCGCTGAAGCCGTTCAAGACCATGGCCATCAACGTGGAGGGCACACTGCGGCCGGGCGTTACCGCCAAGGACATTATCCTCGCCGTGATCGCAAAAATCGGCACCGGCGGCGGCCAGGGCTATGTGCTGGAATACCGTGGCTCGGCCATCCGGGCGTTGTCCATGGAAGCGCGGATGACCATCTGCAACATGTCCATCGAGGCAGGCGCCAGGGCCGGCATGGTGGCACCCGACCAGACCACGTACGACTACATGCTGGGCCGCCCGCACGCGCCGGAGGGCGCTGACTGGGACGCCGCCGTCGAGTACTGGAACACACTGAGGACCGACGACGACGCCACCTTCGACGTCGAGGTGGACCTGGACGCCGACACGCTGGAGCCGTTCGTCACCTGGGGCACCAACCCCGGCCAGGGCGTGTCCCTGTCCCAGTCCGTTCCGTCCCCCGAGGACTTCGGCGACGAGAACGCCAAGGCCGCCGCGGTGCGTGCCCTGCAGTACATGGGGCTCGAAGCCGGCACGCCGATGAAGGACATCCGGGTGGACACCGTCTTCCTCGGTTCCTGCACCAACTCCCGGATCGAGGACCTGCGCGCCGCCGCGGACATCATCCGCGGCCGCGAAAAGGATCCGCAGGTCCGCATGCTGGTGGTGCCCGGCTCGGCCCGGGTCCGGCTCGAAGCGGAAGCTGAGGGCCTGGACCGCGTGTTCAAGGACTTCGGTGCGGAATGGCGGTTCGCCGGCTGCTCCATGTGCCTGGGCATGAACCCGGACCAGCTGGAGCCGGGGGAGCGCTGCGCCTCAACCTCCAACCGCAACTTCGAAGGGCGCCAGGGCAAGGGCGGCCGCACGCACCTGGTGTCCCCGGTGGTGGCGGCAGCCACGGCCGTGCGCGGCACGCTCAGCTCGCCGTCGGACCTTGAACCGGCTCCCGAACCCGCAGCCATCCACATCGACGCAGCCTAGGACAACACCATGGAAAAATTCACCAAGCACACCGGCATCGGCGTCCCGCTGCGCCAGAGCAACGTCGACACCGACCAAATCATCCCCGCTGTCTACCTCAAGCGCATCACCCGGACCGGGTTCGAGGATGCCTTGTTCTCCGCCTGGCGCAAGGACCCCTCCTTCATCCTGAACCAGGAGCCGTACAACACCGGTTCGGTGCTGGTGGCCGGCCCGGACTTCGGTACCGGCTCCTCCCGCGAACACGCCGTCTGGGCACTGAAGGACTACGGCTTCAAGGCTGTGCTTTCTTCCCGGTTCGCCGATATCTTCCGCGGCAACTCCGGCAAGCAGGGGCTGTTGGCCGCGCAGGTGGCCCAGGACGACATCGAGCTCATCTGGAAGGAACTCGAGAACGCCCCGGGGACCCAGGTCACGGTGGACCTTGAGTCCAAGACGGTCGTCTGCGGCAACATTGTGGCTCCCTTTGAGATCGACGACTACACCCGCTGGCGGCTCCTGGAAGGCCTGGACGACATCGGGCTGACCCTCCAGCACGAGTCCGACATCACCGCCTACGAGGCCACCCGCCCGGCGTTCAAGCCCAAGACCCTGCCGGCCAAGCTTTCCTAGCCCAGGTATGCATCCGGCGGCGGGCGCCCGGTCCCGCCACGCCCCGCCGCCGGTGCCCCGTTATTTCGGTTCGGTAACGCGACCTCCTATGCTTGGTTGGAGCCTTTGCAAGGTTTTGGGGGCTAGTGATCGTGAGGAAACCGGTATATGAGTAGTGTTCTGACAATCCGCGGCGGTGTCCCGCTTACAGGCCGCGTCAGCGTCCGTGGGGCCAAGAATCTTGTTCCCAAGGCAATGGTGGCGGCGTTGCTGGGCAACGAACCCTCGGTGTTGCGGAACGTGCCGGAAATCAAGGACGTGGAGGTCGTCACCTCCCTGCTGCAGCTGCATGGCGTGACCGTGGAGAAAGACCCGGTCAACGGTGACCTCACCCTCGACCCCAAGGCTGCCAAGACGGCGCCGAGCACCGCCATTGACGCCCACGCCGGCGACTCCCGCATTCCCATCCTGCTCTGCGGGCCGCTGATCCACGCGATCGGTGAAGCCTTCATCCCGGACCTGGGTGGCTGCAAAATCGGCGACCGGCCCATTGACTACCACCTGGACGTCCTGCGGCAGTTCGGTGCCGTGGTGGAGAAGCGTCCCGGCGGCATCCATATCTCCGCGCCCAGGGGGCTTCACGGGGCCAAGATCTCGCTGCCGTATCCGTCAGTCGGGGCCACGGAGCAGGTCCTGCTGACTGCGACGCGCGCGGAAGGCATTACGGAACTTTCCGGTGCCGCCACCGAACCGGAGATCATCGACCTCATCGCCGTGCTGCAGAAGATGGGCGCCATCATCAGCGTCCAGACCGACCGCACCATCCGCATCGAAGGCGTCCGCGACCTGGGCGGTTACAACCACCGCGCCCTCTCGGACCGCAATGAGTCGGCGTCCTGGGCGTCGGCGGCGCTGGTGACCCGCGGTGACATCTTCGTGGAGGGCGCCTCCCAGCGCGACATGATGACTTTCCTGAACACCTACCGCAAAGTGGGCGGCGGAATGGACATCGGCGAGGACGGCATCCGCTTCTACCACAAAGGTGGAAAGCTGAACCCGCTGGTCCTCGAAACGGACGTCCACCCCGGATTCATGACCGACTGGCAGCAGCCGCTGGTGGTGGCGCTCACCCAGGCCGAAGGCGTTTCGATCGTCCACGAGACGGTGTACGAGAACCGTTTCGGCTTCACCGACGCCCTCATCCGAATGGGCGCCAGCATCCAGGTGCACCGGGAGTGCCTGGGCAGCGTTCCGTGCCGGTTCGGCCAGCGGAACTTCCTGCACTCGGCTGTCATTTCCGGCCCCACCCAGCTTAAGGGAACGGACATCGATGTCCCGGACCTGCGCGGCGGCTTCAGCCACCTCATTGCCGCCCTGGCCGCCACGGGAACCTCACGGGTCACCGGGATCGATATCATCAACCGCGGCTACGAGCGCTTCACCGAGAAGCTCGCCGGCCTCGGTGCCGATTTCGACATCACCACCACGAAGTAGAGCGGGACTGTGAAGGAATCTGCCAAGAGCAGGGCCACATTTGTGTTCATCGCCGGCGTCGTCCGGCCGCTGATGAACCTCATGATGTCCAAAACGTGGGAAGGCACGGAGAAACTCCCCGCTGGCGGCTTCATTGCCGCGCCCAACCACTGCACCGAAATCGACCCCCTGGTGGTGGGGCACATGCTCTACAACCAGAAGCGGGCGCCCCACTTCCTGGCCAAAGCCGGGCTGTTCAAGGTTCCCGGGCTGGGCCCGCTCCTGCGCGCCACCAAGCAGGTGCCGGTGGAGCGTTCGACGGCGGGAGCGAACCGGTCGCTCCAGGTGGCCCAGGAGATCGTGGCTGAGGGCGGCGCAATCATCATCTATCCCGAGGGTACGCTGACCCGTGACCCGGGGCTTTGGCCGATGAAGGGGCACACCGGCGCGGCCCGGCTGGCCCTCGAAGGCGGGATCCCGGTTGTGCCCATCGCCCACTGGGGTGCGCACGAGGTGTTCCCCAGGTACGGCAAGCGGTTCCACCTGTTCCCGCGGAAGCGCTCCCGCGTCGTCGTCGGCGATCCCGTTGACCTGAGTGCCTTCAGTGGCCGTCCCCTGGACAAGGCCACACTGGCGGAGGCCACCGAACTGATTATGGACGCCATCACGGCTCTCCTCGCGGGCCTGCGCGGAGAGCAGCCACCAGCCGAGCGCTGGGATCCGGCCAAGCAGCAGCAGGCCAAGCACGGGCGCTTCGTGGAACGCGGTCAGCAGCCGGGTGCAGGAACGGAAGCGCAGTGACCGCTGACGGAAAGCCGGGAGCGGCCCGCACGGTGGCCGTCCTCGGTGCAGGATCATGGGGAACAACGTTCGCGAAGGTCCTGGCGGACGCCGCCATCGCCGCGGGTACGCCGCGCGCCATCAAGCTGTGGGGCAGGCGTGCCGAAGTGGTGGACGAGATCAACACCAGCCACCGCAACAGCGACTACCTCAAGGACATCGTCCTGCCGGAGAGCATCACGGCGTCAACCGACGTCCGCGGGGTCCTGGCAGGAGCGGAGCTTGTGGTGGTGGCCGTTCCGGCCCAGTCGCTGCGTCCGCAGCTGCGGGAGTGGAAGGAGATGATCGCCCCCGGGGCCGTCGTCGTCTCCCTCATGAAAGGCCTGGAGCTGGGGACGGATGCCCGCATGAGCGAAGTCATCAGCCAGGAACTGGACCTGCCGCAGGAACGCATCGCCGTTGTCTCCGGCCCCAACCTGGCCATGGAAATCGCGCGTGAGGAGCCCACCGCGTCCGTTGTGGCGTGCACGGATTCCGCGACGGCGGGCTGGCTTGCCAGGACCTGCACCGCCCCCTACTTCCGGCCCTACACCACGGCAGACGTCGTCGGCGTCGAAATCGGCGGCATCGTCAAGAACGTGATCGCGCTGGCCGTCGGCATTTGCGAGGGCAAGCAGATGGGGGACAACACCAAGGCCTCGGTGATTACCCGGGGACTGGCCGAAACATCACGCCTCGCGCTGGCGCTGGGCGGCGAAGCGAAAACCATGGCGGGACTTGCCGGGCTTGGCGACCTAGTGGCAACGTGTTCCTCCGCGCTGTCCCGGAACCACACTGCCGGCCGGCTGCTGGGCCAGGGCCTGACGCTGGAGGAGGTGGGCCGGAAGATGACCCAGACCGCCGAAGGCATCAAGTCCGGCCAGGCCGTCCATGAACTTGCCGGCAAGCTCGGCGTCGAAATGCCCATCACGGCCGCCGTCGTGGCCGTGCTGGCAGGCAAGCTGTCCGTTGACCAACTGGGGCCGGTTCTGCTGTCCCGGGAATTGAAACCTGAAGGCGATTACTGACCATGTCCCAAGACAAACCCACCACGGGCCAGGCGGCCACCCCCCGGAAGCCCCGCGTAGCCGTGCTCTTCGGGGGCCGTTCCAGCGAGCACTCAGTGAGCTGCGTAACGGCGGCAGGTGTGCTGGGTGCCATCAACAAGGACAAGTACGAGGTCATTCCCATCGGGATCGCCAAGACCGGCCAATGGGTTCTTGCCGCCGCCGAGACCGCGCAATGGTCCCTGGCGGCATCGTCCCTTCCTGAAGTCGTGCCGTCCCCGGAGACCGTGACCCTGGCCGAGATCGGCGGGGAACACCAGCTGATCGTGGCCTCGCCAAACCAGGTTCCGCAGGAGCTGGGCGCCGTCGACGTCGTCTTTCCGCTGCTGCACGGGCCCTTCGGCGAGGACGGCACCATCCAGGGGCTTCTCGAGCTGTCGGACACGCGCTACGTCGGTGCCGGTGTCCTGGCCTCCGCCGTCGGCATGGACAAGCACTACATGAAGGTGGTCTTCGGGGCCGCCGGGCTGCACGTGGGGCCGTACGTGGCCGTGACGGACAGGCAGTGGCGCAAGGACCCCGAAGCGGTGCGGAAACAGGTGGACCGGCTGGGTTTCCCCGTGTTCGTCAAGCCGGCCCGGGCAGGTTCCTCCATGGGCATCTCGAAGGTCGACTCCCTCGAGGGGCTGGACGCCGCCATCGAGGAAGCCCGCCGCCACGACCTTAAGCTCGTGATCGAAGCCGGCATTGTTGGCCGCGAAATCGAGTGTGCGGTCCTGGAAGGCCGCGGCACTGATGCGCCACGGACATCAATGCCGGGTGAAATCTCCGTAGCCGGAGGAACGCACGAGTTCTACGACTTCAATGCCAAGTACGTCGAGGATGATGCCGCGGCCCTCAGCTGCCCCGCCGACATGCCTGCGGAAGCCATCTCCCGCGTGCGTGAACTGGCTGCCGCCGCGTTCGACGCCGTGGGGGCCGAGGGACTGAGCCGCGTGGACTTCTTCTACACGCCTGAAGGCGAATTGATCATCAACGAGATCAACACGATGCCCGGCTTCACGCCCAAGAGTATGTACCCCCAGATGTGGGCGGCATCAGGCCTGGACTACGCCGACCTGATCGACGAGCTGATCTACCTGGCACTGAACCGCAACACTGGCCTCCGCTGAGCCCCTCCCGGCACCCTAACCCCGCCACGCCGGCCAGGGAACCCTGCCGGCGTGGGCCCGCCACCGGCACCCTGGTGGTATCTGCAGAGTGCGCGTCCGCCTACTGGCTCTTGGGCAGGTTCTGCAGATCCTCCTGGCCCACGCAGTTCCGTGACGACGGAACCTTGCCGGCCGCTGCGGCCAGGTCCGCCAGCACTGTCGCGGAGCTGATCTTGTCCGGGTCCATCACGATTTCCGTGGCTGGTTCCCTGCCGTAGGTGGTCAGCGTCCACGCCGGGTCGCCTTCCTTGATTACCCAGTCGATGCCGTTCACGGTGACGCAGCGGTCCGTCGTCGGCCCCGGCACGTTGACGCCGCAGCGAAGGATGACAAGGGAGGGATCGCCCCAGGCCGCGGTGGCCTGGCTGTTGGTCTTCCGCAGTTTTGAATCGCCAATGGCATCGGGCAGGGCAACCATCATCGGCGCGCACGCCGGGTTGGCCGCGTCCTTGGCGGCGGTGACATCCACTGCGGGGGAGCATGCAGTCAAGGAAAGGGCGGCAATTGCCCCAATCATCGCCATCCTGGCGGCGCGGGCGGACAGGGGCAGCTGGGGATGGTGCATGCTTCCAGCCTATCGCCGCCGCCGTCCCCGCCCGGACACAATGTCGGCCGGGCGCGGTAGCGTAGTGGCGTGCCTGAAGACCTCCGTAACCGTATCGACCACCAGCCCACCGTGGCCGGCCTTTCCGAAGCCGACCTGCTGGCCCGGATCTTTCCGCGCCTCCGGATGGAGGCCGGACACACCACAAGCACGCTGCTGGGGCCCGGGGATGACGCCGCCATCGTTGCGGCCCCGGACGGGAGGACGGTCATCAGCATCGACACCCAGGTCCAGGACCAGGACTTCCGGCTCCTATGGCCCAACGGCTACCGCACCACCGGCTATGACGTCGGGTGGAAAGCAGCCGCCCAGAACCTCAGCGACATCAACGCGATGGGTGCGCATGCCACGTCCATGGTGGTCAGCCTCACGCTCCCCGTTGACACGCCGGTCGGTTGGGTCGAGGACCTCGCGGACGGGTTGACGGCCGGAATCCAGGAACTCGGGGCTGTCCGCTGTTCCGTGGCAGGCGGCGACTTGGGCCGGGGCCGGGAGATTTCCGTGACCGCAGCGGTCCTGGGAACCCTCGACGGCGGGCGGCCCGTCCTCCGGTCCGGTGCCCGGCCGGGGGACACCCTCGCGCTGGCCGGAACAGTCGGCCATGCAGCGGCGGGCCTTGCCCTGCTCGAATCCGGCGTCGCCCTGGATCCCCTCACCCCCGCCGAGCAGGCGTTCGTTGACCTGCAGTGCCGCCCGCGGCCGCCGCTGGAAGCGGGGCCCGCAGCCCGGGCTGCGGGTGCCACAGCAATGCTGGATATATCGGATGGGCTCCTGCGCGACGGGCAACGGCTTGCCGCCGCAAGCCATGTTGCCGTCTCCCTCGATCCAGCACGGCTTACCCAATTGGCTGAACTGCTGGGGCCGGCCGCGGCGCGGCTGGGAGCGGATGCCGCGGCGTGGGTGTTGGGCGGCGGGGAGGACCACGGACTGTTGGCCACATTCCCTGCCGGCGTTCAGCTGCCGCCCGGATTCACTGCGATAGGCTCGATACATGCACTCGGTACCGATGAAGGCCCGGGTGTCCTGATAGCTGGCCGGGCCGCGGACACCGGGGGATGGGATCACTTTGCACACTAAGGTTGCCGCCAACGCGCTGGCGATGAAGAGGTGGCTGGGCAAGGCTGAAACTGCCCTGGGAAACCACAGCGACCGGCTCAACGCCATCAACATCTTTCCGGTGGCTGACGGCGATACCGGTACAAACCTCTATCTGACGGTCCGCGCTGCCGCCCGTGCACTGGTGCTGGAGGCGGACCAGCCGGCCCCGGTCGATGTCGGGGAAGTCCTTTCCATCGCGGGCCAGGCAGCCATGGAAGAGGCCAGGGGAAATTCCGGAACCCTGTTTTCGGTCTTCCTGTGCGCTGCGGCCGAGCCGCTGGCCGGACACACCCGGCTGACATCCACGCTCCTGTCCGCAGCCCTGAACCGTGCCCAGATCCGCGCCTGGTCTGCGCTGAGCGATCCCGTTCCGGGGACCATGCTTTCGGTCATGGAGGCGGCAGCGCGTGCGGCTGCGGCGGTCGACGCCGGCCAGGACGGCGATGACAGCAACCAAGCCCTGGGCCTCGCGCTGGACGCCGCGGTGGAGGGAGCCCTGGCGGCTGTGATCCACACCGAGGAACAGCTCGACGCGCTCCAGACTGCCCATGTGGTGGATGCGGGCGGCGTGGGAATGCTGCTGATCCTTGACTGCCTCCGCTCCGCTGTCCTTGGGGAGGAACTGCAGGAGGAGCTTCTCGATGGCCTCCACGGCTACGACGTCTCCGATCCCCACATCCACACCTCCATGCCGGACGACGACGGCGTGGAAGTCATGTGCACCATCAGCCTTTCGCCGTTGAACGCTGCGACCCTCCGGCAGCGGCTCGACGAAATCGGCGAGTCGGTGATCATGAGCCAGGTGGGCAACGGTCCGGACGCCGACGGCAACTACCGGTGGCGGGTGCACGTGCATGTCCCGGACGCCGCACCGGCAGTCGATATCATCCGGTCCTTGGGCGAACCGTCCCAGATCAGCATCAGCGAACTGGCCCTGCCCCGGGACCCGGATGCGGACGCGGTGAACACTGGCGGGCATGAACGCTGAGCTGGAACTGGCCCTGGAGCGGCGGATCGGGAAACGTTCCGCGGCGGTCATCGAGAAACATCTTGGCATCACCACCGTCGAAGGCCTCCTCAACTACTACCCGCGCCGCTACATGAGCCGCGGCGAGTTAACGCCCATCACGGAGCTTCCGCTGGATGAGGAGGTCACCCTTATTGCCCGGGTTCTGTCCAACAGCACCCGGCAGATGCAGGCACGGCGCGGGACCATCACCGACGTCATCGTTTCCGACGACGACGGGCAGCAAGGGCTGCGGCTGGTGGGCGGCCGGGATTACACGGGGAAAGTTCCGGGCACCCTCAAAATCAGCTTCTTCAACGGGTTCAAGGCCAAAAATGAACTCCTGCAGGGACGCCGTGCCTTGTTTTCCGGGAGGGTGACCAGTTTCAAAGGGAAGCTGGGCCTCACCAACCCCGATTTCCAGCTCCTCGACGAAGATCCCTTCAGTGACGGCGGCCAGGACCCCGAGAAACTCGCGGCCATGCCCATTCCGGTGTACCCGGCCACGGCCAAGCTGCCCAGCTGGAAGATCCAGAAGGTGGTCGCCACACTGCTCGAGACCTCGGACCTTGGCTCGGTGCCGGACCCTGTTCCCCAGGCGGTGGCAGCCAGGGAAGGCTTCCTGCCGGTGGCGGACGCATACCGCCTCATCCACATGCCCGAAACTGCTACCGACTGGCAGCGTGCCCGCCACCGGCTCCGCTACCAGGAGGCCCTGGTACTGCAGTCGGCGCTGGCCAGGCGCCGGGCCCAGCTCGCCGCAGAGGAAGCCACGGCCCGGCGCCCTGTCAGCGACGGCATCCTGGCCGCCTTCGACCAAGCCCTGCCGTTCACGCTCACGGCCGGCCAGGCCGCCGTCGGTAAGACCCTCGCCGCGGAACTCGCACAGGACACGCCGATGAACCGGCTGCTGCAGGGCGAAGTGGGCTCCGGGAAAACCGTCGTGGCATTGCGGGCCATGCTCCAGGTGGTGGACGCAGGCGGCCAGGCCGCGCTCCTTGCCCCCACCGAAGTGCTCGCCGCCCAGCACTATGACTCCATCCGCCGCACCCTGGGTCCGCTCTCCACTGACGGGCTCCTGGGCGGCTTGGCCGGGGGCGCCGGGCCGTCCGTCCAGGTCACGCTGCTGACCGGGTCCATGCCCACCGCGGCACGGAAGCAAGCCATGCTGGATGCCGCCGCCGGGACGGCAGGAATCATCATCGGCACGCATGCGCTGCTCAGCGATAACGTCTCGTTCTATGACCTGGGCCTGATCGTGGTGGATGAACAGCACCGCTTCGGCGTGGAGCAGCGTGATGCCCTGCGGGCCAAGGCCCGGAAACCGCCGCACCTGCTGGTCATGACCGCAACGCCCATTCCCCGCACCGTGGCAATGACAGTCTTTGGTGACCTTGAAACGTCCACCCTCGATGAACTGCCCAAGGGGCGGGCGCCCATCGCCACCCACCTCGTGGGCCTCGCGGAAAATCCTGCCTGGGCGGCACGGATCTGGGCACGAGCCCGGGAGGAGATCGACGCCGGCCACCAGGTGTATGTCGTTTGTCCCAAGATTGGCACGGACGACGACGGCGACTTCAGCCCGGGGGAGGCGGCACCACCGGGCGTGGAGACGGAGGAAGCCCGGGAACTGGCGTCCGTCACCGCCGTCGTGGACCACTTGCTGGGCGAGCCCTCGCTGGCGGGGGTGCCGCTGGCTCCCCTCCACGGGCGCCAGGACCCGGAGCTGAAGACGGACACCATGGCAGGGTTCACCGCCAACCGCATCAAGCTGCTCGTCTCCACCACGGTGATCGAGGTGGGGGTGGACGTGCATAACGCCACCTTGATGGTCATCCTGGACGCTGACAGGTTCGGGATCTCGCAGCTGCATCAGCTTCGCGGCCGCGTGGGCCGCGGCGGCCTCCCGGGCACCTGCCTGCTGGTCACCGCCCTCGAACCCGGCCACCCCAGCCGGCGGCGGCTGGAAGCCGTGGCTTCAACCACGGATGGTTTCGTCCTTTCCCAGGAAGACCTCAAGCTTCGGCGCGAGGGCGATATCCTTGGTGCTTCCCAGTCCGGCGGGCGGTCTACCCTCAAGCTGCTGCGGGTGCTGGAGCACGAAGACGTGATAGCCCGGGCCAGGGACGACGCCCAGGCAATCGTTGGCGGGGACCCGCTGCTGGCGGGCCATCCCGAACTTGCCGATGCCATCGAGAAATACCTCAACCCCGAGAAGGAGGCGTTCCTTGAACGCGGTTAGCAACGAAAGCGCGACGGGCACCGCCGGATCGCGGTGGGCGGCGTGACGCGGATCATCGCCGGGGCGGCCGGCGGGACATCCCTGGCTGCGGTGCCGGGTTCGTTGACCCGGCCCACCACGGACCGGGTCAAGGAAGCGCTGTTCTCGCGCCTCGACGCCTTTAACGTGATTGCCGACGCCCGGGTGCTGGACCTTTATGCCGGTTCCGGCGCCCTGGGGGTGGAAAGCGGCAGCAGGGGAGCGCTGTCGGTGGACTTGGTCGAGTCGGACGCCAAGGCAAGCGGCGTGTGCCAGCGCAACGCTGACCTCATCAACGGGGTGCTGGGCCGCAAAGCCGTGACTGTCCACCGCTCCAGGGTTGAGCCCTTCCTGGACCGCGCCGAAGAGAACGCGGCCTGGGACCTGGTGTTCCTGGACCCGCCGTATCCGCTGGAGGAAGCCGGACTGTCCGCCGTCCTGCAGAAGCTTGCGGCCCACCTGGGACCCGGCGCCGTCGTGGTGGTGGAACGCTCCTCGCGGTCCCCGGAACCGGGATGGCCGGACGGGATGACGAGGTTTGCCGAGAAGAAATACGGGGAGACCCGGCTGTGGTTCGCCGAGCCGTTCGTTCCCGACGCCATCGCCGCTGAGGACCTGGCGGAAGCTGCGGAGGCAGGCGCCGATACCGAACGGCCTGTTGCCCCGGGCGCTTAGCCCGAGAAGGGATCCAGATCCACTCCGGCCAGGACCGTTGCGGGGTGGGGGCCCCGGGCAGCGAGCGCTGCTGTCCATGATTCCGGCCAGCGGCCCTGCGTGCCCACCAGGATGATGTTGCCCGGATAGCGGCCCTCAAACATGCCCGCTTCCGCGAATGCGGCCACATCGCCCACGGCTTCCCGCATCGCCGCCACTTGGCTTCGAAGCAGGGTCAGCGCCGCTTCATCGCCCACGTTGACGATCAGGAGCCCGTCCCGGCCCAGGCGCTCCCTGGCCTCGCGGTAGAAACCGGGGTCGGCGATGTGGGCCGGTGCCTCGGGTCCGGAGAAGATGTCCAGGATCACGACGTCGAACTGAAGGCCGGGGTCCAGCGCGCCGAGTGCTTCCCGGGCATCCCCAATGACGGTGGTCAGGTTTGTTCCTTCGGGCATCGGCAGGTGCTGCAGGACAAAGTCCAGCAGTTCGCGTTCCAGCTCAACCGCGTACTGGACTGAGCCCGGACGGGTGGCCTGGATGTACCGCGCCAGCGTCAAGGCCCCTGCTCCCAGGTGGAGCGCCTTGATAGGTTCACCTGGCGGCGCGGCGAGATCCACCAGGTGTCCGATCCTGCGGGGGTACTCGTAGAAGATGTCGTCGGGCCGGTCAAGGTTGACGTGTGACTGTTCGGCGCCGCCGATGCTGAGGACGTAGCCGCCGTCGGTAAACGCATCGGGCTCGATCGTGGCGTGCTGGCCGGTGGTCCGCAGGAAGCGGCTGACGGCGCCGCCGCTGCGGCCGGACATCACAGCCTCCCGCGCAGGGTTGCCAGCCGCGAGGCAGCCTCCTCGAGGACTTCCGTCTTCTTGCAGAAGGCAAAGCGGAGCAGGCCTCGGGTCCGTTCCGCGCCTTCCGGATGGCAGAACACCGGAACGGGGATGGCGGCGACGCCCACGAGCGCCGGCAGTTTCCGGGCCAGGTCCAGGGCATCCGTGATGCCAAGCGGGGCCGTATCCACGTTGACGAAGTAGGTTCCCTGCGGAGTGAAGACATCAAAGCCCGCCGCCTGGAGCCCGGCACTGAGAATGTCCCTTTTCTGCTCCAAAGCAGAGGCGATGCCGGTGTAGAAACTGTCCGGCAGGGCCAGCCCTGTTGCGATCGCTGCCTGGAATGGCGTGCCCGAGCTGTAGGTGAGGAACTGCTTTACCGTGCGGACGGCGGCAACTAATTCTTCGGGTCCGCTCAGCCAGCCGACCTTCCAGCCGGTGAGGGAAAACGTCTTGCCCGCGGAGGAAATGGTGATGGTCCGGGCCGCGGCGCCTGGAAGGGTGGCCACGGGAGTATGCCGCACGCCGAAGGTGAGGTGTTCGTACACCTCATCCGTGATGATGATGCTGCCGTGCTTCTCCGCAAGATCCACCACGCGCTGCAGGACGGCGGGTGGAAAGACGGCGCCCGTGGGATTGTGCGGGTTGTTCAGCAGCACCACCCGCGTCCGTTCACTGAAGGCTGCCTCCAATGCCGCCAGGTCCGGCATGAAGTCCGGGGCTGCCAGGGGGACGGTGGTGTGGGTGGCCCCGGAGAGTCCAATCACCGCTCCGTAGGAGTCGTAAAACGGTTCGAATGTGAGGACTTCATCGCCCGGCCCGGCGAAAGCCAGCAAGGAGGCGGCGATGCCTTCGGTGGCCCCGGTGGTGATGATGACTTCCGTTGCCGGGTCCGGCGCCAGCCCGTAAAAGCGCTCCTGGTGTGCAGCCACCGCCTCCCGGAGTTCCGGAAGGCCCTTGCCCGGCGCGTACTGATTGGCGCCGGCAGCGATGGCGGCGCGCGCAGCTTCGCGGATTTCAGCCGGCCCGTCCTCATCGGGGAAGCCCTGCCCCAGGTTAATGGCACCCGTCTGGACGGCCAGGGTGGTCATCTCTTCGAAGATGGTGACGCCCAGGCCGCCGTCCGGCGCCAGCAGGTTCGCTCCGAGCGCGGTGCGCTGCCAGGGAGCAGGTGCCAGGGGTGTGGAAAGGTCCCGTGCTGGATGCATCCAGTCATGGTATCCCGGCCTTTCCATAAGGTAGGTTCGGAGCATGAGACGCGCTGTGTGCCCCGGATCCTTCGACCCCATCCACAACGGCCATCTCGAAGTCATTGCAAGGGCTGCCGGTCTTTTCGACGAGGTCATTGTGGCCATCTCCACTAATTACGCCAAGAAGTACATGTTCAGCCTGGAGGACCGGCTGGAGATGGCGCGCGAGACCTTGGCGTCGCTCAAGGGCATCGTGGTGGAGCCGGTGGGCGAGGGGCTCCTGGCGGAGTATTGCCGCCAGCGGGGCGTCTCCGCCATCGTCAAGGGGCTCCGGTCGTCGTCGGACTTTGACTACGAGCTTCCCATGGCCACCATGAACCGGCAGCTGAGCGGGGTGGAGACGGTGTTCCTCCCTGCCGAGGCCAGCTATGTCCACCTGTCCTCCACGCTGATCAAGGAGGTGGCGGTCCTGGGCGGCAGCGTCTCGGACTACGTGCCCAGGTCGGTGCACCGGCGCATGATCGGCGGCGAGCCTTCGCCGGATCAGCAGCCAAGGCGGTAGGCTGGATCGGTACTTCGGCGCTGCCCGCAGCCGGTTTGAGTCACCATGGCTCTTCAGGCTAAGATGGTACGTCGGTCATATGTTCTACAGGAGTTCTCATTAACAGAGATGCTGGTTCGCCCCTGGCGTTTGACGTCAAGGACCTCGGGCGCAGCCCGGGAAGCATGCGGACACTGACGGAACATGTACCCGCACCGGGTGATCTTGGTGTGGCGCTCATTGGTGTTCAGGAAGGCTCGGATGTCGAGCTCGACCTGAGGCTGGAGGCCGTACACGAAGGAATTCTGGTATCAGGAACCGTTATCGCCGAAGTAACCGGCGAGTGCGGCCGATGCCTGGATCCCCTTGCGTATGACCTTGAGGTCAATGTGCAAGAACTTTTCTTCTACGAGGGCACTGAGCTTTCCGACGGAGAAGAAGATGAAGAGCAACGTCGAGTCGAGCACGATGTAATCGATCTTGAACCGGTGTTGCGGGACGCGGTTGTCACCAATCTGCCGTTCCAGCCGGTGTGCCGGGAAGACTGCCAGGGCCTTTGCTCCGAATGCGGAGTTCGCCTGGAAGACGAGCCGGGGCACCACCACGAGGTCCTGGATCCTCGCTGGGCTGCCCTAGCTGATATGGCTAAGCCTGACCGGCAAAATTGATTTGTACGTGTTTGTCTAGAGAGAAATGAGTTAGCCGTGGCTGTTCCCAAGCGGAAAATGTCTCGCTCGAATACCCGCGCCCGCCGCTCGCAGTGGAAGGCGACCGCCCCCCACCTGGTGAAGACCGTTGAGAACGGCCAGGTCACCTACAGCCTGCCGCACCAGGCAAAGGTCGTTACCGACTCTGCTGGCACCGCGCTGTTCCTTGAGTACAAGGGCCGCAAGGTCGCTGACGTCTAATCGGCCCCAACAGGCTGACTGATGTCTTCAACTGAAGAGCTTCTGAAGCGTCTCGGTGTCACTATTGACGCCGGGACGCTTCGTCTTGCGCTTACCCACCGCTCGTACGCGTACGAGAACGGCGGCATCCCCACCAACGAGCGGCTCGAATTCCTGGGTGACTCCATCCTGGGATTCTCCGTGACCGATGCCCTGTACCGGGACAACCCGGACCTGCCCGAAGGCGAACTCGCAAAGCGGCGGTCCGCCGTCGTCAGTACCCGGGCGCTGGCAGGCATCGGCCGCAGCCTTGGCATCGGCGAGTTTATCTACCTTGGCCAAGGCGAAAAGCTTACGCACGGTAAAAACAAAGCGTCCATCCTCGCTGACACCATGGAGGCCCTGATCGGGGCAACCTACGTCTCCAACGACATTGAGACTGCGCGCCAACTGGTCATGCGGCTGATCGGGCCGCTGCTGAAGGATGCCGCCGTCCTGGGCGCCGGCACCGACTGGAAGACCAGCATCCAGGAACTCGCGGCCAGCCGGCAGCTGGGCAGCATCCACTATGCAGTGGATGGCTCCGGCCCGGACCATGCACGCACCTTCATTGCTGTGCTGAACATCGGTGGAACGGCCTACGGCAAGGGCTCCGGGCACTCCAAGAAGGAAGCGGAGCAGGAAGCCGCGGCCGACGCCTGGCGTGTACTTTCGGGCGCCGAGACCCGGAATGCCGCCGGCACCTCCTCGGGCTCCGTCGCCGCCAAGTAGTGTTCCGTGCCTGAACTGCCCGAGGTCGAAGTGGTGCGCCGCGGCCTGGTGAACTGGGTCCGCGGCAGGACCATCAGCGCTGTCGATGTCCTGGACGCGCGCTCCATCCGGCGCCATGCCCTTGGAGTCGGAGACTTTATCGGCAACCTCCAGGGTGCCACCGTGGCCGACGTCGTGCGCCGCGGAAAATTCCTCTGGATGCCGCTGACGGACAGCGTGGCGGTACCCGGCCACGGGGAAACCGCAGCGGTGCCGCAAGTGGCACTCATGGCCCATCTGGGGATGAGCGGGCAGCTCCTGATGCAGGATCCGGACGTCCCCGATGAAAAGCACCTCAAGGTCCGCCTCCGCCTCAGTCCCCGCGAGGGCATGCCGGACCAGCTGCGCTTCGTGGACCAGCGGATCTTTGGCGGCCTCTTCGTCACGGCTTTAGTACCCACGGACGACGGCGGCCCCGGCGGCTTGGCCGAGTCCCCCCTTCCGCTGATTGCCGCGGAAGCAGCCCACATCGCGCGCGACCCCCTGGACCCGTCCTTCTCCTTCGACCTTTTCTACCAGCGCCTCCGCAAGCGCAGGACCGGGCTGAAGCGGGCGCTGCTGGATCAGGGGCTGGTGTCCGGGATCGGAAACATCTACGCCGACGAAGCTCTGTGGCGCGCCCGCCTGCATTTCGCCCGGCCCACCGACACCCTTCGCCGCAGCGAGGCCAGGCGCGTCCTGGACAGCGCCCGGGAGGTCATGCTCGATGCCCTGGCAGCAGGAGGAACCAGCTTTGACTCGCTGTACGTCAACGTCAACGGCGCCTCAGGCTACTTCGACCGGTCCCTCAACGCCTACGGCCGGCAAGGCGAGCCGTGCAAACGGTGCGCGGAAGCGGGAATCCATTCGACCATCCGCCGGGACCAGTTCATGAACCGGTCATCCCATACCTGCCCGGTCTGCCAGCCACGGCCCCGCAACGGACGCTGGTAGGTTCCCACAACAAGTCTGCGGATTTTTCGCTACCGCCGGAAGTGTGCCCGCTGCGAAACTGTCTTGCACCAGAACGTCGGGGGAGTGGTCCGCAACGCGGGTCGGCTCCCGCCCCGAGCAGGACAGGCAGCCCTTGTACATTTCGATCTCGGACCGCAAAGGCGGCCAACGGGACCTGTCCACGGCAGGTCCCTCCACCGTCCACCCTGCCTTTCGGCTGTCGCCAGTGATCATATGGCTCGGCGTGGTCAGCATGATGACGGACATTTCATCCGAGTCAGTTGCGGCCGTCCTCCCGTTATACGTCACCGGGTACCTGGGACTCTCCACTATCGCCTTTGGGGTCATCGACGGGATCAACCAAGGGGCCAGTGCCATTATCCGGATTGGCGCCGGGGTGGTTTCAGACCGCACCGGCCACCCGAAGTACGTTGCCGCGGCTGGTTACGGGCTGTCCATGGTTGCCCGGGTGGGGTTCTTGGCGGCCGGTGGGTTCTGGGTCATAGCCGGTGTCGTCACGGGTGACCGGATCGGTAAGGGAATCCGCACGGCGCCCCGCGACGCGATGATTTCCGCAGAGGCGCAGCCGGAATACTTGGCCCGTTCCTTCGGCGTCCACCGGATGCTGGACAACGTCGGTGCAGCCGCCGGCCCGCTCATCGCCTTCCTGATCCTGACGTTGATCCCTAACGGATTCAGCGCGGTTCTTGTGGTCTCCTTGGCCTTCGCCGTGATCGGCGTCGCAGTACTGCTCCTTGTAGTTCCGGATCGGCTCCGGCGGGTACGGCCCGGCCGCAACCAGCCCCGGCCGGCCTTAAGGTGGAGCCAGCTGCGGTGGTCGCATTTGAGGGAGCAGGGCCTCGCCCGGCTCATAATCGCCGCTGGTTTGCTGGGCATCTTCACCATCGGGGACGGCTTCATCTACCTGCTCCTGCAGCACCGTGAGTCCCTGGCAGTCCAGTGGTTCCCGTTGTTGTTCGTCGGAACCAACGCCGCGTTCCTCCTGTTCGCCGTCCCCATAGGGAGACTTGCGGACCGCTGGGGCCGGGTACCGGTGTTCCTTGCCGGCCACGTCGCCTTGCTGGCCTGCTACCTGCTTGCCGGGCTGCCCGCTGCAGGCATTGCTGTGACGATAGGCTGCTTGCTGCTCCTCGGGCTCTTTTACGCCGCTACTGACGGCGTTCTCTCCGCGCTTGTCAGTCAGCTGTCCCCTCCGAAGAGGCTCGGAACCGCCCTGGGCACGTCACAAACAGTGGTGGCTGTCAGCCGGATGGGAGCCGCCGCCGGATTCGGCGTTCTCTGGTACTCGGCAGGTCCCGGGACCGCCATTGTTGTCGTCGCTGTGCTGCTGGTGCTGGCCCTTGCAGCAGCCACCCTGCTGCTCCGCGGCGCCACACCCAAGGTGGCGGCCCCGTGAGGAAGCGGCTGCTCCTGCTGCTCGCTGTTGTTGTGGCCACATGTGCCGCGGCCGGTGCCCAGGTGTTTATGGTCTTCCAGCAGTCAAACGCCAGCCAACAGGCAGCACCGGAGGTGCGGGTCACCTCTGTGGACGTCTTGCCCGAAGGGCCGTACGTGATGTTCAGGAACACCGCGGCAGGCGAGGGATTTGGGCAGGCGGCCACGGCAAGCCTATCGGAGCCGAACGGCCAGCGCGCGCTACTCGGCATGGCCTGCGACCGCGTCTACGCGGCCCGGAACCTGGTCAGCTGCCTTACGACCAGGAACGGCATTCCCACCACCTTCGAGACGTCAACCTATGGCGCCGCGCTTCAACAGCAGGGAACGTGGGCGTTGGGCGGAATCCCCAACAGGACGCGGGTCAGCCCGGATGGATCCCTGGTGGCCACGACCGTTTTCGTTTCCGGCCACTCCTATGCCTCGTCAGGTTTTTCCACGCAAACGATCATCAGCTCGGCGGACGGAAGCCTGCACACGAACTTGGAAGACTATGCGCTGATACACGACGGTGCGAGGATCAAGGCCTCCGACAGAAACATCTGGGGCGTGACTTTCAGCCCGGGAAAGCCCAACGACTTCTATGCCACGGCCTCATCCCAGGGCAATGTCTGGCTGGTCCATGGGGATATAGCGGCCCAGACGCTGACCATCACGGCATCCGGCGTCGAATGCCCCTCCATCTCGCCTGATGGACAAAGGATCGCTTTCAAGAAGAGCACCTCGGGGACACTCGCAGGAACCCGGCAGCCCGCCGTTTTGGAACTCGAGACCGGGAACGTCGAAATCCTGGGTGACCAACGCGATCTTGATGACCAGATCGAGTGGCTGGATAACAGCACCATCTTGTATGGAATGCCGAGGGAGGATACCGGCCCGGACAGCGACATCTGGTCCCTGTCCCTTGAACCCGGCGCCGCGCCGCAACTCTTCATCGAACACGCGTGGTCTCCCGCCGTCGTCCGTTGAGCGGCTGCCTCCGTGGGCGTCAGCGCCCCCACGTGCCTCCCGGGGAGCGGGGGCGGTAGTAGTCCGCCAGCCGTCCAAGGCCTTCATCGATCGAGACGGCGGGAGTCCAGGCAAGGAGCTTTTGGGTCTCCCGCTGGTCAAACCAGTGGGCCGTGGACAGCTGTTCTGCAAGGAACCTGGTCATGGGCGGCTCGTCCTGTTTGCCCAGCCTGAGCCACGCTTTTTCCACCACCGATCCCGCAATCCGGGCAAGCTGTCCCGGTACTGACCACGACGGCGCAGGCACGCCCCCGGCGGCGCAGATGCCGGCAATCAGTTCGCCCACCGGCCGCGGTTCGCCATTGGTGACAACCAGCGCCCTTCCGTGGACGTGACTGATGCGGTCCAGGGCAGCAACAATCGCTGCTGCCGCATTGTCCACATAGGTGGTGTCGATAAGCGCAGCTCCCGCATCGAGCAGCGGCAGGCGGTTCCGTGCCGCCCGTGCCAGTACCCGTTCCACCAGCTGCGTGTCTCCGGGCCCCCAGACCACGTGCGGCCGCACGGCGGCGACGCGGAAGTCCGGGGAGTCCGCGGCAAGGGCCAGAAGCTCCGCCTGCGCCTTGGTGCGGGCGTAGTCGCCATGGGCACGCTCCGGATCCGCCGGTTCTGCGCCTAGTCCTGCAATGGCGGCGCCGGAGTTGGCCGCCGATGGGGAGGACACGAAGACGAAGTCCCGGACTCCGGCCTCGCGCGCCGCCAGGAGCAGGTGACGGGTTCCCTGCACATTCACCTGGTCAAACTCGTCCGCCCGGCCGGTGAAGGATACTTTGGCCGCGAGGTGGATGATTGCCTCGGCCTCCCTGACGGCAGCCCTGACCGCGGCGTCGTCGATGAGGGAACCGCAATGGTCCGCCGCGCCGTCGACCTTTGAGGGACGCCGCTGGAAGGTGGTCACGTCGTGGCCCCTGCGCACCAGCAGCCCTGCCACTTTCCGCCCCAGCAGGCCACTTGCCCCGGTGACCAGGACTTTCATGGTGTCCCCGGGCGGCCGCCGGCCAGCACTGACGAGGCCCAATGGGACAGCCTCGACCTGTCGATCTTTGCGTTGTGGCGGATGTCGGTTGGCTGCGCGGGGACAACCAGGACTGCCGCCACGGACACGCCTGCCCCCTGGGCGGCGCTCCGTACCTTCCGGGCCAGTTCGGGACCTGCCGGGCCGGCCTTGCGGGCGGGCGGGACGGTTTCGACGACGGCGGCGATGGCCTGGGTGCCGGCCGGCCCCACGCCCACGACGGCTGCCATCCGGACACCGTCCAGCCGTTCGATGGCTCGTTCGGCGCCGACCGGAGTGACCACTCCAGCGGGGGCCGTGATGACGTGGGCAAGGCGCCCTTCCACCCACAGGCGGCCGCCGGCATCGAAATGGCCCACATCACCGGTGCGGTGCCACCCGGCTGGCCCGGCGCTCGCCTGGTCCGTCAGCCACAGCCTGTCGTAGCCGTCCTTCACATGCGGCGCGCTGACCAGGATCTCCCCCGTTACCCCCGCTTCGGTCAACGGTACAGTCCCGGGGGCGGTACCGTCCGCTGCCAACGGGATCACGGCTATGCGGGCGCCGTGCACGGGACGCCCTACGCAGACGCCGTTACCGGCTCCCGGCATTGTCCCGGCTTCAGCGGCGGCCGCGGCGGCCCGGATCTGTTCGAGGCTGATGTCGGAGACAGGCAGGGCCTCTGTCATGCCGTAGGGGGTATGGAGCGAGGCGGCGGGCAGCAGCCGCTGCACGTCTGCAAGGAGAGGTTCCGGTACCGGCGCGCCGGCTGAGAGCAGCAGTTCAACGCGGCCGAGTGCCGCAGTGCCCTCCGGGGTGAGGCCGTCCCGGGTGGCGGCGACGTTCCGCAGGGCGGCAGGGGACGCGAAGACCACCGTGGCGTCGATCGCCGCTGCAGCATCGGCCAGGGCGCGGGCGGTCAGGGTGCGGGGCGCGGTGACATCCATGGCCGGCGTCACGGACACGGTTCCCAGCGCGGGCCCCAGCAGGGCGAACGGCGCGAAGCCTGCCACCAGCCTGTGGCCCGGCTCGATGCCGAAGGTTTCAGCCACGGTGTCCCGCATGGCGGCAAGCTGCCGGTGGGTGTACAGCACCCCCTTGGCGGGACCGGTGGAGCCGGACGTGAAAAGCACGGCGGCCGGGGAGTCCGCGTCCGGGCTGGAGGCGGGAGCGACGCCGGCAGCGGCACGCCCTGCGCCTGCCCTGGCGAGGGAGGCGAGGGAGGTCTCCACTCCGAGGAGCCGTCGCGGACCTGCCGGCAGGTCCCGCACACTGATGCGCCTGGCGGACCATCCGAGTGCCCGGGCAGCGGCAAGGGCCTTGTCGATCCCGATCAGGACATCGGGGGTCGCTCCCTTGACCGCCCGGCTCAGCCCCTTGGTGCCCAGGCCGGCGTCGGCGACCACCACAACCGCTCCCAGCCGCAGGCAGGCGTACAGGGCCACGGTCAGGTCCACGCCGGGCGGAACCATCAGGCTGACGCGGCTGCCCGGCCCTACTCCCGCCTCCTGCAGGCCCGCGGCCAGGCGCCCAACGCTTTCTTCCAGCTGCCTCCAGGTGAGCGAACGGGCCACCGTGCCGTCCGGTGCCATTTCGACGACGGCCCTCCCGTCTGCGGACGGGCGGGCGGCGAGCTCCCCAAGAAGCTTCCACAAGGGCGTGAAGCCATTGCCGTTAGCCGGGGCGGCGGCTCCAGTGACCATGTCGGCTTCAGCAACTGCGCCGGCTTCAGCAACACTGTCCCCGCCGTGCGTGACGCGGCCGGCAAGCCAGTCGAAGACCGCCGGCGCGATGTTCCGGTCCTCTGCCACCAGGTGTCCAGCACCCTCGTAGCGGTGCACGTCCGCGTGGGGGAGGCGGGTGAGCAGGTCCTTCAGATAGCGGTCGGAGAAGATGGGGTCCCGTGGGCCCCACAGCATCAGGACCGGCACCTCAAGGTCCCGCACGCCCTCCGCCACGCCGTTGAGGGCAGCGAAGCTGGGGTGCGACGCGTCAACGGGAATATCCGCGACGAAGTTGCCCACGCCCGCCCGGCGCGAGGCGCCGCGGTAGGGGGCCATGAAGGCCTTCCGCACGTCAGCGGGCAGCGGGGGGTGTGCCAGCGAATGCGTCACCCGAAGGAAAGCGTCCGTGGTGGTGGTTCCCCACTGGTGCACGGCCGGGTGCAGGGCAAACCGCAGCGCCGACGGGATGGGGGAGCCGGCAGGCTGGTGGACGGCGGTGTTGGTCAGGACCACGCCGGCCAGTTGGTCGGTGTGGGCCAGCGCCCAGCCGAGGCTGACCACCCCGCCCCAGTCGTGGCCCACGGAAACCACCGGTCCCTCCAGGGCCAGTGCCTCGGTCAGATCGGCCAGGTCATTGATCCTGTCCGCCAGGCGCCGGAAGGTTCCCGTCCGCTCAGAAAAGCCCATGTCCAGCTGGTCAACGGCCACCACGCGCCACGGATGCGCGGGATCGGACCCCGCGGCCAGCAGGCTCCGCCACAAGTAGGACCAGGTGGGGTTGCCGTGCACGCACAACAGCGTTCCCAGCGGAGCCAGGCCGTGGCGTTCCAGTTCCCCGCCATTGTCCAGCAGGTGCCAGCGGCGCACCGTGCCGGCCGCGTCAGCCCCCGATGTGGAGGGGACATCGATGTGGCGCGACCACTCGGCCTTGACGCCCGGCCAGTCCGCGATCACCAAACGATTTCCAGCATGGCGGTGTTCAGGCCGGACCCGACGCCCATGCACAGCACCCGGTCGCCGCTTCCCAGCGACTGCGCCTCGGCGGCGAGCGTCATGGGCAGCGACGCCGGTCCCACGTTGCCCCAGTGTGGAAACGTGATGGGCACCTTGTCCGGGTCAAGATCGATGGCATCGATGATGGCCTGCGTGTAGGCGTTGCTGACCTGGTGCGTGACGTAGCGGTCCATCGCGGCCCAGTCCCACTCGGGCTGGGCCTCCTGCCACGCGTCGACGACGAGCCGCAGGCCGCCGTCGAGCAGTCCCTTCGTGTCGGTGTTCATGCCGTCGATGCCGCCCACGCACAACTCGTGGTGCTCGGTGCCGGCGCGCATCACGCCGCCCACCACCCGGTGCGCTCCCGGGTGCTTATCCGCGGGCCCCAGGACGGCCGCGGCCGCCCCCGATCCCAGCGTCAGAGTGGCAAACTCCCGGTTGAAGTCATCCCGCGTTGTCTCGGGCCGCTGCAGCCGGGCCAGGGTGGCCTCCTGCGTCAGCTGGGCGTCCTCGCCGTTAACAATGACGGCATACCGTATCTGTCCCGAGTCGATCATGTTGGCTGCCAGGGTCAGGGCGTTCACGAATCCCAGGCACGCGTTGGCAAGGTCGAAGTTCATGGCCGACGACGGCAGGCTGAGGCTGTGGTGGATCTTCACCGCAACGGAGGGCTCAAGGTTGCGGCGGGTCACCGACGTGTTGATCAGCAGGCCGACGTCGGAGGCTTCGATGCCGGCCTCGGCCAGCGCCTTGGCGCCGGCTTCCACCGCAGCATCGTCAAACGACGTACCGGCAGCCCACCACCGGCGGTGCGTGATGCCTGCCACGCGCTCAAGCAGCCGCGGCGGAAACCTGAGTCGCTGCAGGGTTGACGCCAGCCGCCGGTCAAAGTCCGTTGAGCTCACAATCCTGGGAGCCTCGACGCTGCTCACCGAGAGCAGCGCGGTGTTGCTGTGGCGGAAGGTTGCATTACCTGCCAATTCAAGCCCCTCTTCGTTTTCGTCCCGCATTCCTGCGGTGACTGTACCCACATATGCGCAGGCTCAAGAGCTTAACTATGCCTTTGCAGTGCCGGAACATGCATATCCGGCGGCGGCGTCGGCGCCCGTTCCCGGGTGCTGCTGCCGGGAAATGTCCGTCCTGCGCAGTAGATTGTAGTGACCCGGTTCCAGCAAAAAGACCTACCCGCTCCAGGAGACCAGAAAAGCCTTGCACCTCAAAAGCCTCACCGTCCGGGGGTTCAAGTCCTTTGCGTCCGCCACCACCTTCGACTTCGAACCCGGCGTCACCGCCGTCGTGGGTCCCAACGGGTCCGGCAAGTCCAACGTCGTGGACGCCCTGGCATGGGTCATGGGCGAGCAGGGCGCCAAAACCCTCCGCGGCGGCAAGATGGAGGACGTCATTTTCGCCGGGACGTCCGGGCGTCCGCCGCTGGGCCGCGCGCACGTTTCGCTCACCATCGACAACACCGATGGCGCACTTCCCATCGAGTACAGCGAAGTGACGATTTCCCGGACGCTGTTCCGTACGGGCGGCTCCGAATATGCCATCAACGGCGCAGGCTGCCGCCTGCTGGACATCCAGGAACTGCTCTCCGATTCCGGGCTGGGCCGGGAAATGCACGTTATCGTGGGCCAGGGCCAGCTGGACCGCGTCCTGCACGCCACCCCCGAGGACCGCCGCGGCTTCATCGAGGAGGCGGCCGGGATCCTCAAGCACCGGCGCCGCAAGGAACGGACGGTACGGAAGCTCGAGGCCATGCAGGCCAACCTCCAGCGCCTCACCGACCTCACGGGGGAGATCCGCCGGCAGCTCACCCCCCTTGGGAAGCAGGCTGAGGTGGCCCGCCGCGCCCAGCGGGTCCAGTTCGACGTCCGGGACGCCCGCGCCCGCCTGCTCGCCGATGACCTCGTCCAGCTGCAGCAGGCACTGGAGCAGGACGTGGCAGACGAAGCCGCGCTCAAGACGCGCCGGACCGCCGTCGAACAGGAACTCGAAGCCGGGCGCAGGCAGCAGGCAGCGCTGGAGCAGCTCGCCGCCGAGGCCACGCCGCGGCTCAATGCCGCCCGGGACACCTGGTACCGGCTGTCCACGTCACGTGAGCGGCTGCGGTCGCTCGGGACGCTTGCCACCGAACGGAGCCGCCTGCTGGGTTCCGACGATGCGGCGCCGTCCTCCAACCGGGACCCTGAACAGCTGGAGCGCCAGGCAGCCAGGGTGCGGCAGGAACTGATGGAACTCGAACAGGACATCCAGGCAAGGCAGGGCACCCTGGATCGGGCCGGCGCGGCCAAGGCGGAAGCGGAGCGTGCCGCCCAGGTCGAGGACCAGCGGCTCACCGCGCAGCTCCGTGCCGCAGCCGACCGGCGGGAGGGCCTGGCGCGGCTGGCCGGCCAGGTAGCGGCGGCCAGGTCCCGGGTAGAGTCAGCGCAGGCGGAACTGGGACGGCTGCGCGATTCCCTTGCCGCTGGAACCGAACGCCGGGCCCGTGCCCAGGCCGAGTTCACGGCGCTGGAAAACCAGGTGGCCGGGGTGGAGGAGGGCGAGGAATCCCTCGACGCCGATTATGAGGCCGCCAGCGACGTGCTGGACGCGGTCCTGCAGGAGATCGCGGACCTCAAAGCCGCCGTCAACGAGGGGGTCCGCAAGCGGGACGCCCTCGCCGCGCGCCTCGATGCCCTGAAACTTGGCCTTGACCGAAAGGACGGCGCAAGGCACGTGCTGGAGTCCGGGCTCCCCGGTGTGCAGGAAAGCCTCGCCGCCGGAATTACGGTCCAGGTCGGGTTCGAGCCCGCTATCGCCGCTGCCCTGGGGGAAACGTCCGAGGCAGTGCTCGTCCAGGACGGGGATGCAGCGGCTGCTGTGCTGGGACGGCTCAAGGACGACGACGGCGGGCGGGCGTCGCTGCTCCTTGCATCGGCCGCGGCACTCCACCGGGGAGACGGTGGGGACGTGCCGCTGCCTGACGGAGCGCAGTGGGCTGCCGGCCTGGTCGATGGACCTGCGGCGCACGTCTCCCTGGTCCGGCACCTGCTGTCCCGGACCGCCGTCGTCACCGGCATCGACGCCGCGGCCGCCCTGGTTGCCGCATTGCCGGACCTGACAGCCGTCACCCGCGAGGGGGACGTCTTCACCGCCGTCTCTGCCACGGGTGGCTCTGCCAAGGCACCGTCCCTCCTCGAGGTGCAGGCAGCAGTGGACGACGCCGGCCGCGGGCTTTCCGAGGTCAAGGCAGACCTGGAGCGGAACAGGTTCGCCCTGGCCGCCGCCGAGGCCCGGCGCAAGGGGGCACAGGAGGAAGCGGACGCCGCGCTGGACAAGCTGCACGAATCCGACGCCCGACTCGCCGCGGTAGCCGAACGCCTGGGCCACCTGAACTCTGTCCTGCGCAGCGCCGTTGGCGAGAGTGAACGGCTGGCGGCATCCCTGGCAAGGGCCGAAAGCAACGTCGCGGCGGAGGAGGAAGCGCTCGCCGCTGTCACCGCCCGGTTGGCCGCGGCGCAGGAAGCCCCCGTGGAAGATGAACCCTCCACCGAACAGCGCGACGCCCTGGCCCTTGCTGCGTCCACCGCCCGCGCAGCCGAGGTGGAGGCCCGGTTGTCCCTGCGCAGTGCCGAAGAGCAGCACGCGGCAACCCGAAACAGGGCGGCGTCCCTGGAACGCGCCGCCGCCACCGAGCGCCGCGCCCGTGAGGAGGCGGCAGAGCGGGCCCGCCGCCGCCGCATCCAGGCCAGGCGTGCTGCGGCCGTTTCCGCAGGGGTGGAGCTGGCCCTTGGCTATGTGGACGTCTCCGTGGACCTTGCCCGTCACGAACGGGACCTGGCCGAGGAAAACCGCGAGCTGCGTGACCGCGGGCTGCGGGAGATCCGGGAAGCAAATGATGCCCTGGCCCGGGAACTGGCCCAACTCACCGACAACGTGCACCGGGACGAACTCGCCCGGGCCCAGCAGCGCGCCAGGATCGAGGCGGTGGAAACCCGCGCCGTGGACGAGCTGGGCATCACCCCCGAAGCGCTGGTCACCGAGTTCGGGCCGCAGGTCCCGGTGCCCGTTCCGGCGGAGGAATCCGCCGACAAATGGGCAGCCTTGCGGGCCCCCGTTGACGCGGACGGCGAAGAAATCAGGGAAGGCAAGCCCTACGTCCGGCAGGAACAGGAGAAGCGGCTGCGGAAGGCCGAGCGGGACCTCGCCAGCCTGGGCAAGGTCAACCCCCTGGCCCTGGAGGAATTCGCGGCGCTGGAGGAGCGGCACCAGTTCCTCAGCACCCAGCTCGAGGACCTGAAGGCCAGCCGGCGGGACCTGCTGGACATCATCAAGGAAGTGGACGACAGGGTCCAGCGGGTCTTCGCCGAGGCGTTCGAGGACACCCAGGCCCAGTTCGTCCGGGTCTTCGGGCGGCTCTTTCCCGGCGGCGAGGGCCGCCTGGTCCTGACCGACCCTGCAGACATGCTCACCACCGGCATCGAAGTGGAAGCCCGTCCCGCCGGCAAGAAGATCAAGCGGCTGTCACTTCTCTCCGGCGGCGAACGCTCCCTGACCGCGGTGGCGCTGCTGGTGGCCATCTTCAAGGCCCGGCCGTCGCCCTTCTACGTCATGGACGAGGTGGAAGCGGCACTGGATGACACCAACCTCGGCCGGCTCATCACCATCTTCGAGGAGCTCAGGGAGTCCAGCCAGCTCATCGTCATCACGCACCAGAAGCGGACCATGGAAGTGGCAGACGCACTGTATGGCGTCACTATGAGGGGCGACGGCGTCTCCACTGTCATCAGCCAGCGGTTGGGGGCCGAGGTTTAGCAGCGGCATCCACGCACAGCGGCAGCCCAAAGGGGCAGGTCAGCTGCCTGATCGACGCCCGAACCGGGCAAGCCGTTTGTGAGAAGCTAGGGGAGTGAATGACATCCTTCCCATTGTCCTGTCCATCCTTGCTGCGCTGGTGGTCATCGGCGGCCTGATTCCGGTCCTGCTCAAGACGCGGAGGAACATCACCCGGTACCCCGGAACCAGGGATGCCAACGACCCCGAAATCCGCTCCGGTGGAAGCACGGCGGTGGCGGACCGCGACGGAACAATCGGGGGCACGGCGCCGGAGGGTGCGGACCTTGAAGGGCTGGACACCACCACCGTTCCGGACAATGCGGCCGGGCTGGAAACCATTCCCGTCGAAACCCCGCTGCCCGTCGCCGGCCGCCTGGCCCGCCTGCGGGAGCGGCTGGCCCGCTCCAACAACGTCATGGGCAAGGGCCTGCTGGCGCTGCTGTCCAGCGACCGGATCGACGAGAGCGTCTGGGATGAGGTGGAGGAAACCCTCCTGCTCGCGGACCTGGGAACCGAACCCACCATGCAGCTGGTTGACGCCCTTCGGGAGCGCGTCAAGGTACTGGGAACGCGGACACCCGAACACGTCAAGACGATGCTCCGCGAGGAACTTATCAAGCTGGTGGACCCCACCATGGACCGGACCCTCAACGTACAGCGGCACGCCGACAAGCCCGCCGTGATGATGGTGGTGGGCGTCAACGGCGTGGGCAAGACCACCACAGTGGGCAAGCTGGCACGGGTGCTGGTGGCCGAGGACAAGGACGTCCTGCTGGGTGCCGCGGACACCTTCCGGGCCGCTGCCGCGGAGCAGTTGGCCACGTGGGGCCAGCGCGTGGGCGTCCCCACCGTGAAGTCCGATATCGACGGCGCAGACCCCGCCTCCGTTGCCTACGAGGCCGTGAAGGCCGGCATCGAGCAGGAAGTCGATGTGGTCATGATCGATACCGCCGGGCGCCTGCAGAACAAGGTGGGCCTGATGGACGAGCTGGGCAAGGTCAAGCGCGTTGTGGAGAAGCTGGCCGAGGTGGACGAGGTCCTGCTGGTGCTCGATGCCACCACCGGCCAGAACGGCCTGAACCAGGCGCGGGTGTTCTCGGAGGTGGTCAACATCACCGGCATCGTCCTGACCAAGCTGGATGGAACCGCCAAGGGCGGCATCGTCGTGGCCATCCAGAAATCCCTGGGCGTGCCGGTCAAGCTCATTGGACTGGGTGAAGGCGCGGACGACCTCGCCCCCTTCGATACCGAAGGCTTCGTTGACGCCCTGCTGAACTGACAGGGGCGCTTAGGAGCCGGCCGCGCGCAGCGTCTCGCGGGTGGGCAGCCAGCCTGCTGCAGCCAGGAGCATGATTCCGCCGGTAACGCCGAAAGCCCAGCCGAAGCCCAGCCCGTCGGCAAGCATCCCCGCCACGAGCGGCCCAACGATCGCCCCGACGTCGGACGTCATCTGGTACACGGCCAGCACCTTGCCCCCTGAGCGCGCGTTGCCAATGACATCGGCGACGGCGGCCTGCTGGGCGGGACCGAAAAGCCCTGACCCGACGCCGGCGAGCGTCGACGCCGCCAGGAACCAAGGCAGGTCCGAGGTGATGCCGATGGCTGCCGTGGACAGGGCCGCCACCAGGAGGCCGGAGATCATCATCGGCTTGCGTCCCACCGAGTCCGCCAGGCGCCCCGAGAATGTCAGGGCGGCGGCGTTGCCGGCAGCGAACACTGCCAGTGCAAGGCCCGCTGCCTGCGGACCGGCCCCGAACGCCGCCGCGGCGAACAGCGGCACCGTTGCCATCCGGACGCCAAAGGTGGCCCACCCGTTGGCAAAGCTGGAGATGAGGGCGGACCGGTAGGTTCCGGCAGCCAGCGCCTCGCCAAACCGCATGTCCGGCGCCCGGTTCTGTACCTCGCCGCCTCCCCGGCGCTGGTGGCTCAGCTGGGTCTGGACCACGAACGCGGCCACAAGCAGCGCAGCGGCGTAGGCAAGGAACGGGACCCGCAGGCCCAGCCCCGCCAGCAGGCCACCCACGATCGGACCGCACACATTGCCGATCAGGAATGCCGACGCATAGGCCCCCGAAACCCTGCCCCTGCTCTTGGGCGGCGCCAGCCGGACCACCAGGGCCATCGAAGCCACCGTGAACATCACAGACCCGGCCCCGCCGAGTCCGCGGAACAGCAGCAGCTGCCAGTAGTCCTGGGCAAAGGCGCACGCCGCAGTGGACAGCGCCACAATCAGCAGCCCGGCCACATAGATGGGACGTTCACCGCGCCTGCCGATCAGGGCGCCGCCGGCAGGGGCGAAAGCCAGGCGCATGAAGGCAAAGATCGCCACGATGACGGCGGCCTCGGTGTTCCCCACCCCGAAGGTTGTAGCGAACTGCGGCAATACCGGCGCAACAAGCCCGAAGCCGAGCGCGATGAGGAACGCCGCGGCCAGCATCACCTTGATGTCGCGGGGGAGTTTCTCCCGGTGCGGCCTCAGCCGGGCGAAAAACCTTGAAGTGGCGCCGCGTGCGCGGGGTGGTGCCGTCATGGTGCAGGAGTCCTTGCTGGAAAGGGAGCCGGGTGGCTGCGCGGGTGCGGAAACATAACCGTAACAAGGCGGATATGCACCATTTACTTCCTAGAGGTTGTTGTAACAGGCCGGCAATCTAAATCCTCCGCAGGTGAAACACGCCACCCACAAACTCATTACAGGACGCAAAAAGGCGTTGGCAGGCGGAGTACTCCGCAAGATTCGATGAGAGAGGACGTGCACCATGGAACTTACCGCAGGTCACGTTTGGGTCATGGTAGCGGCAGCTCTCGTGCTGTTCATGACACCCGGTCTGGCATTTTTCTACGGCGGCATGACCCGCGCCAAGGCAGCCCTGAACATGATGATGATGAGCTTCATCTCCATCGGCATGGTCGGCGTCGTCTGGGTCCTGTGGGGCGCCTCCATGAGCTCGGGGGAAGGGTTCATGGAGATCGTGGGCAACCCGTTCGCCACCTTCGGCCTTGAGGGGATCACCACTCCCGACGGCCTGATCAAGGTGGGCTATGCCGCCACCTTCGCCATCATCACCGTGGCACTGATCAGCGGTGCCATCGCCGACCGCGCCAAGTTCGGCGCCTGGTCCGTCTTCGTGCCCGTCTGGGTCACGCTGGTGTACTGCCCGCTGGCGTACATGGTGTGGGGCGGCGGCCTCTTCGGCCCCGAAGGCGCCATTGGCAAGGCCCTGGGCCCGGCCATCGACTTCGCCGGCGGCACCGTAGTCCACATCAACGCGGGTGTGGCGGCACTGATCCTGGTCCTGATCATCGGCAACCGCAGGGGCTTCGGCAAGGACCCCAACCACCGCCCGCACAACATCCCGTTCGTCATGCTCGGTGCAGCCATCCTCTGGTTCGGCTGGTTCGGCTTCAACGGCGGTGCAGCAACCACCGCCGAACAGGGCGGCCTGATCTGGATCAACACCCTCGCGGCCCCGGCAGCAGCCATGCTCGGCTGGCTCGTCACGGAGCGCATCCGCGACGGACACCCCACATCGCTCGGTGCCGCCTCCGGCGTGGTGGCAGGCCTTGTAGCTATCACCCCCGCCTGCGCCAACGTCAGCCCGGTAGGTGCCCTTGGCCTCGGCGTCGTGGCCGGTGTGGCCTCCGCCCTCGCCGTCGGCCTGAAGTTCCGCTGGGGCTTCGATGACTCGCTGGACGTCGTCGGCGTCCACCTCGTCTCCGGCATCATCGGCACCGTTTCGCTGGGCTTCATCGCACTGCCCGCCGACGGTGTTGGCGGCGGCCTCTTCTACGGCGGCGGGCTCACCCAGCTGTGGGCGCAGCTCGCGGCGGCCGGCATTGCGATCGCCTACTCGGCCATCCTGACCACCATCATCGCCCTGGCCATCCACAAGACCATGGGCTTCCGCGTCTCGCAGGAACAGGAAACGGTGGGTGTGGACCTTAGCCTGCACGCCGAGACTGCCTACGAATTCGGCGTCAGCGGCCACGGCGGAAGCTTCCAGCCGCTGCATGACCTGATCACCGGCAAGGGCCACGGCGAGCCGGCCCAGCCTTCATCCGGGGCGCAGAAGGCACAGTCAGCAACAGGTAAGGAAAGCGTGGGGGCATGAAACTGATCACTGCAATCGTCAGGCCGGAAAAGCTCGAAGCCATCAGGGAAGGGCTGGAAGCCTACGGCGTCCAGGGGCTTACCGTCAGCGCCGCCAGCGGGTACGGCCGGCAGCGCGGCTACACCGAGGTCTACCGCGGAGCGGAATACAACGTGGACCTCCTGCCCAAGATCCGGGTGGAAGTCCTGGCCACGGACGAACAGGCCGACGACATCCTGGACGTCATTATCGCCAGCTCCAACACCGGCAGGGCCGGGGACGGCAAGGTCTGGACCATGGACGTCCATGAAGCAGTGCGGGTCCGGACCGGGGAACGGGGAGTGGCCGCCATCTAAGGGCGGGACGCCACGGTCCCTGCGGGGCAACAACTGAAGATTGACGCAGGACGGGCGGGAACCGAAAGGTCCCGCCCGTCCTGTCTGTCGCTAAGGCTCAGTCCTGGTGCCGGTTGGTGGGCCATGACGCAGGGCCGGCCGACCCGGCGTCGTACTCCTCCAACGGGACGTCCCCCCGCTCCCAGGCCTTCAGCACAGGCTCCACGATCCGCCAGCAGTCCTCGGCCGTGTCGCTCCGGACGGACAGCAGCGGGTCGCCGGCCAGGACACCCTCCAGTACTTCGCCGTAGGGCAGGAGGTCCGAGGCGCTCAGCTCCGCCTCAAGGGTGACCCGGCCCAGGCTGAAGATGTTCCCGGGCCCGTTGACGTCGACGTCGAACTCCAGCGTGTCCGGACCGAAACCGATCCGCAGCTGGTTGGGGGAGTCCACCCCGGTGAAGCCCTGGGGGAGGTGGGGCACCGGGAGGAAGGTGACCACCGCTTCCTTGCGCTTGTCGCCCAGGGCCTTGCCCGAGCGCAGGATGAACGGCACGGCCCGCCAGCGCCAGTTGTCGATCGCCACCTGGATCTCAGCGAGGGTTTCCGTGCCCCTCGCGGCATCCACCCCGTCCTCCTTGGCGTAGTCGGGCACCTCCTTGCCCCCCACGGAACCCGCCGTGTAACGCGCCCGGCGGGTTGAGCCGGTGAAGGGGGCCTTGACGCTGCTGGCACGAAGGACGGCGGAGACGGCATCGCGCAGGTCGCGCTCGCCGATGGTGGCCGGAGGTTCGATCGCCATGATTGCCATGACCTGCAGGAGGTGGCTCTGGATCATGTCGCGGAGCGCGCCGGCACCGTCGTAGTAGCGGGCACGGCCTTCCAGCGCCAGGTCCTCGTCGAAGAAGATCTCCACCTTTTCCACGTGCTGCCGGTTCCAGACGGGCTCCAGGAAGTTGTTGGCGAACCGCAGGCCCAGGATGTTCAAAACGGTGGCCTTGCCCAGGAAGTGGTCCACCCGGTGGATGTGGTCCTCCGGGACCAGGCGGCTGAGCGTCCGGTTGAGGGAACGGGCGGACTCCTCGCTGAAGCCGAAGGGCTTCTCCATCACCAGGCGGGTGCCTTCCGGAACCTCGGCAGGCTGGAGCGTCTCGCATGCCTGCTGGCTGATCCGGGGCGGAAGGGCAAAGTAGACAGCCACCGGGCCTTGCAGCCCGCCGAGCAGGCCGGCAAGGGCTCCCTTGGCGGTGACGTCCACCTGGTGGTAGGCCGTCTCTTTCTGCAGGGACTCCAAGGCGTCCTTCCCCGGCTCATCGGCTCCGCCTGCTGCCGCGGCGAACGACGACTCCACACGCTCCCGCCACTGTTCCGGTGTCCACGGATCCGAGCCGGCCCCGACAAGGCTGAGGCCTTCGGCACGCCCTGCCGCAACAAGGCGGGCAAGGCCCGGCAGGAGGAGCCGGCCGGTGAGGTCGCCCGAGGCGCCGAGGATGAGCAGTGTCTTGACAGTTGTTTGGCTCGTCATTTTGCCAGCATGCCATCTACCGCACCCGACTTGATACCCTAGATAGTCGAGTCCCGATCATCTCCTGAAAGAAGTTCACGGCGCGTGTTCAATTCACTCTCTGACCGGTTGACAGCAACCTTCAAGAATCTCCGCGGCAAGGGCCGCCTTACGGAGGCCGATGTTGATGCCACCGTCCGCGAGATCCGCCGTGCCCTTTTGGACGCTGACGTCGCCGTTCCGGTGGTCCGCGAATTCACTGGGCGCGTCCGCGAACGCGCACTGGGCGCCGAAGTCTCAGGCGCGCTGAACCCCAGCCAGCAGATCGTCAAGATCGTCAACGAGGAACTCGTGGAGATCCTCGGCGGTGAAACCCGGCGCATCCGGCTGGCTAAGAACGGCCCCACCGTCATCATGCTTGCGGGCCTCCAGGGCGCGGGCAAGACCACCCTGGCCGGCAAGCTGTCCAAGTGGCTGAAGGCCCAGGGCCACAGCCCCATGCTGGTGGCCTGCGACCTCCAGCGCCCCAACGCGGTCACGCAGCTCCAGGTGGTGGGCCAGCGCGCCAACGTGCCGGTCTTCGCCCCGCATCCGGGAGCCACGTCCACGGAGCTGGACCAGCCCGCCGGTGACCCGGTCGCCGTCGCGCGCGCCGGTGTGGAGGAAGCACGCCAGAAGCTGCACGACGTCGTGATCGTCGACACCGCCGGCCGCCTTGGCGTGGACGCCGGCATGATGGAGCAGGCCCGCCAGATCCGCCGCGCCATTGTCCCGAACGAAGTGCTGTTCGTGATCGACTCGATGATCGGCCAGGACGCCGTCAACACGGCGCTCGCGTTCGATGAAGGCGTGAACTTCACCGGCATCGTGCTGTCCAAGCTCGACGGCGACGCCCGCGGCGGTGCCGCGCTGTCGGTCGCGTCGGTCACCGGCAAGCCGGTCATGTTCGCGTCCACGGGCGAAGGCCTGGACGACTTCGAACTCTTCCACCCTGACCGGATGGCCTCGCGCATCCTGGACATGGGCGACATCCTCACGCTCATCGAACAGGCCGAAAAGGCCTGGGACAAGGATGAAGCTGCCCGGATGGCGAAGAAGTTCGCCGACCAGGAAGACTTCACCCTCGAAGACTTCCTGGCCCAGATGCAGCAGATCCGCAACATGGGCTCCATGAAAAAGATGCTCATGATGATGCCGGGCGCGCAGAACATCCGGCAGCAGCTGGAACAGTTCGACGAGCGGGAGATCGACCGCGTCGAGGCGATCGTCCGGTCCATGACCCCGCACGAGCGCCTGGCGCCCAAGATCATCAACGGCTCGCGGCGTGCCCGCATCGCCCGTGGCTCCGGCGTCCACGTGTCCGAGGTCAACGGCCTGCTGGAGCGTTTCGCCCAGGCCCAGAAGATGATGAAGAAAATGGCCCAGGGCGGCATGCCGGGAATGCCCGGGATGCCCGGCCTCCCCGGAGCCGGCGGCGGTGCGCGGAAGAACGCCAAGAACGCGCCCAAGAAAAAGCCAAAATCCGGCAACCCGGCCAAGGCAGCCCAGGAGCGCAAGGAGGCGGAGGCCCGCCGCGCCAACGCTGCCAAAGCGCTGCCCACCGGCGCAGCCTTCGGCCAGCAGGACGGCGACTTCGATCCGTCCCAGCTGAACCTGCCCAAGGGCTTCGACAAGTTCCTGGGTAAGTAACGCTTCCGACAACAGGCAGCGCCGGGTGTCCGTCTCGATTGCCCAAGGCGACACCTGGCGCTTCTTCGTTGGGATGTCGGCGCCGTGGAATAGGGTTGGGACATGTTCAAGCAAAGGGTAGTGTTCGTGCACGGCGCCGGAACTTTCGGCGCCGCCGCATGGCCCCGCCAGCACGGCATGGCACTGTCCTATGACGCACTGTTCCTCCGCCGCCACGGTTACGACGCCGCCGCGGAGCCGCTGGAGTCATCGTTCGCGGAAGACACCGCGATCATCCTGCGGTCGCTGGCCGACGACGGACGAGGCGCTGCCGGGGGACACGTGGTGGCACACTCCCAAGGGGCCGTCGCGGCCATGATGGCCGCCGTCGAACGTCCGGACCTGGTCTTTTCGTTGACGCTCGTGGAACCTGCCTGCCTCTCCCTGACGGCGGAGCTGCCAGCCACGGCGGCGCACATCAGCCTGATGCAGCCCCTCTTCGATGTCCGCCACCAGCTCAGCGACGACGACTTCCAGCGCGAGTTCGTCCGGCGTGTCTATGCAACCGACCTCCAGCAGCCGGCCACCACGGAGGAGAAGCGGTCTGCCCGCAGGCTGCGCCTCCAGGCACCGTCCTGGGAAGCTCCCCTGCACATCGTCCCGGGGGTTCCCACGCTGGTCCTCACCGGCGGGTGGGAACCGCTGTACGAGGAAATTGCCGGATACCTCCGGGAGACCGGCGCCCTGCACCGCGTTGCCGCGGGCGGGCACCGGCCCCATGACTCGCCGGACGGGGACCGTGCCATCCGGCAGTTCATCAGCGGGGTCAGCCGGAGCCAGTCCGCCCGGGCGTCCTAGCCTTCCGCGGGAACCCGCAGCTCCGGCAGGTATACCCTGCCGCCGGCCGCCAGGAACTCCTCGCTCTTTTCCCGCATCCCCGATGCCACCCCGGCCAGCGCTGCCTGCGCCTCCGCGGACCCGTACTCATCCCGGATGTCCTGGCTGATCCGCATGGAGCAGAACTTCGGCCCGCACATGGAGCAGAAGTGCGCCGTCTTGGCCGGTTCTGCGGGAAGGGTTTCGTCGTGGAACGCCTCAGCCGTCACCGGGTCCAGGGACAGCGCGAACTGGTCCCGCCAGCGGAATTCGAACCGCGCCTTGGACAGGGCGTCATCGCGTTCGTGCGCCCCCGGGTGGCCCTTGGCGAGGTCGGCGGCGTGCGCGGCGATCTTGTAGGTGATCACGCCGGTCTTCACGTCGTCCTTGTTGGGCAGGCCCAGGTGTTCCTTGGGGGTGACGTAGCAGAGCATGGCGGTGCCGTAGCGGGCGATTTCCGTTGCCCCGATTGCCGAGGTGATGTGGTCATAGCCGGGGGCGATATCGGTCACCAACGGGCCCAGGGTGTAGAACGGCGCACCCTTGCACAGCTCCTGCTGCCGTTCAACGTTCTCGCGGACCAGGTGGAACGGAACGTGGCCGGGGCCCTCCACCATCACCTGCACGTCGTACTCCCAGGCACGCTGCGTCAGCTCGGCGAGCGTGTCCAGCTCCGCGAACTGGGCGGCGTCGTTGGCGTCCGCGGTGGAGCCGGGGCGGAGGCCGTCACCCAGGGAGAAGGCGACGTCGTAATTGGCGAAGATTTCACACAGCTCATCGAAGTGCGTGTACAGGAAGTTCTCCTGGTGGTGGGCCAGGCACCAGCCCGCCATGATGGAGCCGCCGCGCGAGACAATGCCGGTCACCCGGTTGGCGGTGAGCGGGACATATCGGAGCAGCACGCCCGCGTGGATGGTCATATAGTCCACGCCCTGCTCGCACTGTTCAATAACGGTGTCCCGGAAGATTTCCCAGGTAAGGGCGTTGGCCTCGCCGTTGACCTTTTCCAGGGCCTGGTAAATGGGCACGGTCCCGATGGGGACGGGGGAGTTGCGGATGATCCACTCCCGTGTGGTGTGGATGTCGTCGCCGGTGGACAGGTCCATGACGGTGTCGGCGCCCCACTGCGTGGCCCACTGCAGCTTGTCCACCTCCTCCGCGATGGAGCTCGTCACGGCAGAGTTGCCGATGTTCGCGTTGATTTTTACCAGGAAGGCCTTGCCGATGATCATCGGCTCGGATTCGGGGTGGTTGATGTTGTTCGGGATGATGGCCCTGCCGGCCGCCACCTCGCTGCGGACCAGTTCTACGTCGCAGTTTTCGCGCAGCGCCACGAAGCGCATTTCCTGCGTAATGATTCCCTGGCGGGCATAGTGCATCTGCGTCACCGTCCGGCCGTCGACGGCGCGGCGGGGCACCGGCTGCCCGCCCTTCCACTCCGCGGAGGCGGCGCCGCGGCGCACGGCTGAGCGGCCGTCGTCGAGCAGGTTGCGCTCCCTGCCGCCGTAGGCCTCGGTGTCTTCCCGCTCCGCGATCCACCGCGCCCGGAAAGGCTGCAGGCCGCGGACGGGGTCGCTGCCGGGGCCCGCGGTCCGGTAGGTCCGGAAGGGGGCGTTTGGCTGGCCGTTGGGGGACGATTCAAGGGCAATTTCCGTCACAGGTACCCGGATTCCGGATGTTTCGTCCGCGAGGTAGGCGAGCGAATGGGACTTCAGGGATTGGGTCACCTGCGGTTCGGACGGGCCGCCCGGCTCCCCGGCGGACGGCAGGAGGGCAGGGTTCAACTGGGTGTTTTGCGTACTCAAGGGAATACTCACTTCCTTCGCCGGCATTACCCGGACAGGTTCAACGGTCGCAGGCCGCGTCAGCCCGATCTCAGCCCCTGCAAGGGCACCCGTGTGGTCAGGAACGAAGCTACCACAGGCTCCTGGAGCGGCCTTGTCATAAACGCGGTGCTAGCCTGACCGGGCATCGAAAGGAGCCCTATGACAGGCATCATCCACTTCCGCGGCCCCGTCCTGGCCGCACCGGACCGGGTACGGCGCGGGCTCTGGTCCGTTGACGGCAGGCTCACGTTCAACAAGCCGGCCGCTCCCCCCAACCGGGTGCTCGACGGCTGGGTGCTGCCGGGCTTCGCGGACGCCCATTGCCACATCGGGCTGGGCCCCGCAGGCCCTGTCGAACCTCCAGCCGCCAGGGACCAGGCACTGGCGGACCTCAACGCCGGAACCCTGCTGGTCCGCGATGCCGGTTCGCCGGCAGATACCCGCTGGATGCAGGGCGGCAGGGACTTTCCGGTGTTGATCCGGGCCGGGCGCCATATCGCCCGGACGCGGCGTTACCTGCGGGGCTTCGCAGAGGAGGTGGAGCCGGAGGGCCTCGTGGAGGCCGTCCGCAAGCAGGCGCGCGCCGGCGACGGCTGGGTCAAGCTGGTGGGGGACTGGATTGACCGAAGCGCCGGTGACCTGGCGCCGTCGTTTCCTGCCGCCGTCGTACGTGACGCTGTCCAGGCGGCCCATGACGAAGGTGCCCGGGTGACGGCGCACTGCTTCGCCGAAGACACCCTGGACCAGGTGCTGGACGCCGGCATTGACTGCGTCGAGCATGCCACGGGGCTCCTGCCCCGCCACCTGCCCCGGTTCGCCGAACAAGGGGTTCCGATCGTGCCCACCCTCGTCAACATCGCCACCTTCCCCGACATTGCAGCGCAGGCCGACCCCAAGTTCCCGCGCTATGCCGCCCACATGCGGGCCCTGTGGGAACGCAGGCTGGAACGGGTGGCGGAAGCACACGCCGCGGGTGTGCGCATCTTCGCCGGCACCGACGCCGGCAGCGTGATCCCGCATGGCAGGATCGCAGACGAAATCCTCGCCCTGCACAGCGCGGGCCTGCCCATGGAGTCGGCCCTGGATGCCGCCTGCTGGGCAGCCCGCGCGTGGCTGGGAGCGGACGGACTGGAGGAGGGGGCGCGCGCCGACGTCGTGGTATGCCGGGAAGACCCGCGGGCAGTGCCGAAGACCATTGCGGCGCTGGAGCACGTGGTGCTGGGCGGGCGGATCATTCGCTGACGAACGGTTCGCGGGGACTTGGAATAAATTGAACCTTCAAGTAATTTTAATAGGTGACAGGCCGCCAATGGGACGGCCGCCAATGCAAGGAGCCTTCAATGACCGCATCAGCCAGCAGCCAGGATCTTCTTCCTGCCGAACTCGCCATGGGCACCGTGATGCTCAAGGTGGGCGACATGAAGGTCATGACCGACTACTACCAGCGTGCGCTGGGCCTCGAGGTGGTGGCCGAGCAGGACGGCGGGCTCTACCTCGGCAGGCTCGGCAGGCCGTTGGTCCACCTTGCCCCGGCCCCCGGGCTGCACCTTCCCGGCAGGGGAGAAGCGGGCCTGTTCCACACCGCGCTGCTCTTTGAGGACCAGGCCTCCCTGGCCGCCACCGTCGCCACTGCTGCCCAGTACGAGCCCCGGGCCTTCACGGGCAGCGCCGACCACCTGGTGAGCGAAGCCTTCTACTTCACCGACCCCGAGGGCAACGGCATCGAGCTGTACTGGGACCGCCCCCGCAGCAACTGGTCCTGGAATGGGACCGACGTGGTCATGGACAGCCTGGCGCTCCCGCCGCAGCGCTACCTTGAGCAGTACCTCACCGAGGAGTCCCTGGAAGGCCAGCGGCAGACGGCGGCCGGCGTGGGCCACGTCCACCTCCAGGTTGGCGACGTGCAGACCGCCCGCGACTTCTACGTGGGGACACTCGGGTTCGAAAAGACCGCGGGTTGGCACGGGCAGGCGCTGTTCGTCTCCGCAGGCCGCTACCACCACCACATGGCCATGAACGTCTGGAACAGCCGCGGCGCGGGCCCGCGCAAGGACACCCTTGGGCTGGGCGAGGTGCTCATCGAGGTTCCTTCCGGGGACGACGTCGGGGCGCTGACGGACCGCCTCAGGGTTGCCGGGGTGCCTGCCCACCACACCGGTTCGGAGCTTCGGTTCGAGGATCCGTGGCGCAACCGGATCCGCGTGGCCGTCCGCTGATTGGTGCCGCGTCCTGCGGCGCTCCGCGGCAAGCCGTTCAGGCGTGCGCCGGGAGGCGTGCAACTACTAGGCTGATTCCGTACGGCCGGGCGGCGCCCGGCGCGCAGCTCCGCCAACGGAAGAAGGGCACCAGCAATGGGCTTCACCGAGATCTTTGTCGCCACCCATGACGCCGCGCTGAAACGCGCCGGCATCCTTGATGAAGGAAGCAGCTCCTCCGCGGAAGGCGCACCTGCCGGCCAGGCAGTGCGGATCGAGGGAATCAGCGACTTTGAAGTGGAGCAGCTCGGCGACCTGGCGGGGACGGCCGTTCACGCCGGCGGAGCCGACTATGAGCTGACCCTGGTGGACGTCGCCAGCGATTCCCTCCTTGCCGTTCCGCCGGCCATGGTCCGTGCCCTCGCGGACCTGCTCACCTACGAAACCGAAGGTGAGGGCAACGTCCTTGACGACGTTTCGGAACAGTGGGCGGGCCAGGAGGACATGCCGTTTGGCGCCGCCCAGGCGCGGACCTACGTGCAGCAGCTGGCGGAGCTTGCCGCCGGAGTCGACGATTCGGAGCGGACCGGACTGTACGTCTGGTCAGCCTGACCCGCCAAGTCGAAATAACAGCGCTGATCTGGCACAATGAACAGGTACTCGATCTGCGTGGCCCCTCTCTCCGCGTCCGGATCCTGTCCTTCGAGCCCGCAAGTATGGCCCGCCCCACGGGTGCAGAACGCCGGGTTCACCCCTTTTCTGAAACAGGAGTGACCACAAAAGTGGCCGTAAAGATTCGCCTTAAGCGCTTCGGCAAGATGCGCGCCCCGTACTACCGCATCGTCGTTGCGGACTCACGCACCAAGCGTGATGGCCGCGCCATCGAGGAAATCGGCAAGTACCACCCCACCGAAGAGCCCTCGTTCATCGAGGTCAACTCCGAGCGTGCCCAGTACTGGCTCTCCGTCGGCGCCCAGCCGTCCGAGCAGGTTGCCGCGATCCTGAAGATCACCGGTGACTGGCAGAAGTTCAAGGGCCTGCCGGGCCAGGAAGGCACCCTCAAGACCAAGGTCGCGAAGGAAGCTTTCGTTGCTCCGGAGAAGGGCTCGGTCATCATCCCGGAAGCCATCACCAAGAAGGCTTCCAAGTCTGACGCTGCCGAGGCCCCGGCCGACGCCGAAGCTGAGACCACCGAGGCTGAGTAGATTGCTGGCAGAAGCGCTGGAGCACCTGGTCCGGGGAATCGTTGATTCCCCGGATGACGTCAAGGTCAGTTCCAAGAGCAACCGCCGCGGGGACACCCTCGAGGTGCGCGTTCACCAAGACGACCTCGGACGGGTGATCGGCCGCCAGGGCCGCACGGCACGCGCACTGCGCACCGTGGTGGCAGCACTGGCCGGCGGCGAACCGGTACGGGTCGACGTCGTCGATACCGACCGCCGCCGCTGAGCGCTCGGCAACATTCAGTTTTTGCTCCGGCCCCTCCACCACCAGGTGGAGGGGCCGGAGTTCTTTCACAGCAGAGTGCTTCAGTAAGAAACACCACAACCCGGAACAGAGGAACAGATGCAGCTTCAGGTGGCACGGATTGGCAAGCCGCACGGCATTCGCGGGGAAGTCACCGTCCAGGTGCTGACCGACGCCCCGGAGGACAGGTTTGTCCCCGGAACGGAGTTCGTGGTGGAACCTGCCGCGTCCGGTCCACTGACCGTGAGCAGCGCGCGCTGGAACAAGGACATCCTGCTGCTCGGGTTCGAGGAAGTGGTGGACCGGAACCAGGCCGAGACCCTCCGCGGAGCCAGGCTCTTCGTTGAAACCGAAGAGCTGGACGAGGACGACGACGAGGGCTGGTACGAGCACGAATTGGTCGGCCTGGAAGCCCGGGTCGGGTCGCAGGTGGTGGGCAAGGTGAGTGCGCTGAACACGATGCCGGTCCAGGACCTGCTGGTGGTCACCACCCCGGGCGGCGACGAGATCCTCATCCCGTTCGTGGAGCAGATCGTCCCCGAAGTGAATATCGAGGAAGGCTTCATCCTCCTCACCCCGCCTGACGGCCTCTTCGACATCAACTCCGACGAAGCCGCCGCCCCGGAAGCCGAAGGCAGGGACTAGGTGCGGATCGACGTCGTCAGCATCTTCCCCGAATACCTCGCCCCGCTTGAACTCTCACTGATCGGCAAGGCCCGCCAGGACGGCATCCTGGACCTGCACGTCCACGACCTGCGCAGCTTCACCACGGACAAGCACCGCTCCGTCGATGACACGCCTTACGGCGGCGGCGCGGGCATGGTCATGAAGCCCGAACCCTGGGCCCAGGCCCTGTCGGCGGTTGCTGAAGGGCGCCCGGACCCGGACCGCAGGCCCGTGCTGATCGTCCCCTCACCGGCAGGCGAGCGGTTCACCCAGGCCCTCGCCTATGAACTGGCCGAGGAGCAGCACCTCGCGTTTGCGTGCGGACGGTACGAAGGCATCGATGAGAGGGTCATCGAATGGGCGCAGGAGCACTTCACGGTCCTGCCCGTCAGCCTTGGGGACTACGTCCTCAACGGCGGGGAAGTGGCCGTCCTGGCCATGGTGGAGGCCATCGGCCGCCTGCTGCCCGGGGTGGTGGGCAACCCCGAGTCGCTGGTGGAGGAATCCCACTCCGATGGACTCCTGGAGTACCCGGTCTACACCAAACCCTCCGTGTGGCGGGACCGCGAAGTGCCCCCGGTGCTCCTCAGCGGCAACCACGGGAAGATCGCGCAGTGGCGCCGCCACGAACAGTACCGGCGGACCGCGGAGCGCCGTCCGGACCTGCTGCAAGGTTTCGACGCCGGCAGCCTCCCGCGTGCCGACCGCACCGAACTGCACAACCTGGGCTACGACGTCGTGGATGGCAGGCTTGCCCGCCGGCCTGGGGCGGAAGCCGAACCGCAGGACTAGCGCCGGCGGAATTGGCGTAACCCTGCCGCTGTGGCAAAATTAAGCTTTGTGTCTGCTGGGTCCGCACCTGCCACAGGGGGTAGCGCGGCCAACAGCCGGACAACCGGCCCCATCAACCCTTGAAACGGCCGGACACTTTACTTCGGTGGCGATGCCCTGCCTGCTTTTGAGCGGGCGGACTTGCCTGCCGTGACCCAAAGTGAATGACCTGTGGCGTTCACCAGGAGTGCAATCATGCATATTCTCGATTCCCTCGACGCAGCCTCGCTGCGCAGCGATGTTCCCGAATTCCGCGCGGGTGACACCCTCAAGGTGCACGTGAACATCATCGAAGGCAAGAACACCCGTGTCCAGGTCTTCCAGGGCTTCGTCCTTGGCCGCCAGGGCGACGGCGTGCGCGAAACCTTCACCGTCCGCAAGGTCTCCTTCGGCGTCGGCGTGGAGCGTACCTTCCCGGTGCACTCCCCGATCATCGAAAAGATCGAGGTTGTCACCAAGGGTGACGTCCGCCGCGCCAAGCTGTACTACATGCGTGCACTGCGCGGCAAGGCTGCCAAGATCAAGGAAAAGCGCGACTTCAGCTCCGCCAAGTAAGTCCTTACCGGAGTTACCGCCAGGTTGGAGCGCGGCCGTAGCCGGCAAGCGCCGGAGCAATGCACCAGCGCCAGGATACGGACCATGCACCAGACAAAACGCCAGCCCCGCAAAATGGGCTGGCGTTTTGTCTTTCTCGCCCTGCTCCTTGCCGTCGCCATCAGCGGGCTGGTGCGTTCCCTGTGGCTTGATGTCTACTTCATTCCCTCGGAGTCGATGGAGCCGCTCCTCGAAGGCGGCGACCGCATCCTGGTCTCGCGGACCGACTTCCGGGCCGACCCCATCCGGCACGGCGACGTAGTAGTCTTCGACGGGCGCGGCAGCTTTGCTCCCCTGGGCAGCGGCAAGGGCCCCCTGGTGGACGGCGCCGCGTCCGCGATGCAATGGCTTGGGCTGGCCGGCAGCGACACAACCTACGTGAAGCGGGTAATCGGCCTCCCCGGGGACACAGTGGTCTGCTGCGATGCCGGCGGGACCGTCACCGTCAACGGGAGTGCCCTGGATGAGCCCTACGTCTTCCCTGGGGATGCGCCGAGTACGCAGAAGTTCAACACGGTGGTTCCCGAGGGCAGGCTGTGGCTGATGGGGGACCACCGGTCCGTCTCGGCCGATTCACGGAGCCTTCTCGGCGCCCCGGGCGGTGGACTCGTACCGCTGGACCGGGTCATCGGCAGGCCGGTCCAGATCCTCTGGCCGCTTGATAGATTTGCCCCAGTAGCACGGCCCGCACCGGCGCCAATAACACAGAACGGACGGTAAATGCCCGAGAACCACGCGCGGAAACCTGAACCGCGCCACGACGGCGCTCCAGAGACACCGGCCGTTCCAGCGTCCACCGCGCCCGATGAAGTGGAAGCGCCGGCCCGCAGGCGGAGCCGGCAGGCCTCCAAGGGCGCCGGCAAGCCCGCCGGCAATCCCTTGCTGGGATGGCTGAAGGAGATTGCCACCGTGGTGGTCATCGCCGTGGTGCTGTCGTTCCTCATCAAGACCTTCCTGTTCCGGGCCTTCTTCATTCCGTCCGAATCCATGGTGAACACCCTGGACGTGGATGACCGGATCTTCGTCAACCTCCTGGTGCCCGAGCCCTTCGCGCTGAGCCGCGGCGACGTCGTGGTGTTCCGCGACACCAAGGGCTGGCTGCCGCCGGCCCCGGCCAAGGTAGAGGGTCCATTCACCTGGGTCCAGGACGGCCTGACGTTCGTTGGCCTCCTGCCGGACAATTCAGAGCAGCACCTGGTCAAGCGGGTCATCGGACTGCCGGGCGACCACGTGGTCTGCTGTGACGCGGGCGGTAAACTGACCATTAATGGGACCGCCGTCGACGAGACGTACATCAACCCCGCCGAAGTGCCGCAGGTCCGCAACTTTGACGTCACCGTCCCGGAGGGCAAGGTGTGGGTGATGGGTGATAACCGGAACCACTCTGCCGATTCCCGCGCGCACATGGAGACCGACGGCGGATTCGTCGACCTCAAGGACCTCGAAGGCAAGGCCGCCGTCATTGCCTGGCCGCTGAACCGGGTCAAGACACTGGACAACTACCCGGACGTCTTCAAGAACGTTCCGGCGGCCCGCTGACCATGTCCTCCGCACTGCAGGCTTCCCCGGCCGCCACAGCCCGTCCCGCCGTCAAGCCTGCTGCGCGCGGAGCCAAGGCACCGACGCTGCGGCATGAGCGTACCTTCAAGGCCCAGGGGATACGGTTCCTGGCCGGCGTCGATGAGGTGGGCCGCGGCGCGCTGGCCGGACCCGTAAGCGTAGGAATCGCCGTCGTGGACCTGGAGCGGCAGAAGCCGCTGGCAGGCGTACGGGACAGCAAACTCCTGAGCCCTGCCGAGCGGGAACGGCTGGATCCACTGGTGCGGCGCTGGAGCGTGGCATCCGCGGTAGGACACGCCACTGCAGGCGAAATCGATTCGGTCGGCATCATTGCTGCCCTGCGGCTGGCCGGAACACGGGCCTGGGGCAGCATCCTCGCGGCAGGCGTTCTTCCGGAAGCCGTCCTGCTGGATGGAAGCCACAACTGGCTTTCCCCGGCGGAGCAGCTGTCCCTGTTCGACCAGCCCGTACTGGAGGCTGCGTGCGAGGCCCCGGTCCACACCAAGGTCAAGGCCGACATGCAGTGCCTCAGCGTCGCCGCCGCAAGCGTCATCGCCAAAGTGGAGCGGGACCGGATGATGCGCGAACTGCACACCGAGTATCCGGACTACGGCTGGGACATCAACAAGGGGTACGCCACCGCGGCCCATCGTGACGTGCTCCGCGCTGCCGGGCCCACCCCCTACCACCGGGTCAGCTGGCGCCTGCTCGGCGGGGAACTGCAGGGCACAGCGGTTCCCGATCGGGACGGGCTGGTCGAAGACTGACTCCGGCCGCCCGGCGCCAGCCGTGCCGGACATGGTGCAAGATGGAAGCATGAGTGCTGAGGATCTTGAGAACTATGAAACCGACATGGAGCTTCAGCTCTACCGTGAATACCGCGACGTCGTCGGCCTGTTCAGCTACGTTGTCGAGACCGAGCGGCGCTTCTACCTGGCCAACCACGTGGACCTCCAGGCCCGCAGCGCCGACGGCGAGGTCTACTTCGACCTGACCCTCCAGGACGCCTGGGTCTGGGATGTTTACCGTTCCGCCCGCTTCGTCAAGAGCGTCCGGGTCCTGACTTTCAAGGACGTCAACGTCGAGGAGCTGCCGCGCAACGAGGAGCTGGCATTGCCCAAGGACGTGGACCTGGGGAACTAGGAACCCCGGAAAGCCCCACTTCCCCTCCACACCGGCCCCTGTCCACATAGGACAGGGGCCTTCTGTTGCTCCGCCTGCCTCCGCCGCCAGGCTGGTTGCGGAGGTAGAAATGAAATCGAAAGACGTGTTGGGCAGGCGCGGCGAAGACCTCGCCGCGGGCTATCTTGAAGCGCTGGGCATGCTGGTGGTGGAGCGCAACTGGAGGTGCGCGGAAGGCGAGATCGACATCGTTGCCCTGGACGGTGATGCGCTGGTCATCGCTGAAGTCAAAACCCGCCGCTCCCTGGATTACGGCCACCCGTTTGAGGCGGTGGGCCCGGAAAAACTGGCGCGGCTGCACCGGTTGGGCGCCGCGTGGTGCCGCGACCGCGAGCTGCGGATGCCGCTGCGCCGCGTGGATGTGGTCGCCGTCGTGGACGACGGCGGCGGGGAACCCCTGGTGGAACACCTCAAGGGGGTGGGGTGATGGCACTGGGCCGGACGTACTCTGTCGCCCTCGTCGGGCTGAACGGCTACATGGTTGAGGTCGAGGCCGACATCGGCCAGACGCTCCCGGCTTTCATCATCCTCGGGCTGCCGGATGCTTCCCTCAATGAAGCAAAGGAGCGGATCCGCTCAGCGGCAAAGAACTCCGGGATCCCGCTCAGCCGCCGGAAGATCACTGCCAACCTCATTCCCGCCTCGCTGCCCAAGCGCGGCTCCGGCTTCGATCTCGCCGTCACCATGGCCGCACTCCGGGCCGCGAACGACATCAAACCCACGGGGCGCACCGTCTTCATCGCGGAGCTGGGGCTTGACGGCAGGCTTCGGCCCGTGCGGGGAATCCTGCCTGCCGTCATGGCGTCCGTGCAGGCCGGCTACCCTGAGGTGGTGGTGGCCCAGGCCAATCTCGCCGAGGCCTCCCTCGTCCCCGGCGCCACCGTGCGTGGATACCGCACGCTTGCCAGGCTGGCCCTCGACTTCGGGGCGGATCCGCAGGAACTCGCCCTGGACTTCGAACCTGACGGCGCGGATGAATCCGGCGAGTGTTCCGCCCTTCCCGGCCCGTGTCCTGACATGGCAGATGTCTCCGGCCAGGGCGACGCCCGCAGGGCCCTCGAGGTGGCCGCCGCGGGCGCCCACCATCTGCTGCTCACCGGGCCGCCGGGAGCCGGCAAGACCATGCTGGCCGAACGCCTGCCCGGTCTCTTGCCCGACCTTGGCGACCACGAGTCCATGGAGGTCACGGCGATCCATTCGCTGTGTGGGCTGCCGTCGTCCACTGTGCAGCTCCTGCGCCGGCCGCCCTTTGAAAACCCGCACCACTCAGCCACAGCCGCCGCCATCATCGGCGGCGGTTCCGGCCTGCCCAGGCCGGGAGCGGCCTCCCGCGCCCACCGGGGCGTGCTCTTCCTTGACGAGGCGCCGGAATACGAACGCCGCGTCCTGGACGCGCTGCGCCAGCCACTGGAGAGCGGGGAACTCGTGATACACCGCTCGGCCGGGACTGCAGCCTACCCGGCCCGCTTTCAGCTGGTGCTTGCAGCCAACCCCTGCCCGTGCGGCAAAGCCTCCGGCAAAGGACTTGACTGCACCTGCACTCCGATGATGCGCCGCCGGTACCTCGCCAGGATGTCAGGCCCCCTGCTGGACCGGGTGGACATCCAGTTGCAGGTGGAGCGGGTTTCCCTGGCTGACTTCGGCCAGGCCGGGGCCGAAGAGGACACTGCTTCCGTGGCGGACCGGGTGCGGGACGCGCGCGCCCGGCAGGAGGATCGCCTTCAGTGCTTCGGCCTTGAGACGAACTCGCAGGTGCCGGGACGCATCCTGCGCGGTGAGTTGAGGCTCGCGCCGGCCGCCACCCGGATCCTGGACCAGTCCCTGGAACGCGGCATCCTGACCGCCCGCGGGTACGACCGCGTCCTTCGGCTGGCTTGGACCCTGGCGGACCTGGGGTGCCGGGACACGCCGGACACCAACGACATTGGACAGGCATTGGGCCTGCGGCAGGCTGCGGCGGCAGCGGCATGACAAACCTCCAGGAACGCAACGAACCAAAGGAACTGCTGGTGGAGAAGGAGCGGGTCGTGGACAAGGCGCGGGGCATGAATCCGGAACGGCTGGCGCGGGCTGCCCTCTCACGGCTGATGGAACCACAGGACGCGGCCGGCCTTGCCCTCGTCCAGATTGCAGGGGCGACCGACGCCCTGCGCATCGCCACCGGCCAGGTGGCGGCCGGGCCGGACCTGGAGCGGGGCATCGCCGCGCTGCTGGCCGACAGTGGGGCTGCGGGAGGCTGGGCGGGACTGTCCGCCGCCCTGAAGCGCTGGCAGCCCCGGATCCCGGACCTCGCGCCCGAACGCGACCTTGCCACCATGGCCCGGCTCGGCGGCCGCCTGATCATTCCCGGCGACGACCTGTGGCCGGCACAGCTCGCGGACCTGGGCATCCAAGAGCCTATTTGCCTTTGGTGGCGGGGACAGGAGCAGCCGCTGCCCGCGGTGGAGAAGTGCATCGCCCTGGTGGGGTCCCGGGACAGCACCAGCTACGGAGCCGCGGTAACGGGAGACTTCGCCTACTCGCTGGCACAGCGGGGCTTCACGGTTGTCTCCGGCGGGGCCTACGGTATCGACGCCCATGCTCACCGGGCAGCCCTGGCGGGCGCATCCACGGCTGTCCCCACCATCGCCGTCATGGCCGGGGGAGTGGACAGGTTCTATCCTTCAGGCAATGAGGACCTGCTGCGCGCCGTGGCCAACCAGGGAGCCGTCCTGGCAGAGGTGCCACCGGGCTCAGCCCCAACCCGCTACCGCTTCCTGCAGCGGAACCGCCTGATTGCTGCCCTCTCCGCGGTGACAGTGGTGGTGGAGGCGCGCTGGCGTTCGGGGGCACTCAATACGGCCCACCACGCTGAGACGCTGGGCCGAGCGGTGGGTGCCGTTCCCGGATCGGTCCACAGCGCCAACTCTGCCGGCTGCCATCGTCTTCTCCGGGACGGAGGAGCGGTCTGCGTTACCGATGCGGCGGAGGTGGCTGAACTGGCCTCGCCCAGCGGAACGGCACTGCCTGACCAACGGGCCACTGAAGCGGCGGTCCAGGACGGCCTGACCCTGGAGGACTTGATCCTGCTGGACGCACTGCCGCTTCGCTCCACCACCTCCGTGGAAAAGCTCTCCGCCGTGGCTGGCCTGGGACAGGAATCAGTGCGGGCGGGACTTGGCAGGCTCGGGTTGCTGGGGCTGGCCGTGTCCGAGCGGGGAGGGTGGAAACGCGGCAAAGGTTGACCGTGTCCGCGAGCGGTACAGGCCAGGCAACTGGGAAAGTAGAGGAGTGGAACATGAAGAACTGCCCGCGGAACTTGGCAAGGCATTGGACGCGTTCGCCGGCTACCTGTCGGGGGAGCGCGCCGTCTCGGCCCACACCAGGAGGGCCTATCTGGGCGACCTGCTCAGCCTCCTGGGCCACGCGGCATCGGAAGGCGTGGCAGGACTGAAGGACCTGGAACTGGGAACCTTCCGCCGGTGGCTGGGACGCCAAAGCTCCGAAGGCGCCTCGCGGGCAACCCTTGCCCGCCGGTCCGCCACAGCGAGGGTGTTCACGGCCTGGGCCCTCCGTGAAGAGCTCATCGACACTGATCCCGCCCTTCGCCTGAGGGCACCCAAACGCGAAGGATCCCTGCCCGGGGTGCTTCAGGCGGCGCAGCTCACGCGCCTACTGGACGGCCTGGAAACGTCGGCCACCGAAGGCGAGCCGCTGGCCGTGCGGAACCGCGCCATCGTGGAACTTCTGTACGCCACAGGCGTCCGGGTAGGCGAACTGGCCGGGCTCGACGTCGACGACCTGGACCCCGACCGCCGCACGCTGCAGGTAATCGGCAAGGGCAACAAGGAACGCACAGTCCCGTTCGGAGTACCCGCCGCCGTCGCCGTCGACGACTGGCTCCGGCGCGGGCGCCCGGCCCTGGCCAAGGACCACAGCGGACCCGCTCTCTTTCTCGGAGTCCGCGGCCGGCGCATTGACCAGCGCCAGGTCCGTGCCCTGGTCAACACGCTGTTCGAGGCACTGGGTGACACCTCCGCGTCCGGGCCCCACGCCCTGCGGCACTCGGCCGCCACCCATCTGCTCGATGGGGGCGCGGACCTGCGAGCAGTGCAGGAGATACTGGGCCACAGCAGCCTGGCAACCACCCAGATCTACACCCACGTCTCGGTCGACCGCCTTCGGAAGAGCTATCAGCAGGCACATCCAAGAGCCTGACCGGTGTGGCAAATCGCACTGGCGTAATTCCACGGGGTACGGCACAATAAGAGTCACGTCCGGCAACTTTCAAGTGTCGCTTGAAGCTCGCTGAGCTTTGCGCGGCGCGGCAAGTCCGGACGCAGCTACATGTGATACATCTGAATACACGCAGGGAACCACCGCCGCACAGCAGGGCACGGCAGTTCCATCCAGGCAGAGGTCGTTGGGGAAGACGTACCTAGAGCTATGGAGGATGGAATGTCTGTTGCAATGACCCGCGGTGTGCTGTTCGTTCACTCGGCCCCTACGGCGCTGTGCCCCCACGTTGAGTGGGCGGTCGGCGCTGTGGTGGACAAGCGGACGGATCTTGAGTGGACCCCGCAGCCTGCCGCGCCCGGCATGTTCCGGGCCGAGCTGTCCTGGGCCGGGGCCCCCGGCACAGGAGCCAAACTCGCGTCCTGCCTCCGCGGCTGGGCGCATCTCCGCTATGAGGTAACGGAGGAACCCAGCCAGGGCGTGGACGGCGGCCGCTGGTCGCACACCCCCGAACTGGGAATTTTCCATGCCGTGACGGACGTCCACGGCAACATCATGGTCTCCGAGGACCGGATCCGTTACGCCTACGAGTCCGGCGCGGGTGACCCCGCTGCCGTGTACCACGAACTGTCGCTCGCCCTCGGAGAAGCCTGGGACGAGGAACTTGAGCCCTTCCGCCATGCTGCCGAAGGCGCCCCGGTGCGCTGGCTCCACCAGGTGGGCTGACCGCCGTCGTCCGTCCCCGCGGTGACCTGACTACTGCAACACTTCCATAGCACAAAGGGAGGCCCCGCCAGTTGGCGGGGCCTCCCTTTGGCTTCCGGGGCGCTTTCCCCGGCAAGGCCTTAGACGCTGCGGATGGCCACGACGGCGTTGTGGCCGCCGAAACCGAACGAGTTGCTCAGCGCTACGATGTTGCCGGCCGGCAGGTCACGGGCGGAGGTGACAACGTCGAGCGGGATTTCCGGGTCCTGATTCTCAAGGTTGATGGTGACCGGCGCCTTGCGCTCGTGGACGGCCAGCACGGTGAGGACAGCTTCCACTGCGCCGGACGCACCCAGGAGGTGGCCCATCTGCGACTTGGTTGCGGAGACGGCCACGTTGTCCACATGACTGCCCAGGGCAGCACGCAGGGCCGTGTACTCCGGCTTGTCGCCCACAGGAGTGGAGGTGGCGTGCGCATTGACATGCACCACGTCTTCAGCCTGGATGCGCCCATCGAACATGGCAGCCTTCAGTGCACGGGTGGCGCCGAGGCCTTCGGGGTCGGGAGCGGTGATGTGATAGGCATCGGCCGTGACGGACGTGCCGGCGAGCTCGGCGTAGATGCGGGCGCCGCGGGCCAGGGCGTGCTCCTCGGCTTCGAGGACCAGGGCACCGGCGCCTTCACCCATGACAAAGCCATCACGTCCGGTGTCGTACGGGCGGGAGGCCCCTTGGGGGTCGTCGTTCCGGCGGGACAGTGCCTGCATGGAGGCGAAGGCTGCCAGCGGCATGGGGTGGATGGCCGCTTCGGCCCCACCGCACATCACCACGTCAGCCTTGCCGGACCGGATGAGTTCCAAGCCCAGGTGCATGGCTTCCGTGCCGGAGGCGCAGGCCGAAACGGGGGTGTGGGCGCCGGCGCGGGCACCGAGGTCCAGGCTGACGGCCGCGGCCACACCGTTGGGCATGAGCATGGGAACAGTCATGGGCAGGACCCGGCGGGGGCCCTTTTCCTTCAGGGTGTCCCAGGCATCCAGCAGCGTCCACACACCACCGATGCCGGTGGCGAAGGCCACGGCCAGGCGGTCCTGGTCAACTTCGGTGATGCCGGAATCGGCCCAGGCCTCGCGGGCAGCGATGACGCCGAACTGGGTGGATGGGTCCATCCGCTTGGCTTCAACACGGCTGAGGACGTCCAGGGCGGGCGTGCTGCAGCGGGCGGCGAAGTGGACCGGGAGCTCGTACTTGGCTACCCAGTCGTCCTCCAGGGTGCGGGCACCGGAGACCCCTTTGAGGGCGTTGTTCCACATCGTGGGTACATCGCCGCCGATGGGCGTGGTGGCACCCAGACCGGTAATGACTACTTTGCGTGTCATGGGATCACTCTTTCGTCGGTGGGGAGTCCGCCTGCGCCAGTCGCAGGGTCCCGCACATATTGATGATCGGCCAGTCCCGGTCGGGGTCCTGTGCCGGATAAAAGCGGCGGGCTGCCGGTCCGGTCAGTCCGGACCGGCAGCCCTGCCAAGCCGTGAGGCGGGGGGAAGCCTCTTACTAGGCCTGTGCTCCGGCGATGAAGCTGACAGCGTCGCCAACGGTCTTGAGGTTCTTGACCTCTTCGTCCGGGATGCGCACACCGAACTTCTCCTCGGCATTGACCACGATGGTCATCATGGAGATGGAGTCGATGTCCAGGTCCTCGGTGAAGGACTTGTCCAGCTCGACGGCCTCTGGGGCCAGGCCGGTTTCTTCGTTGACGATTTCAGCCAAGCCGGCCAGGATCTCTTCGTTGCTAGCCATTGGTGGCTCCTTTTCTTGTATTGCCGGCAGGGGCTGCCGGAAACGGTCCGGGCCGCGGTTGCGACCCTTGGGCGTATCTAGGGAAGGACAACTACCTGTGCGCCGAAGACCAGTCCGGCACCGAAACCGATCTGCAGGGCCAGCCCGCCGCTCAGTCCGGGGTTCTCCTGCAGGAGCCGGTGGGTTGCGAGCGGGATGGAAGCAGCGGACGTGTTGCCGGCCTCGGCAATGTCCCGTGCCACTGTAACCGTCTCGGGCAGCTTCAGCTTCTTCACCATCTCGTCGATGATGCGCATGTTGGCCTGGTGCGGGATGAAGGCAACCAGGTCTTCAGCCTGGATACCGGCGGCATCGAGTGCCTGCTGGGCCACCTTCGCCATTTCCCACACTGCCCAGCGGAACACCGTCTGGCCGTCCTGGCGGAGGGTGGGGTACAGCTCCTGTGCTTCTTCGAGCAGCGCAAGGTCGCCAGTGGAGTCCGACTGCCGGGCGGCGAGGCCCAGGTCACGGACGTCAAGCATGGAGCGGGTCATGCCGATGGCATCCCACCTGCTGCCATCCGAGCCCCAGACGGACGGGGCGATGCCCGGCGTGTCGGAAGGGCCAACGATGACGGCGCCGGCGCCGTCACCAAGGAGGAAGGAAATGGTGCGCTCCCGGTTGTCGATGACGTCGGAGAGCTTCTCCGCACCGACCACGAGGACATACTTTGCCGTGCCGGACCGGACCAGGGCGTCGGCCTGGGCAATGCCGTAGCAGTAGCCGGCGCACGCGGCGGAGATATCGAAGGCAGGTGCCGGCGTGGCGCCGATGCGGTCGGCCAGGCTGGCCGCGGCGGAAGGAGTGGCATAGGGGTGGGTCACGGTGGAAACTATGACGGCACCGAGTTCCGAGGCTTCAATGCCCGCCTTCGCCATGGCTTCCCGGGCAGCGCCCTCGGCCATATCGATCACGCTGACGTCTGCTGCAGCCCGGTGGCGGGTCACGATGCCCGTGCGCTGGCGGATCCATTCGTCGGAGGAATCGATCCACTGGCAGACGTCTTCGTTGGTGACAATGACGTCCGGACGGTATGCACCGAGGCCGAGGATGCGGGTGTGCTCCTGGATGGGAGCCTGTTTCAGCGTGGGAACGCTCATGCGTTGCCCTCCAGTTCTGCGAAGAGCGCCAGTGCGGCGGACAGGTCATCGGGGGTTTTGACAGCAACGGTTTTGACACCAGGCATGCCGCGCTTGGCCAGGCCGGCCAGCGTGCCGGCAGGTGCGAGTTCGATCACGCCGGTAACGCCCCGCTTCACCATCGTTTCCATGCACAGGTCCCAGCGGACCGGGCGGGACACCTGGGCGATCAGGCTTGCGACGGCGGCACCGCCGTCGGTGACTTCGCCGCCGTCGAAATTCGACAGAAGCGGGACCTTGGGGGCGACCGGGTTCAACTGCGGCTCCAGCGCCTTCAGTGCGTCGACGGCGGGCGACATGTGGCTGGTGTGGAACGCGCCGGCCACCTTGAGCGGGATGACCCGGGCCTTGGCGGGCGGATTGTCCGCAAGGGCCTTCAGCTGCTCGAAGGTTCCTGCGGCGACCGTCTGGCCGGCCCCGTTGACGTTGGCGGGGGCAGCGCCGGCGGCTTCAATGGCGGCCAGCACCTCGGCGGGGTCACCGCCGACGACGGCGCTCATGCCGGTGGGGGTGACAGCCGCCGCGGCAGCCATGCTGTTGGCCCGCTCGCGGACGAACGTCATAGCTTCCTCTTCGGTCAGCACCCCGGCCAGGGCTGCAGCAGTGATCTCACCCACCGAATGGCCGGCAAGGAGCACCGGGAGGGAGTTAAGCTCGACATCGAAGAGGGAGGCCGCGGTGACAAGCCCGGCAGCAACGATCAGGGGCTGCGCCACGGCAGTGTCCTTGATGGTTTCCTCATCAGAGGTGGTGCCATGGGCTATCAGGTCGATGCCTGCGATGTCACTCAGGGAGGCCAGCTGGCCTGCCACCGAGGGAAGTTCCAGCCAGGGGGCAAGAAAACCCGGGGTCTGTGAGCCCTGTCCAGGGCAGACTATTGCAAGCACGTAACCAGCTTTCCAAATTACTGTGTGATCCAGCGGTGTTTCTCCGCACCAAGCTCACGGGGTCAGGTTGTAGGAAGTCTACAATGCCTCACGCCTGGTTCCGGGACGCCTGGCGCTCCGTGGCGGCCTTAGGCGGGGCTGAAAGACGGCCCACCACCAGCGCAGCCTGCAGCACGAATGCCTCACGCGGCAGCAGCGGGTCCCACCCTGTGACGTCACAGACCCGCTTCAACCGGTAACGCACCGTGTTGGCGTGGACGAAGAGTTCCCGGGCCGTGGCCTCCAGCGAGTGGCCCAGCTCCAGGTACGTTCCCAGGGTTTCCACCAGGCCGTTGGAGGCAGCCAGGAGCGGCCGGTAGATGTTCTTCACGAGTGAGCGCCGCGCTGCGTCATCTCCGGAAATCACCCGCTCCGGCAGCAGGTCGTCCGCGGCCACAGGGCGCGGTGCCGATGGCCACGCCCTGGCTGCCGTCAATCCCGCGAACGCGGACTGGGCAGAGCTACTGGCTTCCAGCAGCGAACTGGCCTCGGGTCCATAGACCACAGGCCCGGGGGCGAACATGTCACTCAACTTCACGTAGGCCGTTTCACGGTCTTGAACCCCGCCAAGGATGAGGATCAGCCGGTCGCCCTGGATGCCCACCAGCGCATCCTCGGCGTAACGCCCGGCCATCCGCCGCAGTTCGCTGACATAGCTGGCGCTCGGCTCAGACGGCGAATTGCCGACCATCACCGTGAAGCGCTCCTGCGCCTTCCAGCCCAGCGCCGCAATCCTGGACCGCAGGGCGTCCGTGTTTTCGCCGCGAAGGATCGCATCCACAATCAGCGCCTCGAGGCGGGTGTCCCAGGAGCCGCGGGACTCCGCGGCGCGGGCGTAGACGTCGGCGGCGGCGAAAGCGACTTCCCGTGAATACCGCAGCACAGCCTCCCGCAGGGAGGGCTGGTCCGCCTCGGGTGCTATGACCGGAACCTGGTCCTCCACCACCTCCACCACGATCCTGATCAGCTGCAACGCCTTCTGGAGGCTGATGGAACGCGTCAGCTCCGTAGGGGCCGTCCCAAAAACGTCGGTGAGGATCCAGGAAGGCGAACTGGGCCGCTCGTACCAGGTGACGAACGCCGCGATGCCGTTTTGCGCCACCATCCCCAGCGCCGAGCGCTCGTCAGCGCTGAGCCGGCTGTACCAGGGCAGCGACTGCTCGAGCTTGCGCATGGTGGTGGTGGAGAGCTGGCCTACGTTGGCGCGGAGCTGCTTGAGGGTCTCGGACTTCTCCGGCGTGACCTTCGGCGGGGATGGTTTCCGCTTCGGGGACTGGCTGGCTGGTGCTGGCATTCTTTGAGCATACGGCCACCGCCGCGCAAGCTCCATTTGTGCGAAGGCTACAACCCGCATTGCCCTGCGTCACAGCGGCCGGTGCGTCCCGGCGAGCTTCACCGGGGACAGCACGACGGCGGCCCTCACCTTGTGGGGTGAGGGCCGCCGTCGTCCAGCGCTGCTGGTTCCACTGTCCAACCGGAAGGCTAGGCTTCGCCTCCGGCGTTGCCGGTGGTGCCGGCGTTGACGTTGAGCAGCTTGTACTTCTCAATCGCCTTCACCGGGGCGTCAACATCCACCTCACCGCGGCGCGCCAGCATTTCAAGGGTACGGACCACGATGGAGTGGGTGTCGTTCTTGAAGAAGCGGCGGGCTGCTGCGCGGGTGTCGGAGAAGCCGAAGCCGTCGGCGCCGAGGGTGGCGAATTCGTTGGGGACGAATTGCCGGATCTGGTCCGGGACGGCCTTCATGTAGTCGGAGACGGCGACGATGGGGCCGGTGGCTCCTTCGAGTTGCTGGGTCACGAACGGGACGCGGGCGGGCTGGCCGGGGTTGAGGAAGGCTTCCTCTTCGGCGGCCAGGCCGTCGCGGCGCAGTTCGTTCCAGGAGGTCACGGACCAGACGTCAGCGGAGACGTTCCAGTCATCGGCCAGCACGCGCTGGGCTTCGATGGCCCAAGGCACGGAGACGCCGGAGGCGAGGATCTGGGTGCGGGGACCGTCGATCTTTGCCGGGGCGACCAGGTAGATGCCCTTGATGACGCCTTCGACGTCGAGGTTCTCGGGTTCTGCGGGCTGGATGATCGGTTCGTTGTACACGGTGAGGTAGTACATGACGTTCTTATCCGTCGAATCTGCACCGTACATCCGTTCCAGGCCTGAGCGGACGATGTGTCCGATTTCGTAGCCGTAGGCGGGGTCGTAGGTGAGGACGGCCGGGTTGGTGGAGGCCAGCAGGGGTGAGTGTCCGTCGGCGTGCTGGAGGCCCTCGCCGGTGAGGGTGGTCCGTCCTGCGGTGGCGCCGATGATGAACCCGCGGGTCATCTGGTCCCCGGCGGCCCAGAACGCGTCGCCGGTGCGCTGGAAGCCGAACATGGAGTAGAACACGTAGACCGGGACCAGGGGGACGCCGTGGGTGGCGTAGGAGGTTCCGGCGGCGGTGAATGCTGCCACGGCGCCGGCTTCGTTGATGCCCGGGTGGATCAGCTGCCCGGCGGGGGATTCCTTGTAGGCCAGGACCAGGTCCCGGTCCACCGACAGGTAGTTCTGGCCCTTGGGGTTGTAGATCTTCGCCGTCGGGAAGAACGCATCCATACCAAAGGTGCGGGCTTCGTCCGGAATGATCGGGGCAATGTGCTTGCCGAAGCTCTTGTCCCGCATCAGGTCCTTCAGGAGCCTGACGAACGCCATGGTGGTTGCCGCCTGCTGCTTGCCCGAACCGCGCTTGGCCACCTCGTAGGACTTGGCCTCCGGCAGCACGATCTCCGCGTGGGTGTCGCGGCGCTCCGGGACGGATCCGCCCAGGGCCGCCCGGCGCTCCATCATGTATTTGATTTCCGGGGCGTCGTTACCGGGGTGGTAGTACGGCGGCCGGTAGGAGTCCTTCTCCAGCTGCTCGTCGGTGACCGGGATCCGCAGGTGGTCGCGGAACTTCTTCAGGTCATCGAGGGTGAGCTTCTTCATCTGGTGGGTCGCGTTGCGGCCCTCGAAGTGCGGGCCCAGGCCGTAGCCTTTGACGGTGTGGGCGAGGATGACGGTGGGTTTGCCCTTGAATTCGGTGGCGGCCTTGTAGGCGGCGTAGACCTTGCGGTAGTCGTGGCCGCCGCGCTTGAGGTTCCAGATCTGGTCATCGGTGAGGTCCGCGACGAGGTCCTTGGTCTGCGGGGTCTTGCCGAAGAAGTGTTCGCGGACGAACCCGCCGGACTCGGCCTTGTAGGTCTGGTAGTCCCCGTCAACGGTTTCGTTCATGATCTTCACCAGGGACCCGTCGGTGTCGCGGGTGAGCAGGTCATCCCATTCCCGGCCCCAGACGACCTTGATCACGTTCCAGCCCGCGCCGCGGAAGAACGCTTCGAGTTCCTGCATGATCTTGCCGTTGCCGCGCACCGGCCCGTCCAGGCGCTGGAGGTTGCAGTTGATCACGAAGTTCAGGTTGTCCAGGTTCTCGTTCGCTGCCAGCTGCAGCAGGCCGCGGGATTCGGGCTCGTCCATTTCGCCGTCGCCCAGGAACGCCCAGACCTGCTGGTCGGAGGTGTCTTTCAGGCCCCGGTTGTGCAGGTAGCGGTTGTTCTGGGCCTGGTAGATCGCGTTCATCGGTCCGATGCCCATGGACACGGTGGGGAATTCCCAGAACTTCGGCATCAGGCGCGGGTGCGGGTAGGAGGACAGGGCGTGGCCTTCGCGGGACTTTTCCTGCCGGAACCCGTCCAGGTCCTCCTCGGAGAGGCGGCCTTCCATGAACGCCCGGGCGTACATGCCGGGGGAGGCGTGGCCCTGGAAGAAGACCTGGTCCCCGCCGCCGGCGTGGTCCTTGCCG
>NZ_JBPFDN010000006.1:0-305116 GCF_059414985.1 Arthrobacter sp. SAFR-044 | reverse complement strand
CACCGCTGGGCAGTTCTACTGGCCGTCAGTGGGCATTTTCGTGGCCGCCTATGGGCAGTTTTTCATGGCCGCTAACAGTCGGGGAACGCCCGCACCTCCTGGTGCTAACTCCACGGAGTACAGCCGCTGGTCTACAAGTCGGAAACTGGTCTACAAGTCGGAAAGCAGCTCGTTCGGACCATACGACGTCATCGAGCTAACCTCCAGCCTTCTTTTCTCCTCGATGAACGACTCTGGTGAAGCAGATAACTACTCACGCTGCGGGCGGCGGTGGCCTGCAAGGCGCCGTTCCTGGGGGCGACGGTGCTGCTGGCCAATCAGCTCTAGGGGCCCAGAGGCATAGAATAACCACCTAAGAAAATCGGCTGAACCAGCCCTCGCAGATGTCGCTATCTGCCACGATTGCGACACAGGCGGCGGCTGAAGTATCCACCCCCGGCAAGTCTGCCCGGACGGCTCTTGACGGAATCTACCCGCAGCGCGGCAACCTCCCTCCGAACGCTAAAGACTTGGGCGCACGCGGTGACGACACGTCGCGCCCACTCTCGACCCTGTTTGCCACAATTGCAGACGCTCAGGCCGTATACCCTGCCGCCACAGCCCTTACAGATGAACTCGACTGGGCTGTAATCCAGTCGTGCATCAACGCAAACGGCGGGGTCTACCTGCCGTCGGGAACATACCGGATCAATAAAACGATCACGGCTACATCGCCGGTCATCATGGGCGACCGGCGCATCCCGAAGCTCTACATGACGGCCAACAACCTCCCGATCCTCTCCGTAACTGGAAGCCCAAAGATTTCCGATGTGAGGCTTACCTACAACCGGCAGCAAACCAGCTCGGAAACCGAATCAGACGCCATCCGAATGTTCAACGTCGCCAATGGGTCAGTATTCGAACGCATCCGCATCGACTACCCGGCCAGAGGTTTCTTCAACTACGGCGGCGGCTACACCTACCATCCCAGTTCCGGGACTGCGCCATTGGTTACTACTCCATCACCGCCTTTGACATCCGAAATGGCGGGGGTATTACCGGCAACGTCGTCAACAACCTGTACACCGACAACAACCCCATCAGTGAATCGTCAACGAACGTCTCAGCAGAGCCGCCGATCCAGGTTGCCGGCTGGGACGACGGCGTATTCACTCAGTTGAACGTAGAGCACACCCAGGCTTCTGCGGCCATGACAATCAACAACTGCCTGAACCTGACCATTGTGGGAATGCACCTGGAGGGGTTCACGCTCCTGGGTGACTTCAACACTCCCATCAACCTGTCGGGCGCAAACACTCAGCTTTCGATCACTGGCTTGAGCATCGTGTTCTCGAAGTTCCTCATCGGAAACATCCCGTCGTCAAACTCCTTCGCGCTGTTCAAGGTCGTGGACGGCGTGAAAGTGCTCGCCAACAACATCCAGGAGCGCAGCAACACCTTCACTGCTGTTGGTGGCGGATTTGTTTTCAACTCGACTGGCACAACAGCGGCCACGGTTATGGCCGATCTGGTGCGCCTCGGTGGGTTCGGCGGTAACACCGATGGCGCCACGACCAAGGTGTCCACTATTGCCAGGTTGAACAACAGCCGGAACCACGACCTGACAAACGGCAAGTACACCATCTACCAAGACGCTGCGCCTACCAGCTTCACTTGGGCTGTAGGTGACAGGGCTATCGTGCGCAATCCCGTGGAAGCCGGAACGGCCGGATCTAAGTACATGGTCGTCGGCTACCGATGCGTGACGGCAGGAACGCCCGGCACGTGGCTGCCGGAACGCGTACTAACGGGCAACAAGCGGTGATCGCTGAAAGGCTTTCAGGAGGGGCCTTTCAGCTACCCGGTAGTAGATCAGCCCGCCGATTATGCAGGCAGCGATGATCCCGAGGAGCCCGGCGACATGCGTCACCGGGCTCTTCGGAACGAGCGCAAACGCGGCACCAAACGCAGTGATGGTCAGAATGTGAGTGAGGTACAGGGAATACGAACTGTCGCCCAGCTTTTGCAACCAAGCTGGGAAAGTGAAGGCTCCTACGGTTTCAAGCCCGATAACGCCGTAGAGGGAGATCGCTAGGGCCAGCCCGATAGTCGGCACCCGGAAGGCATCGGAGGCTACGCCAGGACCAACGCCAGCCCACATCAGAGCCCACCACGCCAGCGACAGGCTTACGCCTGCCATGGTAACCAGCAGCGGCTTCCAGATAATGCGGCGCGTCACGAGGTAGCCAACCAGGGCGCCGAAGATGAACTCAAAGTGCAGCGGGTTCCCGAGGAACTTGAGATAGGTGTTGTCCGTGGGGATCAGGGAAAGAACGCCGGTGATCAGCACCCAGCCGCCGAGGATGGACTGGAAAGCCCGTTTCGGAGCGGCAAGGCCAAGGGTGAAGATCAGGTAGAAGTACATCTCAAAGACCAGCGTCCAGCCAACAAGTAGTAGGGGTAGGCCTTCCTGCGGAAGCAGTAGGAACGAGGACAGCGGGTCCGGCGGCGTAGCCTGGCTGGAGTTCACCATCCCCGGTTTCCAGAGAAACACGGCGAAGATCAAGGCAGTGATGATGAGGTATGGCGGGTAGATCCGCGTTGCCCGGCGCCACAGGAACGATCTGGCGCTCTCACCGCCGTGATGTTTCTTGTATGTGGTGGCAACCATGAGGAAGCCGCTGATGGCGAAAAAGATGTCAACGCCCGTTGCGCCCACATCGTGGAACCCCTGAAGCCAGGAAGAATCGGCGCCGAACGCCTTATTCTCGAACCCGCTGACGTGCGCAAGCACGACCATCAACGCCGCGACAGCCCGGAGCGCCTGAACATTCCTGAGACTCCGGCTGCGAGCTTTCGCTTCCCTGCGACCGCCCGTAAGTGCCTGCTGTGTGACCACGGCAATTCCCCCAAATAAATTGCGACCCCCAGCGGCTCGCACGAGCACGATTCTACGCGGCACATAACATGGCTCCCGGAGCGCGTGCTTACTGGGAACTAACCTCGTCCTCGCCCAGTACGGCTGGCCCCATTACCGGGGCCAGCCTGGCTGAGTATTCCGGCGTGATGTGGGCGCCGTCCGCGAAGATCAACGACTTTCCGGCGAATGCCGGGCATTGCTTAGCAATAGTGCAGAACCACGCTTCGGTGTTCACATGCCGAACCCCAGGAACGTCCGATGCTGCGGCAGCCTCGGCCCGCACGTACTCACCAAAGCGCGTGTTGGTGTTGGCACAGTCCCCCGGCCTGCTCACCTTGGTGGCGCACTTGGCAGTATCCGGGTTCTCAGAGGCTCCGGACATGAGAACTAGCTGAGCGTCCGTAATGCCCTTGTACGCACGCAGCGTGTCTGCCGTAGCCGTCCGCCAGTCCTTCAGAACATCCTTGCTCGTGGACGCGCTAACGGCTCGCCATGGAGCGCCGAGAGCGCTGGCGAAGATGACCATCTGTGGCTGTATCGCCTTAACCTTATCCATCGCCCACTGCTGATGCGCAGCGCACTTTTCCGTGAAGCCCGCAGGATCATTAGACCGGGTCGTCGGGATCTGAACTGCTGGGCACTGGCCAAGAGTGAGAACCTGGATCTTCCAGCCAGCCGGACCAAGAGCGGCCCTAAGCCCCGGCATCCAGCTAATCCCTACCGAGTCGCCAAGTAGCACGGCTGTTTTCGGCGCCGCGGGATCACCGTACATGCACTTGGCCAACAGTTGATCGTTGACGCTGAGGCAGCCGTCCGTTTTCCACTCCGGGACGTAGTGACCGGCGGCGGTGTCCAGCGAAGGTGTGAGGCCAATTGGCCACGCACCGGAACGTGTGGCATCCGCCAGCTCGCCCGTCAGTTTCATCGAAGGCGTGACAGCGACTGGCTTGGCTGCCTGCGCCGACGCTATCGCCGTGGCAGTTGCGGGCATGGCTGTGTAGTCCGGCTTCGGCTGGTTTAGTGCCAGCACGATAACACCGGCAGTGATAGCGGCGAGGAGTCCCAGCCAGCCAAGCTTGTAGCGGTTCGATACAGAGGCCCTCTCGGTCTTCCTTCGCTTAGGCTCCAGCCATTGCGAGTGCTGGACCGGCTTCTCAACCAGGTAATGGAAGACAACCGAAAGCGCGCCCATCGCCACTACGCTGGCGACAGCAACAATTGGCGACGAAATGTCAAAGAGCGCCCCAGCAAAGATGATCACGGGAAAGTGCCAGAGGTACAGGGAGTACGAAATGTTTCCCACATAGCCGAAGCTCTTGTGAGTCAGTGGCGAAGACGCGGGCGATCCGCCTATGCCAGACGCGATGACAAGAGCCGTGGCGAGAACCGGTGCCATCGCCCAGGGCGCGGGGAACTGGGACGCCGGGCTGATCACGAAGATGCTCCAGATGATGCCGGCGAGTCCGACGTAAAGCATCACAGCTCGGACACCGCGGGGCACGTCGCCGAGCTTAGACGCGAACAGGGCCAAGAGCGCGCCAACTCCAAGCTCCCAGGTACGGGAGGTGGTCGAGAAGTAGGCAACGGTCGGCGATGCTGCCGACTCCCAGAGGGCAAACAAGAAGCTGAATAGCGTTACGGTTGCGGCCGCCAATGTGAGGACTCGCAGTGCCCGCTTCTGACTCCATCGCTGCCTCTTTGCTGCCACGCCCAACAGAAGGATTATCAGGAGAGGCCATACTGCATAGAACTGCTCTTCTACGGACAGCGACCAAAAATGCTGGAACGGCGACACCGGCCCGTCCGCCTGCATGTAGTCCGTGCCGATGATCGCGAAGTGCCAGTTCGCGCCGAAGACCATCGCCCACAGCCCGTCCATGGTCGTCGCAACAGCCCTGCCGGACGTAAAGACAGCCCAGCCGGCACCGATGGTCGCGACAGTTACCAGGGCCGCCATAGGCAGGATGCGCCGGGCGCGGCGACGGTAGAAGTCCGCGACCGAGATGCGCCCCTTGCGCTCGTGCTCGCTCAAGAGGAGCCCCGTGATGAGGAAACCGGAAATCACGAAGAATACGTCCACCCCGACGAAGCCGCCAGATGGCCAGTGGAACATGTGGTCGGCCACGACGGATAGAACCGCAAGAGCGCGAAGACCTTGGATATCTCCACGCCGCGAAGACGACTTCTTCTTGGACGACTTTTTGGGCGCGTTGAGCAGCGCATCGTGAATCATGGTTCCCCCAGTTTGAGAAGCTTGAAGCCTAAAGCTGTGCATATTCTACCCGGCGGATAAATCCGGTTATGCACCGTATATGGAGGTCGAACGCTTAGCGGTACCCGTCCACTATCGCAGCAGCAATCTCCTTGTACGCCCGTCGCGTTTCCGGCTTCAGCACGTCCAGCGTCACCAAATCGCCGTCAGCAACTCCGCGGTCGTGCGGTACGGCGATAAGCTCGCGGCAGATCCCGGCCAAGTGCTCCTCTATGGCGTCCTTGTCCACCCGCGAGGACACTTCGTCCTTGTCCGTGATGACCACAATGGCGTTGCGGGCCAGGTCCTCGTATCCATGGCTGGCCAGCCAGTGCAGGGTGCTGCGAGCCCGCTTGGCGCCGGACACCGCGTAGCCCGCAGCGATCACCAGATTGTCGGCCGACTGCAGGATCCCACTCATCGCATTGTGGGTTACCCCGGTGCCGCAGTCGGTCAGCACCACTGAATAGTAGCTGGAGATGAGTTTGCGGATGCGGCGGTACTCCTCCGCCGTCAGCGAGTCCGAGACCTCAGGGTCCTGCTCCCCCGCAATAAGGTGCAACCGGCCGGCGTGGTGCATGTACCGGGCCAGCGAGGTCAGCGAATCGATGGAGTCTATGTTCTCCAACAGGTCCGAGATGGTCCGGGGCGTTGACTGCTGGTAGATGCCCTCACCCAGCGCGCGTTCCACCAGGTCGCCCGAGTCCGGGTTGGCGTCGATTGCGCAGGGCGCGTCCCCACGGTATTCGGCCAGGGTCAGGCCCACCCCCACCGTAGTAGAGGTCTTGCCAATACCTCCCTTAAGGCTCAGGATCGCGGTGTTGTAGCTCCCCTGGAGCTGCCGGGAAATGCGGCGAGCCAGTTCGTCCTCCTGGCGCTGCTTGGGTCCGGGGCCTAGATTCCACGCGCCGCCGGTCAGGTTGTACAGGGCGCCGCGGAAGCCGCCGACGGGCCTGGGCTTCTGTTCCTTGACGAATAGCCCAGGCGAGCTGATGAAGTCGGGCATAGGTGCCTCCGCGATCGTGTCGGCCATGGTGGACCGGCTGCGGCGGAAGGAGGGCGTTTCGGCAGGAGCATCCGACGGCGGCAGGGCAGCTTCAGCGGCCATCTCACCTGAGCTGGACGCGGCAGAGGGCCCTGCGGCAATCGGCGCAGCAGCAGGCCTCCCCGGAGCAGGGGCCGCAGAAGAGGAAGGAGACGCCGGAGCAGCAGCCGAAGGTACGCGTGACGGCTTGGTGGCGTCCGCTGCCGCGGCTGCCTCCGCCCAGGAGCTGCGGCGCGTGACTGGCTTTCCGGCGTCGTTCGGGTTGGAAGGGGGCGTTACAGTGGGCATGGTTCCTGTCCAGGCATCCTGAACTGAGCCGTCGGCACGACGAAGGTCGCGGCGTCGGCGCAGCTGCGGCTGCCCTGCATCTTCTGCTGGGGCGCCTGCAGTCTGATCAGCCGGATCTGGCATGTCTGTCCCCCGGACGTTTCGGCAAACGGATCTGCGGCACTGGTTCAATCAGTAAGTCTAGGGGGTCTGGCAGGAGGCCACGCCCAGCGGCCGTCAGACCAAAGGTGCAGTTCAGTGATGAATGAGCGCCGCGGAGACCACCGCTGCGGTGAGCACCAAGAGAACAGCAAAGATTGCATAGCCCACCCATTTGGGACGGGCTTTATGGGGGTTGATATCGACGTACGGCATGATCAGCGTCGGTTACCTCTGTTGATGGGTTCAGACACGGGCTGCACAGGTATCCGGATTGCGCGGCGCTTGAGCCGCAGCATCTGGTACAGAACGCCGAAGGGAACTAGCAAGGAGCCCATCAAGGCGCTCAGCGCAAGGGCATAGTCAGTCAAGGCCACAACAATCTCCGTCGGTCATAAGCATCCTTACTGCTTAAGACCTAAGCATGTGACAGAACGATTGACAAGTCACGTCAAGAAGCTTGAATCATAAAGCTTTAGTTACTGCGTTCCTGGTTGAGCGGAAGGAAGCCGGCTCAGCTTGGCTCAGACTGGTAGCCCTTGCCTCGCCACTCCGGGACGTTCGTTCAGGCCTTGTAGCGCAGTCAGAACCACGATGGCGGTGGCCGCGGCGAGGACGGCCATCGCCTCCTAAGACAGAACCCTGCGCCTTCGACTGCGTATGTTCTGCGGCGCCTACGGACGTCGAATGTTTCCCCATGTTCAGATGGGTGAAGGCTCGGGAATCAATCCCACCCTTTCCTCAATGAGGGGTGTACTACGACGAGCTTATGCTGCTGCGCCAGCTCTCCTGGAGGCGCTTGATGAACCAGCGGGACTGCTCCGGGCCGTAGGGGAGGACAGGGATGGCCTTCGTGGCGTCGTTGGGCGTGTCGCGGATGGACTGTCGCGCCTGCCTGACTGCCGTGCTCATGGTGTTGGCCATGGTTTTGACGAACTGGTCGCTGCATGGCGTCCCATGCCCCGGGATCAAGAACTCGTAGCGGTGCCGCAGCGCCGAGATGTGCCGGAGCACGTCGGCCCACTCCTCTGGATACGAGTCCTCGAACGAGGGGTGGGCGCCCTGTTCCACTAGGTCTCCCACGTACAAAGTGGTGGGCGTTCCCACCAGGAGATCACCGTCGGTATGGCCTCGGCCCAGATAGAAGAGAGTTACTGTGAGGCCGCCAAGGTCCACCAGGACGGGCTGGTCCTTGACGATGGCGTTGGGCACTACGAGTTCTACGTTGTCACCTTCTCCCGCTGCCATCTCGGGTTCCAGGGTTCCGACGTACCGGCGCTGAACGTCACCACGCTGGTCAATCTCGGCGGCAGCCCTCTGGTGGGCCCAGAATTCCGTCACCCCGGCTTCGGCGAAGACGGCGTTGCCAAAGAAGTGGTCAAAGTGGGCGTGCGTGTTAACGACGACGAGAGGCAGGTCAGTCTTCTCCCGGACTGCGTCAAGAACTACGCGTCCTTGGCGGGGACCGGACCCGGTGTCGATCACCATGGCGCGTTCAGAGCCAACGATCAGGCCCGTATTTAGCAGGGATCCTTCTGTAACCAGCACGTAGTTGTCCGTACCAGCTTCGCACCATTGTGACATTTTTCTCCGTACCTCCGGCAGAGCACTGCGAGTTTCGGTCTTGGACCCCGATTCTACGTCGAGCTTCAACATCTCTGGATCCGGTTGCGTCATAAGGGGTTGCCACTTCGGAGCCGCTGCGCATATTCGCTGGGGAAGGAGGAATCAGGAACAGTTCGCACGGTTCTGGGCCACCTGTGCTGAGATTGGGATCAGCCGGTCCGGCACAACCCTGCACCCCCGTCTGAACGATTCATCCTGGCGCAGCTGACCGAGACGCCATTTTGCTGGCCTGGTCGGTGCCGTTTGTCGGAGACACGCCATATGAAGTTGGATGCCTACCCTTTGCAGCGCCTCACGGGCGAAAGCCACCCCTTAGTCCATTGGTCCGGTAATGGCGTTGCAGCTGGGCTGCGGCACACGCCATCCGGGTACAATCAAACAAACACAAATGACTAGCGTTTAGGTGGCGAGCCCTGGCCTGCCTCCAGCAACCGATATAGGGGGAACCCGGTTGGATTTACAAAACTACCTGAGTCTACTCAGGCGCAACTGGGTATTTATTGCTGCCGCAACGCTCTTCGGAGTGCTCATTGGAGGCGGAACCTCCATCATCGTCAAGCCTACATACACGGCAGACACTCAACTCTTCGTTGCAATTCAAAGTTCGGGAACGGTTCAAGAACTCCAGCAAGGAAATACCTTCAGCCAAGCTAGGGTGCAGTCGTACGTAAAAACAGTTGATTCTCCTATCGTCCTGCAACCAGCCATTGATGCACTGGGGCTCACTGTCACTACAGATCAACTGGCCCAGAAGGTCAAAGCCACGAGCGATGACAAGACCGTACTGATAACTATTGCAGTTTCCGACGAATCACCTGTTCAGGCTGCGGCTGTCGCACAAGCGGTCTCTAATAGCCTCATCAAGGCTGTTGACAACCTTGAAAGACCGAAGGCCGGCGGCAGCTCTCCGGTAAGCCTCTCGATTATTAAGCCCGCCGTAGCTCCATCTACACCGTCAGCCCCAAACACGCGACTCAACCTCCTCCTTGGGCTGCTGGTTGGGATAGCCATCGGGGTACTCGCAGCCGTTCTTCGTGCAACCCTCGACACCAGGATCCGCGGCGAGGCGGACCTGCGAAGAATAACCAGCGCACCACTCCTTGGAGCCATATCGTTCGATCAAGATGCTGCGAAAAAGCCACTTTTGACTCAGGCGCCTACCCAAAGTCCGCGAGCAGAATCCTTTCGACAGTTGCGCACGAATCTTCAGTTCGCCAACATTTCGGACGCAGCCAAAACCGTTCTAGTCACGTCGTCGCTTCCTGGGGAGGGAAAGAGCACGACAGCAACCAATCTGGCGATTGCATTGGCCCAAGCAGGACAAAACGTTTGCCTCATTGACGCTGACCTTAGACGGCCGATGGTTAGTGACTACCTCGGGCTTGACCGTACGGCTGGATTGACGACGGCATTGCTCGGTATCGCGGACGTCGACGACCTGCTCCAACCGTGGGGAAGCGACAACTTGTTTGTCCTGACCTCTGGACAGATCCCACCGAACCCCAGTGAATTGCTCGGCTCATCACAAATGCAGCGTCTGATTGAGCGTTTCGAGGGGATTTTCGACGCAGTCATAATTGACGCGCCCCCTCTCCTCCCAGTTACTGACGCTGCGGTCCTCTCTCAGCACGTAGGAGGAGTTGTGGTAGTTGTTGGTGCGCAAAAACTACGTCTTCAAGATTTAGAAAAATCGATCAGCGCGTTAGACTTGGTCGGCTCGAACATGTTGGGCGTCGTTCTTAACCGTCTTCCCGCAAAAGGTCCGGATGCTTACGCCTACAGCTACTACGGCAATGACCAGGCGTATGAGGAACCTTTCGAATCTTCCACCATCCGCTCTTCTGGAACTCGGGGACCGGATCTGGACAGCGTGATTCGGGAGGCCGTGCCGAACCGTCCCCACATATTCCCCAGGGGCGGCCCGGCCAGACTGGGCGCGTCTGCCAACCACCCAGAGGACTAAGCCGAGCAGTTTAGGGGCATCCGCCGTTCCGATGGGCAGTTTCTACAACGGCCCACCCAGGGGGCATAACCCATCGCAAGCAGCGGTCACTCCGAGCCGGAATGCCCCAACAATGTTGGAGCTAGATAAGCTTGTAAATCACGCAGAGGGTGCGCTCGCGAGGCGTCTCGCACAACTGGGTCAGCGTCCGTGAGAACCTTTAGCGTTCCCCGGCAGACATCGTGGATTGGCGGTCTTGCCGCAGGGACATCACGCCAAGAACGACGAGCCTTATCGTCAAAGGTTTCCGTTTCTAGGTTTTACGGAATCCATTCATAATTCACGTCTTCATGTCCCACCGTAATGTCAGCCTGACTCCAAATGGTAGGCGGATCATCACTGGGGGCGTCCTCGCCGGCTGTCCAGTGGCTGTGGCCAAGGAAATGGGCATCTCGAGGACCTGTGCGCATCGTTGGATCGGCAGGTACCGTGCGGATGGCTGGGCTGGTTTGGGGACCCTAGCTCTCGTCCGTGGTCTTGCCCGCACGCTACCTCCGCGGAGGTGGTTGCAGAGGTTCTCACCGAGCGCGCCGAGCACCGCAAGGGAGCAGCGAACCTGTGCCGTGCGGTGCCGCATGAGCGCCAGGACGGTCTACCGAATTTCGGCCAGGGCGGGTATGCCCAGGTTGTGGGACCTAGACCCGGCAACCGGAGTACGAATCCGTGCGTCCCGGCTACCGACCGGCGCTATGAACGCGACGCGCTCCCGGCGACATGATCCACATAGGCTTGAAGAAATTCGGGCGGATCCCGGACGGCGGAGGCTGGCGGGCAGACCCGAAGCAATCTGCCGCAACCATTCAACAGGCCACACAAAGGTCGGTTTGGCTTCGTCCACTTGGCCGTCGATGACCGTTTCCGCTTCGCTGTACGCCGAGGTCCTGCCGTATGAAAAAGGCTCGACCTACGCCGGTTCCTCACCAGGGCCGCAGCAGCCGTGGCAGCCCAAGGTGCGCCGGTGAAACGGGTCATGACAGACAACGATTTCGCCAACCGCCTCTCCGCGACTTCCTTGGCAGAGCGGCAAATCCGAACGCTTCAGCCGCACCCTGCAGGAAAGCTGGGCCTGCCGCCAGCCCTTCACCTCAAACCAGGCCAGGACTGATGCCCTGGAACCATGGCTAGACTTCTACAACAACCGCCGGCCCCTCGGCAGCCTCGGAGCCAGACCATCCATCAGCGGGTGCCTACAGCCTACGGGCTGAGTACACCCAGCCGCTCTACCCCCCCGCTTGCCCTTAGTGGAAGGAGATTGAGGTGCTGGTCAGTACCAAGCCACGGGAGCCAAGCAAGGAGCGCATAATAACGCGGCCAAAAGTAGCGAATTTATTGCCGCAGATACGGGAACTAGCTCACCAACACGTAAGTAATTCTCTTGCAGAACCGAAAGGCCACATGATCCTATCCCATCCATCCGTCTCCATAGGAACCGGGAAGAGCCGATAATCCGCATACAGAAAGTCCCCGGTGCGCCCACCGTCGTGGTCTACGAGAACTTGCCATTTATTGAATGCAGGGTTTGGGGGCACATAACTGAGCAACTGAAGGCTTAACGTTCTGCTGCCGTTAGACTCACTTTTCGAGGAGTCACAGCTCTATGGGCCTGGCGCCTTTTGGTTGCAAAATATAGGCCTGTTAGCTGGATTGCTAGTACGGCAGATTCTGCCGTAACCTCCCCAACTACTCCCCCGAGTGGACCGAGCCAACGAGCAAAAATGAATATCGCAGGAACGCCAACTACAACTCCTGCCAATGCACTCCACGCGATGATGTGAAGTTTTTGAAAGGCCACTAGGGCCAAGCCGCCGGTCGCTCTGGATGAGCACACTAGAAGAATTAGCAGGCCACTTACAGACGAAATCTCAAATGGGATCGGCGCGACTCCGGAAAAGACATAAGTTGCAGCATATGGAGCGCCAATACTGAACGCCAAGCCGGCAACAACACCAAGAAAAAAATTATAAAGTATAACCGAGTTCGCCCTGGACTTCTTGGCTCGACGGTTTCTGGAGCTCCCGAGCCACGACTGCATCACATTAGGAAATGCTCCCAGCAGCTGCAAATACATCCTTTGCAGGCGCTCAGCGGCGGCAAACACAGGCGCTGACACAGGTGAAGCCAGTGTAACTATAGTGACAGGAAGAGCAATATAGACAGCACTCAACGCTCGTCCACTAAGCGCCGTCCTCTGAATGACAATAAGAGAGATGATTCGACGAAAGCTAAAGGCCCCCATATGCGAGTACGAAACTCTATTTATCAACAAAGCCAGCCAAAGCGATACCAGGGATGGCAACAGCATCCCCAGGAGTGGATACGTCCAAAGGGGGCCACCGATCAGAATCACGACTGCGGAAAGGGCTGCGCAAGTCGTTCGCGGAATCGCATCAGCGACGACCAGGCTTCCTATGCGCTTGGTACCTATAAAGAACCAAGAACAGCTGAGTCCCAATGAGGTCGCGCCCACGGCCACTAGACCCGCCTCTACCTGGTAGGCGGGAGACAACGAGTACGCTACTGCGAAAGCAACGGCGCCGACGGGCAAGAATACCAAGAGCTTGCTCAGAACTGACGCTGCCATGATTTGGAGACGAAAGTTCCGCCCCTGCCTTGCGACACGCTGAGGACCGCTTAAGCCCCACCCTAATTCAACTAGGACAGAGCCTGCGCCTCCAACTGACTGCCCTAGGGCAACGCCGACCCATGCATCGGCACCAAAAGTTGACGTAATTGCCGGAATGACCAAGAGCGGGCTAACTAGCCCGAATACTGGAATAATCACGAGGCCAAGCAGCCTGGTCAAAGTCCTTACATAACTCACTATCGCCCCTATAACCAATAAGGCAAACACATTGAAAGAGGAACGGGTAAACGAAGCAGCGGAGCGTCTAGAACCAAACGTCACTCGTGCATGCGGAAGGCAGCAGCAGCTCTTCCATTTATCTCCGGGAGACTTGCTGTCGACCAAAAGCCAGCTTCACTAGCCTCACTGAGCGCACTAGCGACCTCAGCGGGGTTTCCAGCGTCGTTGACAACGCAATGACCGTTATCAGCCAGCCACGATGCTATTCCTGTTTGTGCGGTCGTTACGACCCGGCAACCGTGGGCAAGGCCCTCAAGCAGCGGCAACCCGATTTGTTCTCTCCAGTACCTCTCCGGCTTGGAAAGTAGTACAAGAACGCCGGCTTGACGGAGCTCCTCATGAATTTGAGCACGGGCCGGCGAGATCGTCACCTTTACATTCGGCTTTCCCTTCGCCCAGTCTTGAACAAGGTGCTCCAGGTCTCCTCCACCCATGATTGAGAGATTCAGCGATGAGCCTCGGATATCCAATTCATCCCAGCCGGCTAGTAGCTCGAAAATACCTTTACGTGTCGTTAGTGCGCCCAAGAAGAGGACCCTACTCGGATCTTTTGAAGGCAATTTCGAGCATTCGCAAGCACTCGGTAGCGGCCAAACTAGTTCTGAGCGTCGGTCAACATACCCCCAGAAGGGGCCGAGGACGGCTTCGTACGTTTCTCGCGAGGCGGCAGTGCCAAATATCCACCGACGAATTAAAAGTCCGAATAGACAGAGTGGCGTCCGCAAGACTGCAACCCTGAGTTTCCGTGGAATCACTTCCGGGACGCGTGCTATCCGTCCTGCGTCTTCATTCTCTATGCAGTATGTTGAGGTCATCGTCCGTCGGAAGCGCAATGCACCCGCCACGTGGGCGCAAACGAGCAAAAGGAATGTGTGCAACATCTTCCTCGTCCACAAGGGTTCCGGAACTTCAACATACCTTGGTCCACTCTTTAGGATGAATGCGCACGTCGCCAGAACGGTCATAGGAATGTAGGTTTTGCCTGAACTTTCTAGGACGCTTCTATCCAAGTAGAGTGCCTTGCCGTACAAAGTGAGCACATCCGGCCCATCCTCAAACCGCTCAATATACGCACTGCGAATCTCCGGGGTGAAACGGATTGCATCGAATGTCGAAATACTCCGAACCGAAGAGTCAGTCATTTTTTTCCATCCAGTCAGTGCGAATTTCGTTCATAAGATCTAGGTGGTTCTTGGCCCACGGAAGAACATCGAAAGCCATGGACCACTCTCGACCAGACAGGGCGTATGCTTTCCGCTCAGCAAGGACTCCGGGGACAACCTGCCTTAGAGATGCCAATTCACCATCCTTGGCTACAGTGCCTCCACTCCTAATCTCCGCCTCGAATCCACTGCCGTCGATCCCGAGCGTGGGAAGACCGCTTGCCGCGGCCTCCACCAAGACCGTGGGGAAGCCCTCGCCTGCGCCTGAGGACAAGAACAGATGCATGTCTGACGCCCAATACACATCTCTGGCGTCCGGTATCTGCCCGAGCATTCGTATATTTTGGTTCGAAGTCAACGCAGTCTCCCTTACACGCCCCTCCAGTGATCCACCGCCCGCTAAGAGGAGAGTAGCGCCCATCGACAGGGCCAGATCGACTGCTAACATAGGTCGTTTATTTGGCTCAAGACGGCCTACGGCCGCGAAAACCAATTCATCATCGCTGAGGCCGAGCCGTTGCCTTGCGGCCCGCCTTTCAGCAGGGGTCGGGGGACGAAATTTACGGGTGTCAATAGCGTTGGGTATAACGAATACGTTTGAATCAAGACCAGTAATCTGCCGGACATCAGAAGCGACGTATTCAGACACGCACGCGATAGCATCGACCCTTCTCGCGGCCCTTGCATAGAGCCTAGCAATCAGTCGCGAATAGGGGCCGCGGCCAAAGCGGCCATGTTCAGTCCACAATACGGGCCCAAATTTCTGCAGAACATCCGTAAAACCAATCTGTTCACGCTTGAAGTGAAGATGGAAAAGATCAGCCGGGTGACGAGTTACCGCCCTCTCAATCTCTGCACGTTCCCGTGGCAATTGACTCACACCCTGTAAAAACGTACTCCTGGTCCACTTATCACCGAGAACGAGAGGCACGGAAGGCCTCCCACTAGCGCCCCAGCCTTCGACCTCCCCATAGAGGATAGAGGAAACATTCTCCCGTTGGAGACTGTCATAGAGTCGAACAATATAGTCTTCCGCACCTCCAGACTTTCCTGTCCTGGCTACGACACCTGCACTAATCATGGCGGCCCGCCACATAATGGGCGCGTACATTATCAAAAGAATTTCGTGTCAAAGATTGCGAGAGATATGTCAGGAACGAGGAGAATTCGCGATCAACATATTCGTTTAACGTATCGGATGAACTAGAGTAATCTTTCGTAATTAACGAACGATCAATGACATCTAATAAAGTATTGGCTAGATCTTCAGGATCTCCAGCTAGGCAGGTTTGCAGTTGTTCGCCCACCCCGGCATGTATCTCCTCAAGGGCAGAACTCTCGCGGGTAACTAGCAGCCGCCCGCAGGCCAAGCCCTGCCACACCTTGTTAGCAAGTACAGATGCTGCCTTCTCTGATTCCCCGAAAATGCCTAGGATTACATCGTGTTCAGCAATTATTTCGCAAAGCTGCGCTTCGGGTACTGCGTCAACGAAGCGGCACCTGTTCTCAATTCCCAATTCGTGGACCAGTGTTTCAATTTCCGGGCGCAATTTCCCGTCCCCAAGCAGAGTTAGGGTAACTTTGCGGTCAGGATCAAGTTGCGCAACCGCCCGGACGATGGTGTCAACGCCATGCAAATGGATGTAGTTGCCATAATAGAGCAATCTCACGTCCTCAGAGTTCACTGCAGGATATGCACAACGTGCCCAGCCAGGCGCACCCACAGGTAACGACACCACGTTGGTTCTGGCCTTCGTGCTCGTCATGATTCCCGCGGCCCTTACCTTCGTATCGACCAAGTACACATCTGAGAAGAACACGGACAGTGCGTCGACGACCCTGTACGCTAGGGCTTTCCATGAGCGGGGCTTGACTTGGGAAAGATCTTCTACTCGTGTCTCGTAGAGCCGGACAAACCCATCCACAACGTGAACGGCACCATTAATTCGCGATAAGAACCAAGTGAAAGGAGCATACCGCAGCGAAAATTCAGACAATACGACAACATCGCTGCGCCATGCCGTACGCAACATAGCAACGCTATTCAAGATTGTTTTAGCTACGAAATGCGGCGACTCGATTTTTTGCGTTACAGCTATTTCATAGGAGCCGACCTGCTGTAGCTTCCGCCGAATGAGCCGATTTCGGGGGTAGTTGAGATCGTGCACGTTCAAGTAGGCAACGCGCCGCAGTTCGGTACCGTAACCGGTCAACTTGTCCTTCTTCATCTTGGAACCTTGACCCATCCAACTACTTTGCCGCCCCTAAGTCGTCGACGGATTAGCCGCGCCATGCCTGCGAGCGGAATAGCCTGCATAGCAATTACGTCAAATAATGGATCAAGTGGAGACTTAAGGCTGATAAAACCACGATATCTAAGAACTGCCCAACTCACGACTGATACGGTCAATAAAGCGCCGTAGGGAGGAAAAAGGAACATCGCAAAAAATGCGGCAATCCAGAACGCGCCGACTCCGACCGTTACGCGGTAGACCTTGTGGACTAAGTATGCGCGTCCTACAGTCGATGTCAGAAGCTGCGGCACACGGGGAATTGCTTCTGAAAGAAGACCGCAAACGATTCGAACTCTTCGTTCCCACTGCTCAGACGGGGAGGCGGGGTCCTCAACGGTGTAGATTTTCGGAACAGCCGCGACCCGGAGTTCGCGACGATTGAAATCAAGGGCCAGGGCCAGGTCATCAGCCATTGTTGTGGCCGATATGGGGATGTAGTCGGTTCGTCTAAAAGCAAGGAACTCTCCTACCACAGCGAGAGTGGCCGAAAGTTCCTGCTCGCCATGTCGCGACTTCAGAAGCCCTTCATAGCGCCAGAAGAGACGCTCTCTTGCGCCCCGTTCTCGCTTGCTGCCCGTTAGAAGCCGGGCAGACCTGAGCCCTGTCTGGACGAAAAGTGGCCACCCGTCCGGCTCAATAGCACAGTTTGCGTCTGTTAGCACCACAATATCGGCCTCAGACGCGGACACCCCTGCATTCAGGGCCGCAGGCTTTCCATTTCGTGGAACTTTTAAGGTTCTATCAGCGGCTGCAGCCGCCTGGTACGTATCATCGTCGCTAGCCACCACGATGACTTTCCCGGCAACGCCCGCGCCGGCAAGCTGCCTCTGAAGCCGTTGAACAGTTGAAGCTATAACTGAGGCCTCAAGGTATGCGGCTATCACCACATCCACGGTTGCCAAAGAGTCACTAGCCGGCGCCCCGGTCAAGTCATTCTGGTGTCTCTGTCGCGGCTGTAGCAACGGTAATAAGACACCTAGAATAAAAAAGCAAATACTTATGGTGAAAACGGTAATTATCAAGTAGATCTTCCCCCTAATAGGTGACGGCGCATGACCAGGCAGTTTGTAATAGCCACGTGCAGCACACCGCGCACGGAGAAGTCGTCGTTCTCCATTGGTTCGCAAAAGCTCGAACTCAAGCTCGTCCTAAACAATAAACGGGTCACAGGGAACCCAGCCGAGACTACCACGGCCGCGATTCCTACTCACCTCTCCAGCCCGATGGAAATTTGCGGAATGGCCGGTCGGCGTATGGGTACGGGATAAAGGCATTGCGATTATATAACGACAGCTCAAATGCTAAGTAAACGCGAGCATACTGCAATTGACCGTAGCTTCACGACACTAAACGTGGATTCTTATCGAAAACGATGGGGTACCGTTTTCTGAAACTTGCCATCAGACCTTCCTCCCCTTTGCCAGGAAGCGCCTATGACAAAGGACCAAAGGAGCAAGCCTGTATGGGCTTGAATCAAGGCGCCAGACAGAACGAGAATCATGGCCAGGATGGGCAGTTTGAGCGCATAATCCATTCTAAGCTGGAGAATAATGACAACTACCGCGAGCACGAACAAAACCGTCGACACTATGCCGTACTCGATTAGCAACTTTGGAATCATGGAAAAATTTCCGCGAACTCCGACAGACGCCGCATATGAGTCTGCTGACCCAGGGCCCAGTCCCCAAAGAGCGCTGCTTGGGTACTTCTCAAACGCCGAAGCAACCGCATCGTACGGCTGAACGAAGCGAAGTGAGCCGGACGTGTTTTCGCCGTTCAGCTCGCCCGCTCTCCCCAAGATCTCATTCGACAAGCCAAGCCAATTCATACCCAGAAGGCCGATGGAACCACAAGCAATAGTTAGAATACGCGCTCTAAGAGATCCACGTGCCACGTAAACGGCCAAACCTATAAGCAACATAATGATGCCCGTCCCGCCTCCAGTCATGATAAGAGCAATCATAAAAAGCGGAGCGAAGTAACGGCGGATTGAAAGGGACGCCAGGGCGCCAAGTGCGAGATACTGCGACGCAAAGCTCGACTCTACGAAAAAAACGCCGTTTGCCTTAAGCACTCCGCTTCCATATTGAAACTCATAAGCAGCCTGGTAGCCGGGAAGAAGCCAATTACTAGGTATCAGTGAAATGGGATCAAGCCATTGTGGATAATTCGACTGAAGAGCAAATTGCAAAATGGTCAGAATGGAGATTGGCACCATCGCAAACTGAAATGTTTTCAGAGCATTTGGCAGCAAATTATCATCTTGCTTAACAGCGAAAAGAAAAGGGGTCCACATTAGGACAATCAGGCCCAGAGAGGCGCCTGTGCTTGATAATGGTGAATAAGTACTGCTAACTAATGCTGATGCACCCAAAGCAGCAAATAGAATGAGTCCAGTGACCAATGTTCTACGTCTTAGCGAAAGATTTCCGCTGGCATAGATTACTAACAGGCCGACGTAAGGCAGGGTGGCACCGATTCCTACTGCACTACCGGGTATAGCTACCCGTTGCAAATAAATGGAACCGTAAACAGCGATACCAACGACCAACAAAAGCATTTGAGATTTTCTTCGACCAGCTACGCCGAGGTCCCCCACTGGTTCTGAGACGATCGTGCGACTCTGTAATGGGCGCAGCATCACCGGATCCTAGCTTGAGCATCCGAGGTCATGGTCAGCGTGGTATTACCCATTTCCTTTCGGGAATCTTTGGAATCTCTCGCCAACCTCTCTACTTCATTGCCGAGTACGCTCAGCGTTGTCGGCCACCTATATTCTTTCACCAACCCGCGCGGCAGTGACCGATCGACCTCGATGGCAGCAAGTCTCAAAATTTCCGCCGAGAAGTCTGCTGGCGAGTCAACGATAGCCAGAGATTCTCCGGCTAACACCTCAAGCCCCAAGGCACCCAGGGAAGTCGCGACCACGGGGGTTCCACACGAAAGTGCTTCAAGTATCTTCAGCCTAGTCCCACCGGCAGCTAGAAGCGGAGCCGTCGCCACTCGAGCCCGCGCAACATACTCCACAACACTTGGGACATCTCCGTGTATTGATATTCCCGTTCTGGCCAGAGCCTGCACTTCTAACGACGGGGCGCGGCCGATGATACGAAGAGTTAAGTCCGGTCGCTGTGCCGTAACCAAAGGCCAAACCTCAGTTGCCAGCCACTTCGCTGCATCGACGTTTGGTTGCCATCCAAGGTGCGCAACAAAAACAACATCATTATGGCGGTTGTCCCTAAGCGAGAAACCCGCCTCGGATACGCCATTGGGGGCCAGAATTATCGTTGCAATATCTTCTTTTCCTTTGGGCATCCATGATTGAGCAATCTCAACATCGTGCTTACTCACCGCTGATATCGCTTCGACCATCGAGGGTAGGCGCCGCTCAAGCCGAGAAACACGGCGGGCCTCATATGTCGCAACCAAGCGCCGAAGCCACGATTTCGACGAACGTGCATAATTTCTGAGCAATTCGGACTCAATATTGTGCATGTCTAGGAGGACCGGCGACGTGAAAAGTGGCAGATAACCTACAAGCTGCGTGTATTCGATGACAACACAATCAAAATCCGTTTCTGACTGCTTTTCCAAAATTGCGTTAACAACGCTCATTCTGCACCAGCGCGCAGACGTGACACTGCCTATACGCCCAAAGCCCAACAGCACACGGGCCTTCTGGCCAAAATGTTTGAAACCAGTCCCAGGAGAACTTTTCCTTCGTTCCATCTCTGGTGTTTCCACTGCTACCGTGGTTACATTTATGCCGCGTCGTACAAGCTCACCATGAACCGAGCTCGTGCGCATGGTGCCTCCATCACGGGGGCTTGCAAAACTCTGCTTTGTGAGTAGGAGGACGTTGAGTCCTGTCGAATTCTTTCCTTCGTTCACGTCAGCTTCCCCCCGTGTTTTACGTCATACGTCTTCATGAAGCTGATACCGTCAGTTAGATGAAGTGGACCTGCTTCGCCGGCCTATGGTTTTCGCCTAACTTCCCGCCCTGTAGAAAAGGACCCGAAGGTCATCACATGAGGTGAGACCGAGAGAGAGAGCAGCGTTGTCCTCAGGTTATCACCGTCGCCTCTCCATGCCACACTGCTGCCGTTGCAGAAGCAGAGCGACGATGTAACGTTCTAACACCCAAATTGCGCCCTGTATGATCAGTCGGGACGCTCGTTGGGGTAACGAAGCGGTCCTATGAGGGGGACAAGCATGAGGCCGGTTGCTTCTTGGCGGGCTAAATATTCCCGTCGGCTAGCCGTCGTGGACGCATTCGTCATCGTTTGGGCGGTTGCAGGAGCTTACGGAATTCGGTTTGGATTTTCGGATCTCGAACAAAGTAGGACCTCTGATCTGGACTACGTTCTGCTTTCGGCAGCCCTAGTCCTCGCCTGGTGGACGATGCTGGGTTTCTGGGGCTCACGAGAACCAAAAATACTCGGGTCGGGTACAGAAGAATACAAGCGGATCATTTCAAGCTCCGCATGGTTGTTCGGTTTTGTAGCGATAGTCTCTTATGCCTTGCGGATTGAGACAGCGCGCGGGTTCGTTGGATTAGCCTTTCCCGCTGGTGCTATCGGCCTCATAATTGGTAGGTGGCTCGTTCGGCAGCATCTTAGCCTAGAGAGAACCCACGGGAAGAGCACCTCGCGAGTACTTCTTATTGGAGGACCTCACTCAACGGCGCACCTCGTCCGCTCCCTAAGAAGCGCGCCAGCTGCTGGTTATCTCCCCGTGGCTGCCCACCTACCAGGAGCTGAACGGCCTCTCGCTGCTCCTTTAGAAATTCCCGTTACTGGCGTCGAGGCTGACTATGATTCTATTTTGGCTGTAATTTTGGCGACAGAGGTCGACGCCGTGGCCATCTCCGCTGGTGTCAACCTGCACCCCCACGATCTGCGAAAACTCGGCTGGGAACTCGCAGCAAGGGACATCGGCATGATTCTGGCGCCGGCGCTAACAGACATAGCCGGCCCCAGAATACATACGCAACCTGTTGCGGGTCTGCCTTTGATCCATGTTTCCACACCGAAACTGACCGGGGGCAAGAAAGTCGCAAAACGCAGCTTTGATGTGCTGGTCGCAGGTCTGCTTGTGGTTCTGCTGTCTCCGCTGTTTCTTCTCTTGGCAGGCTTGGTCAAGTGGACCAGCCCGGGACCAGTCCTCTATCGACAGGAACGGATAGGTCTGCGGGGCACGACCTTCAACATGCTGAAGTTTCGCTCGATGAAGGCGAATGCCGACTCAGAACTCACCGCGTTGCTCGAAGCACAAGGTACTGGCGACCAGCCGCTATTCAAAGTGGAGAATGACCCACGCATTACGCCCCTAGGCCGGGTTCTTCGAAAGTTTTCCCTGGACGAACTGCCCCAGCTGCTCAACGTTTTGGGGGGAAGCATGAGTCTTGTAGGTCCCCGCCCGCAGCGCGCGGGAGAGGTTGCACTCTATGACGATGCCGCGCACAGACGCTTGTATGTAAGCCCAGGGATGAGTGGATTGTGGCAGGTGAGCGGTCGTTCAAACTTGAGCTGGGAAGAAAGCATCCGATTGGATCTGTATTACGTAGAGAATTGGTCGCTAATGAGTGATGTAATTATTCTGCTCAAGACTTTCAAAGCCGTATTCGCAAGCACCGGCGCGTTCTAACTACGAACAAGATCTCGTCCGCCGTCTTAGTATCGCTCATCCTTGTTGGGGAAAGGCACCACAAATGCGCATTTCAGTTATCGGTTGCGGTTACTTAGGAGCAGTCCACGCGGCCTGCATGGCAAAACTCGGCCATGAAGTGGTCGGGGTTGACGTGGACGAAAATAAGATAAAGGACCTGTCAGCAGGTCATGCCCCTTTTTTCGAGCCTGGGTTGGAAAACCTGCTAAAAGAAGTGCAGGCCACGGGTCGCCTCTCATTCACTACGGATATGGCCGCAGTCCAGGGAAGTTCTGTTCATTTTGTCTGTGTTGGGACTCCCCAGAAAAAGGGAGAGAATGCTGCCGACTTAACTTATGTAGACGCAGCCGTTCATGCTCTTATGCCTCATCTTTCCTCCGGGGACCTAGTCGTCGGCAAGTCGACGGTGCCCGTGGGGACGGCCGCTCGACTAACTAGTATCGTCCATCGTGCTTGCGCCAACGCCCATCTTGTGTGGAATCCCGAGTTCCTTCGCGAAGGGCACGCGGTCGCAGACACACTTCAACCGGATCGCTTCGTGTATGGCGTGGCCGATGGCAGTGAAGATAACCCCGCGGTAAAGGAACTAGATAAGGTCTACGAGATCCCCTTGAGCGAGGGCACGCCGCGACTTGTGACAGATTTGCCCACTGCAGAACTGGTAAAAACTGCGGCTAATTCGTTCCTTGCCACAAAGATATCTTTTATTAACGCGATGGCCGAGCTGTGTGATGCCGCAGGCGCAGATGTCAGCCTGCTTGCTGACGCTATAGGTATGGATGACAGAATTGGCCGTAAGTTCCTCAACGCAGGGGTCGGTTTTGGGGGCGGATGTCTTCCCAAGGATATTCGGGCTTTCATGGCCCGCGCCGGTGAACTCGGGGCGGATCAGGCTCTGACCTTCCTCCGTGAAGTGGATGCTATCAACATGCGACGCCGCACACGCGTGGTTGAACTGACTCGCGATCTCTGCGACGGATCGCTGCTAGGTCGGCGCATCACCGTCCTCGGCGCTGCATTCAAACCTCAAAGCGACGATGTTCGCGACTCTCCCGCCTTGAGCATTGCGGCCCAATTGCAGCTTCAAGGAGCAGTTGTCACCGTTTCAGATCCGGAGGCGCTCGAAAATGCGGCTCGCCGCTTTCCAGAATTACATTATGAAAAGTCAACTGAAGTTGCCCTGGACCGGGCCGACGCCATTCTGCTGCTGACGGAATGGCCCGAATATCGAGATTTAGACCCCTATGAAACTGCCAACCTCGTTGTGGACAGAAAAATCCTAGACGGCCGCAACGTGCTTGATGCCAAGAAATGGCGGGCTGCAGGTTGGACATTCCGCGGGCTGGGCCGCCCCTAAAATGAGCAATAAAGCCGTTGACAGTGTGCCTCCGTCAGGTCGTAGAACTACGCCTACGCGACGGCCGAATCAGAGAAGACTCAGGCGCTTGTTAACTGTAGGGATCCCTTTCCTCACGCTAGTAGGTATCAGTGTGTTTGGAGCGGCTTGGCTGGGGTTCAAAGCGGTTTCTATAAAAACTCAGTTAGAGGCCGCATCAGGTCTTATCCCTGAGCTAAAGCAGGAGATTTTCGCGTCCGACGCAACTGCGGCTGCTGATACGTTAAGGAGACTCCGGGAGCACACTTCGAGCGCACGGTCAGACGCAGGAGACCCGGTCTGGACACTTGCGTCAGGGCTCCCTTGGATTGGCCCCAACCTGGCTGCCGTATCGGAGGTCGCGCGGGCGACCGATGACGTTGGCGCCCTAGCGCTGACTCCGCTCTTAAACGTGTACGAGTCTCTCGATTGGGAGACCCTAGTACCAAGTGGCCCGGGTACCAACCTAGATCCACTTAGGTCCGCAGCGCCGAGTGTTGCTTCATCGGCTTACGCTGTCAGAGCCACCTCGGAGAGACTCGATGGGATAGATACGTCTAACTTGCTGCCCCAGGTGGCGGACCCGTTGATCCAAGCTCGAAATGAGTTACGCCAGACAGTAGCCGCATTGAACTCTGCTTCAGATGCGGCAAGTATTGCCCCCGCAATGCTTGGCGCCGACGGGATCAGAAACTACCTTCTCGTTATACAGAACAATGCAGAGGCGCGGGCATCAGGTGGTATACCCGGCGCTCTCGCCGTCCTCACCCTCGACGGGGGCAAGCTGTCCCTCGGGGCGCAGCAAAGTGCTGTTGACATCGGCATCATGTCCCCAGCTTTGCCCGTTGAGCCCGAACAACAACAGATTTATTCAACTCGTCTGGGCAAGTACATGCAGGACGTGAATCTCACTCCGGACTTCCCTACCACGGCGGCCACTGCTCAAATGATGTGGCAAAAGAAGACCGGCCAACGCGTCGACGGGGTCATCTCGTTAGATCCAGTAGTCCTCAGCTACATTCTTCAGTCCACGGGCCCAATTGACATCAACGGGCCAGAACTTGGGGCTGCGCAGACCGCTGGCCTGCCGACAGCGCTGACAGGCAATAATGTTGTGCCGACCTTGCTCTCTGAGGTCTATGCAAAGATCCAGCAACCCAAGCTCCAGGACGCGTATTTCGCAGGCGTAGCTAAGGAAGTTTTCGCTGCTCTTGCCAGCGGCAAGGGAGAAGCGAAAGCCCTCATCACGGGTATAACCCGCGGGACAGAAGAAGGTCGCGTCCTCGTGTGGTCGAACAACCCTTCCGAACAGGCAGTTATCTCTAAGTACTCCCTCAGCGGCTCTATATCGGGGCCGAGCGTGCCACCTGCAGAGTTTGGCGTCTATTTCAACGACGGCACAGGCGCCAAGATGGATTACTACGTCAAACGCAAAGTCCAACTCGTCAAAGAGTGCCCTGCTGATGGTTATGAACAGACGACGGTGCGCGTGACCAGCACGAATACGGCTCCTCTGGACGCAGCTGCGTCGCTACCGGCGTACGTTACCGGCGGCGGCGTCTACGGCGTGCAGCCGGGGACCGTTCAGACGAACATCATCGCGTACGGGCCCGTGCAAGCAAACGTTGAGTCAGCCACCGTTGACGGCCAAAAAACTCCATTCGCCCCTTACATCCACGCGAACAGGCCAGTCGGTGTTGTGGCCCAGCAACTTGCGCCTGGCGAAAGCAAAACGGTGGACTTCACTTTCGGAAAGATCGTCCAGCACACGGAACCTAACGTGGTTGTCACGCCCACTGTCCAGCAAGTAAAGGACGTGATCCTGCCCACCGAAAATGCGTCCTGCGATCAAGGCCAGTGACGGCTGCGTTAACACTATGTAAACCGACTGGATTGAGGTTGGTTACGATCGAATCGGGATGGTACCTTCTATCTGGGATATTTATCCGTAGTTCTGCACATGGTCTCGTGCGGAGGGGACATCTCCCCAAAATCGGGTATCAAAACTTTAACGTCTCCGGGGGGACACAAATGAAGAAGACTTTCGCTGCACTCGCGCTCGCAGGCTCCATCGCACTGATCGGTTCGGCACCCGCCATGGCCGCAACCTACCCGGCACTTCCGCCGCAGGCCGCAGTTTCTGACGGCACCGTCGGGCCGGGTGAAAGCTTCGTGTTCCGCGGCCAGGGTTTCCTGGCGGGAGAACGACTGATCATCCGCGTCACGCCCGGTCAGGCTCCTGCCTCCAACGGCGCCAACATTGCCGGTAGCCGTGCTGTTGCTGCCCGTATCAACGTTGTAACCGAAGCACACACTTTGACTGCTACTGCTGACGCCAAGGGCGCTTTCGCATTGCCGATCGCCATCAACGAAGCCGGCACCTACAGCCTGACCGCTACCGGTGAAACGTCTGGTGTCACCGTTGGGCCCGTAACCGTGACTGTTGCAGCTTCACTGGCTAACACCGGTGGCAATGTTGCAGGCACCACGGGCGGCGCTCCGTTGGCCAACACCGGCGCCGACTCCGGCCTCATACTGTGGACCCTGGTGGGCGCAGGCGCACTGGCCGCCGGCGCAACCTCCGTCGTGGTGGTTCGCCGCCGCGCCAAGGCTGAAGCTGCAGCCTAGCACCAACGCTATATAGCACCAACGAAGGTGGGTGCTCCTCCGAAATGGAGGAGCACCCACCTACTGCTTTTAAGACCATGTGGTATCTATTAGAGCTATGGGGAGACATTGGCGGAGAGCACCACGCGAGTACGACTTTTCCATACAGCTCCCCCGGCCACAGGTGTTGGCCTGCGCCCTTCTCTTGCTCCTCGCGGCCTGCGCCCTAGGCACTGCGGCGTACGCCCTCCTGCGGACTTCCTAGGGCCCCTTTGAAGCATCTCCGCAACCGCCGACTTTGGCAGCTAATTCTCGCAGCCATGGCGGTGCCACTAGCTCTGGTCGCGTTCTGGCCGTCGCCCGTGGATAAGCCCGTCTCAGGACAGCTCGCCGCCACACTGAGATTCCTACACCACCACGGTGTTCCCGGTTGGTTCGACTACAACTTTGTAGAGGCCGCAGCAAATATTGCTCTATTGATCCCCGTCGGATTTGTAGCCGCATTAGCCTTTCCACATAAAAAGTGGTGGCAAATTGGCGCCTTCGGCATGTTCATATCTGGCTGCATCGAACTGGGACAGTTCCTGTTTCTTCACGACCGTTTTGCAAGCTCGTCAGACGTCATAACAAATACGTCAGGGGCTATCATCGGTGCCTTGATGGCCGGCGTGGCGATTCAAAAAGGGAGGTCCGCAGCCTTTCGGCAACGGACCTCTCAGAAGCAGTAGAGGGTCGAGACTACCCGAGAAAGCCCTTCATCCAGGTCTTCAGGTCCTCACCGAATTCAACGCGCTCGGATGCGAGCGTGATGACGGCCTTGAGGTAGCTCAGCTTGTCACCGGTGTCGTAGCGGCGGCCCTTGAAGACCACGCCATACACGCCCGAGCCTTCGCCCTCGCCGGCCGCGAGGGTCTGCAGGGCATCGGTCAGCTGGATCTCGTTGCCGCGGCCCGGCTCCGTGTTCTCCAATACGCTGAACACATTGTGGTGCAGCACGTAGCGGCCGATGACCGCCAAGTTGGACGGTGCATCAGCAACAGCGGGCTTCTCAACGAGGCTGTTGACGCGCACGTAGTCCTCGCCGTCCACGGGCGAGATGTCGGCGCAGCCGTAGGCGCTGATCTGGGAGGGGTCAACCTCGATCAGAGCGATCACCGAGCCGCCGGTCTTTTGCTGGACCTCCATCATGGTGCTCAGCAGGTCCTCTGCCTCGTCAATGAGGTCGTCACCCAGGAGCACCGCGAAAGGCTCGTCCCCCACGTGCTGCTGGGCGCAGAGCACAGCGTGACCCAGCCCCTTGGCCTCGCCCTGGCGGACGTAGTGGATGGGGCCCAGGTTAGAGGCATACTCCACCAAACCCAGCTTGTCCTTGTCGCCCTTGGCTTCAAGCGCGGCCTCGAGGCCAGGCTCGCGGTCGAAGTGGTCCTCCAGCGCGCGTTTGTTGCGACCGGTGATCATCAGCAGGTCCGAGAGGCCGGCGTCGATGGCTTCCTCCACCACGTACTGGATGGCCGGGCGGTCAACCACCGGCAACATTTCCTTCGGCATTGCCTTGGTGGCGGGCAGGAAGCGTGTTCCCAATCCGGCAGCAGGAATGACGGCTTTGGTAATAGCTTTCCCCGTAGTCATAGCTGAACCTTAACAAATTTGGTGGGTTAACCGGCAATTGGATACCGAATCGACAAGCTCAATCACCCTTGAATGGAACCTTACGGAGCCCCCAAATGAGGCGGGGAAGCCCCCGCAGGAATCTCACCCAACGGGCGCGATGTTGCCGGAGTTGTCCGGGCAAGGACAAGTCTGCGTAGATGTTTCCACTGAGGAAAACTTCCCGGGCAGGGAAGAGCGCGCCCCACAGCATCCTTGGTTTCTCGCTCCAGGGCGCCTGTAGGATAGCCAAGAGCCGTGCGCTCCCCGGGTCCTGCGCTGCCACACGGTTGCGCCACTCCGGAGAGGGCTCCTGCCAGACAACAGTGACACCACTGGGAAGAAGCACTTCCAGGAACGGCCGAACGGCCGCCAGAGAGCTTGTGGCCCGGGCGAGCTCCAGGACTCTCCCCGACAGGCCTTCCCTGCCCGTAAGGTCCGCGAGGTACTCAAGCTCGTCAATGCAAGAAGGCAGGGCCGGAGTGCGCAGGGCGTGCAGGGCCAAAAACAGGACGCCAAGCTCCCTGCTCGGAACAACAAGCCGCTGTCCCGCAAGTTCAAGGGTTTCAGTGTTCGCCCATAAGCTTTCGAAGCAGTCGGGCCCGGGACTTTCCATGCCTGGAAAGCGGAAATGGACGTCGATACAACACGGCCACTCGGGGTGGTAGAAGGTGACGGAGTGCTTTGGGAAAGTCCTGCTGTCCGGGTCGACCGGCCGTCCACGCCAGCCCCGCTCATGCAGTCCCTGCATCAAGTCCTCTAGACGTAACGGATCAACGACGACGTCCACATCTGCAGACACCTTGGCTTCTCGGAGCCCCTGAAGGACGCTCACCGGCCCCTTGATGAAGAAGGCCCTGATGCCCAGTCCGGCTGCCAGACGCGCCACCAGTGCATGGCCCAGGAGCACACCCTCCGGGATCTTGAGCTCCGTTTTACGGGAAGCGTTGGTCACGGTATTCCTACACTCTCGCCCTGCGGCCGCCCGGCGCAGCTTCCAGGGCGGCAAGGACGTCTTCTTCCTGTCCGTCCAGCACTGCAGCCATCTCCGCGGCCGGTATAGATGCGGCCTTGTAGGTTCCGTAGTAGGAATAGGCGTCCGTGCCCTTAAGCGGGACGTAATTGAGGACAGCGCCGAGGACGCGACCCTTCACCTTCTCGAGGTTTCCAAGGGACTGGTCCAGCTGTTCCTGGGTGGTCTTGCCGGTGCGGATGACAACGATTGCGCCGTCCGCTGCCCGGGACAGGACAGCAGCATCAGTCACCGGAAGAAGCGGCGGTGCGTCGATGAGGACCACGGCATCCTTCGCTAAGGTGGCAAGCATATTCTTCATGGCCCGGGACCCAAGCAGTTCGCTGGGGTTGGGCGGGATCCGCCCCGATCCCAACACCGAGAGGTTTGGCAGGGCTCCCCAGGGCTGCAGGACGTCAGCCAGATCGGCCGTACCCGTGAGCACATCAGTGACCCCAACGCCGGGAACAAGGTTGAAAACGTCCACCAGTGTGGGCCGGCGAAGATCGCCGTCGACCACAACGACGTTTTCACCCGCTGCCGCCATGGTGACCGCAAGGTTGGCCGTCATAGTCGATTTGCCCTCGGCCTGGAGCGAACTGGTGACCACGATGACCCGTGGTGGCTGGTCCACGTCGAGAAAACTGAGGTTGGTGCGCAGTTCGCGGAGAGCCTCCGCCATGGCCCCGCCGGCGTCGTGCAGCTGCGCTGCGGTGCCGGCGTCCACGATGGTGCTCTTCTCGTCCAGCCGGTGGTCCACCGGGAGAGTGCCGATGACGGGTACGCCGAACAGCCGCTCAATGTCCCCCGCCCTGCGGATCCGGCGGTCCAGGTGACGGCGTATGAGTGCGTACGCCAACCCGAGGGCCAAACCGATGAGGGCGCCCAGGGCCAGATTGAGCTTGGTGTTGGGTGACGAGGGGCTGCTGGGCAGCACAGCTTTGCCCAGCGGGAGGACACGGACCGCCGTTGCTGCACCGGCTTGTGTTCCGGCGTCGGGCGTTGCTGCGGCACCGGCAGCCGACTCGGCGGATGGCGCTGTCTCGATGGCTTCCACCTGCGCTGCAAGGCCATTCACCCAAGCGTCCGCTACACGCTGGGCGGTGGCGGGATCAGTCGACTGTGCGGTGACCTTGATCTCTGCCGTGTCCAGCGGAACCTTCACGCTGATGCTGCCGAGCAGGGCATCGGCAGTGGTTTTCAGGTCGAGGGCCTGGATGACCCGGTCCGCGACCAGCCGTGATTTTGCCACCGACTCGTAGTTTTTGACTTTGGCCTTGGCGAGGCTGTCGCCGGCCAGTGCGAGGCTCACGTTGTCCGAGCCCGGCGTGACAACGATGCCGCTGGAATCGGACGAGTAGATCTTGGGCTGGATGACAGTCCATCCGGCGGCGGCCAAGGTGGCCAGCAGGGTGAAGGCGACAATTGCCTTCCAGTAGGTCCGGAGGACGTTCAGGTAGTCAGCCAGGTCCAGGCCGGGAGGTGTCTCCGCGGGGGCTGCTGTTGCGCTCATGAGGGTTCCTTAAACTCAAGTTTCTTGCGTGCGGGCGTGCGGGCGTGCGGGCTGTTCAAACGAGGCCGCGTACCAAAATCGACTTTGCGATGAGCTGGTCTACAGCTCCGGCGACGGCCGCGCGGTAACCTTCCGGTTGGCCGTGCACCCTACAGACGTGGTTCGTGATCTCGTCCAGGCTTGCCGGGCGGGCGCAGGCCTCCCAGACCGCGGGGCCGATACCCGCCAGGCGCACTATTTCGTTGTCCAGCATGATCAGCAGGTCGTCTCCGATGGCTACAGCGTCCTTGGGGTCCCTGCGCTGGAAGCTACCCGCTGGAAGGTGCCCCGGTTGGGCACCTTCTGTTGCGGCGGGTTCCCACTCTCGCCCTGGTACCGGCTGAAGCCGGAAAAGGGGCGCCAGCGCTGCAGGAAGATCGGCGGCCTCCGAATAGGTCACCTGCCACGCTCCCCCAACACTTTCGATGAGGCGGCAGAGCGACTGCAGCGGATCCACGACCTCTGCCTGCGAGGACGAGTCCGGGATCAGCGCGAGCACCGCATCGGCCAGCGGTACCTTTTCCAGCACGGGAGCGGTTGCGCGGTTCTCCTGGGCCCGGTTCAGGAGCACGATCGACTGGATGAAGGGCATAGCCGGGGCTGGCTGGAGTCCGAACTCGTCCGGCCCGACCTGGCGTTTGGGTGCGCCCGCACCCTGCTTTACGGACAGCGGCTTGGGGTAGGGAACCACGGAGCCATCCCATGCAATGGCCACGGTCTCGTCCGTGACGTAGCAATAGCTTCTGGCGAGCACGGAGGCTGCAGTGGTTTTCCCCGTTCCCGACTTGGCCACCAGCGCCACCACGGCCCCCGTACTGGGGTCCGCCACGCCACAGGCATGAAGCATGGTCAGTTCACCGGCATTGGCCAGGATGGCTGCCACCGTTAGACGGGACGTTAGGTTCTCAGCCAGCTCTTCAAATGAGGTGGCTTCCAACTGGAAGGTGCCAGCCGGGTGCTTGGTGGACGTGTTGGCGACCGAGGCAGTGAATCGCGTGCCGGGAGTGGGTTCCGGTGGCACCGGCGGCAACTGAGGCTCATCGGCGCTGATGCACCGAGCCCAGGCTAAACCCATAGCAACGCGCTGCTGCCAGGTGACTGCGCGGCCCCAACGGACCACAAACTGTTGTCCCAAGACGTCCAGGCACAGCAGGTCACTGCCCCTGGCCAGTTCGTCGAGCAGACGCTGCTGCCACACCAACCCTGCGATCCCCGTAGACGTCATGCCGTTAGTGCCCGGCGCCGGGGGCAGCCTCAATCAGGCGCTGCGCCTCGAGGCTTGCCAGGAAGCCTTCCACCTGGGCCTGCATCTGTCCCGCCTGGTCCTCGAAGGTAATCTCAAGCTCGGCAAGGATCTCGCGTTCGCTCCGCTGGCCGTCAATCAGGTCCCAGATGACGGCAGCCGGTCCTTCCAAGACCACCGGCTGGGTTGCATCAAGGTGCAGCAGGGCAACGCGGGCCCGTGGTTTGGTGCAGACCTGGGCAACGTGACCGGAGTGGTGCCAGATCACGGGATGATCATTGTGATGCCGGCGATCACTACGGGCGTGGACGATCCAAAAGTGAGCGTCATCGTGAAGGTGTACTTCTGACCGCTGACCACTTTGGATTGGCCTGTACCGTCCACGTAATAGAAGGATATTGCCTGCGTTGCAGACTGGTTGGGAGCAACAGTAAGAGTCGCCGTCGAAGAAAACCCAGTAAAGCTTCCGGCAGTCACGGTGTTTCCATTCAAGGACTTCACGGCAATACCTGTGGCAACGGTTCCGGTATCAACTGTGCCAGTAATTCCGACTGTCACTGTCTGTGCCGTCGTGAAGGTGTTCTGGATTGTCAGGTTGGCCGGCCCCTGACCATTTCGCGTTCCACCCGCCCCTTGCTGCTTGGAGTAGGTAATGCCAGTGAGGGGGCCGGACGTTATAGAGATCGCTCCTGATGCGGCAGCGGCGGGAGCGGCGATGGCCGTAGCAATAACGGGCAGGGACCAGGCCACACCCGCGACGACGCGACGGCGACTAAAGCCGCCCTCTTCTTGACCCTCGGCATCCGCGTTCAAAACTTCAGACAATTGTGCCCCCAGAATAGGTTTCCAGCTGCGGCTGCCAATGTGAGACCGGCAGGGCGCATCGGCCGGTTTGCCCGGCTTCGCCTACTCTTACGAACGCAAATAAAGATTTCTGAAACGGCCTTGCAAGGTTGACTCAAGAATTCTGCAAGGCTTGCTTAAGGCTAATTACAGCAGCGTGATTCCCGTGAACTTCGGTTCCCTCTTCTCCTGGAACGCCCGGAAACCCTCCGCGTAATCATCGGTCTTGCAGAGGCGTGCCTGCTCTTCGTTTTCCTCCTGCATGGCCTGCCACAGGCCCAGCCGCTGGTCGCGGATGTGCGCCACCAGCTCCTTGGAGGCAACAAAGGCACCCGTGGCGCCGGCAGCCACCCGCGAAACGATCTCCCGCGTCGACTCAAGCAGCGAGCCAGCAGGCATGGCGCGGCTGAACATGCCCTGCGCCACCGCCTCTGCGCCGGAGATCAGGTCCGCCGTGTAGATCAGGTCCAGCGTCCGGTGCATGCCCAGCCGCTCCGTGAAGTACCAGTGCCCACCCGAGTCCAGGGTGGCCCCCAGCTTGGCGAACGGCGAGCCGAACTTCGCGTTCTCCGCCACGTACACCACGTCCGTGGCCAGCAGCAGCCCCAGCCCCACGCCCAGGCAGGCGCCCTGTGCCGCAGCAAACGTCGGCGCCGGGAATGCAGCCATCTTCTGCAACAAAGGCTCCACCAGCCCGCCCAGGTACGCGGCGGCGTCATCGTTCTCCGGGGTGACCCCGGCGATGTCCCGGCCCGCGCAGAAGGCGCGTCCCTCTCCCCTCAGCAGCAGCGCCCGCACCTCACCGCGTGAGGCGGCGGCAGCAGCGTCGTCGTACGCCTGTGCTAAATCCCGCAGCGCCTGCTCATCGAGCGAGTTCAGCTTGTGCGGCGCGTCCAGCACTACCTCGGCGATGCCGTTGCTGATGGAAAGGGAAATCATGGGGCTCCTTGGTTGGGGGAAAACGGATCAGACGTCGAAGTCGACCGTGACTTCCTTGCTGGTGGGGTGGCTCTGGCAGGTCAGGACGTAGCCCTTGTCCAGCTCATCCTGCTCCAGCGCGTAGTTCTCGTCCATGGTCACGCTGCCGGTGACCACCTTGGCCCGGCAGGTGCCGCACACTCCCCCTGCGCACGCGAACGGCACGTCCGGGCGGACCCGCAGCGCCGCGTTCAGGATCGACTCGCGGGCGTGCGTGGGGCTGGCCACCTCGCCCTGCAGGCCGTCCAGCTTGAACGTGATCTTGTACGTCTCCTTGGACTCATCCACCACCACGGGACGGCCGGCGTGGCCCTCCGGGCGGTCCGGCTTGCCGGAGGTGAACAGCTCGAACCGGACGTTCTCCGGCTTCACCCCGCGCTCGGCCAGGGTGTCACGGCACAGCTGGACCAGCTCGAACGGCCCGCACAGGAACCACTCGTCCACATCGTCCGCGTGCAGGGCGGTGCCCAGCAGCTGCTGCAGCTTCTCCGAATCGATCCGGCCGGAGAGCAGCGGCGCGATCCGCTGCTCGCGGCTCAGCACGTGGTGGATGGCCAGCCGCTGCGGGTACTTGTCCTTCAGGTCTGCCAGCTCTTCCAGGAACATGACGTCCATGGCGGCCTTGTTGGCGTAGATCAGGTCGAACCTGGTGTCCGGGTTGGCGGCCAGCAGCGTCCGGGCGATGGCGATCACCGGGGTGATGCCGGACCCGGCCGCGATGGCCACGAAGTTCCCGGCCTCCCCTGCCAGGTCCTCCGGGTGGTTCATGGAGTTCATGACGTTCTGGTCCACGGCCACACCGTCCCGGCCGTGCTTGGACACGAACGCGCCCATGGGGCTCATCACGTCCAGGGTGTCCCCCGCCTTCAGCTCGGCATTGGCCCACGTGGAGAACAGCCCGCCCAGGTCCTTCTTGATGGCCACGCGGATCTCGCTGGTGCCGTCCGCGAAGCTGCGCGGCTCGGCGCAGATGGAGTAGCTGCGGCGGATTTCCTTCGGCTCACCGGACTCATCCGGCAGCGTGGTGCGCAGGGCCACGTACTGGCCGGGCAGGTAGTCGAACTTGCCGGCGAGCTCGGCCGGCACATGGAAGCTGACCTCGATGGCATCGTCGGTGAGCCGGCGCACCTCCTTCACCGCAAGGGAATGGAAGGACGGACGACGGCGGCCGGTCACCTCAGCCTCTTCGGCGGCGGTCTGGCGGACAACAGGCATGGGGGCTTCCTTACAGGACTTTGAAGTAGTCGAACGGTTCCTTGCAGTCCTGGCACACATACAGCGCCTTGCAGGACGTGGAACCGAAGCGGGTGAGTTCCTTGGTGTTGAGGCTGTTGCACTGCGGGCACTTCACGGCCAGGCTCAGCCGGATGGGGCCGGAATGGCCGCCGGCGCGGGAGTTCCCGCTGGGCGGGGCGATGCCGTATTCCTGCAGCTTCTGCTTGCCGGCCTCGGTCATCCAGTCCGTGGTCCACGCCGGGGCCAGGACCAGGTCCACGTGCACGTCCCCGTAGCCCTCCTTCTTGAAGGCGGTGTAGAGGTCGTCACGGATGGCGTCCATGGCCGGGCAGCCCGAGTACGTGGGGGTGATGGTTACGGTAACCTCGCCGCCCGCCACGTCCACCTTCCGCAGGATGCCCAGGTCCGCGATGCTGAGCACCGGGATCTCGGGATCCACCACGGTGGCCGCGATGTCCCAGGCCTTCTGCTCCGGGGTGCGGGTCCGGGATTCGAAATCCGAGATGTACACGGCAGTCACCAGCTGGCCCCGGGATGCTCGCGGGCCAGCACCTGCATCTCCGCGAGGATGTAGCCCAGGTGCTCCGAGTGCTTGCCGTACCGGCCGCCGCCGGGGGCTGCGGGCACGTCCGGGACCTCAAGCTCGGCCTCGTTCAGGACGTCCGCCACCAGGCGGTCAAAGTCTTCCCGCAGGCTGGAAGGCACGACGGCGGCACCCGCCTCGGCGAGGCGCCGCGTCAGGTCATCGTCCTGGAACAGTTCGTTGACGTACGGCCACATGGTGCGGAGGCTGTGGATCATCCGCTGGCGGGATTCCTCCGTGCCGCCGGCAAGGCGCAGGACCCACTGGGTGCTGTGGTCGCGGTGGTAGTCCACTTCCTTCACGGCCTTGGCGGCGATGGCGGCCAGGGTGGCGTCCGTGGATTCGGTGAGGCGGCGGTACAGCTCGTACTGGTAGTAGCTCACCACGAACTGGCGGGCGATGGTGGCCGCGAAGTCGCCGTTGGGCTGCTCGAACAGCTGGACGGAGCGGAACTCGTGCTCGCGGCGGAAGTAGGCCAGGTCATCCTCTGACTGTGGGGTGCCGTCCTCCTTGGGCGTTCCGGCACCGGCGTAGGTGAGGAAGCTGCGGGCGTGGCCCAGCTGGTCCAGGGCGATGTTGCCCAGGGCAATGTCCTCTTCCAGCTCGGGGGCCCGGGAGATCCAGTGGCCCAGGCGCTGCGCGAGGATCAGGGCGTCATCGCCCAGGCGGAGGGCGTACTCCGCGACGTCTTCGGTGGGCTTGGCCAGCCCGGTCTTGACCTCCAGCGCGATGTCCTCCGGGCGGAGGGCGTTGCCGGGGGTGATCCGGGTGGCGGAGGCGTTGCTGTCTCCGCCGGCTACACCGGTGGAGATGTCGCCGTGGCCTGTGGTGGGCGCTTCGGGGGTGCTCACAGGTGCTTCACCCCTTCGCTCTTGGTGTAGTACGTGGCATGCCGGTAGTCCTTGCCCTGGGGCGACTCGAAGAACGAGCCCTTGGAGTCGGGGTCGCTGGCGGCGATGGCGTCCGCCGGGACAACCCAGATGGAGACGCCCTCGTTGCGGCGCGTGTACAGGTCCCGCGCGTTCCGGAGGGCCATGGCGGCGTCCGGGGCGTGCAGGGAGCCGGCGTGGACGTGGCTCAGGCCGCGGCTGGACCGGACGAAGACCTCCCAGAGGCCCCACGTGGAGCGGTCATGGTGATCCGGTGCGGGGCTGGCCTTGGGGGCTTCGCGGTTGATCTCGGTGGCCGAGCTGGCCGGGGTTTCCGGGTTGCCGTGGGGGCTCATGCTGCGTATTCCTTCGTCTTCTTTGACTGTTTTGCTGCGTAGGCGGCTGCTGCCTCGCGGACCCAGGCGCCGTCGTCGTGCGCTTCCCTCCGCCGCTCAAGGCGCTGGGCGTTGCAGGGACCGCGGCCGGCCAGGACTTCGTGGAACTCGTCCCAGTCCAGCGGGCCGTGCTCCCACTTTTTGGTGTCCTCGTTGAAGCGGATCTGGTCATCGGGGAGGGTGAGGCCCAGGACCTTGACCTGCTCCACCATCATGCCCACGAAGCGGCTGCGGAGCTCGTCATTGCTGAACCGCTTGATGTTCCAGGCCATGGACTGCTTGGAGTTGGGGGAATCGTCATCCGGCGGGCCGAACATCATCAGGGCCGGGGCGTACCAGCGGTTCACGGCGTCCTGGGCCATCTGCTTCTGTGCGGGGGTGCCGTTGGAGAGCTCAAGAAGGATCTCGAAGCCCTGGCGCTGGTGGAAGGACTCTTCCTTGCAGACGCGCACCATGGCCCGGCCGTAGGGGCCGTACGAGGCGCGGCACAGCGGGACCTGGTTGCAGATGGCTGCGCCGTCCACCAGCCAGCCGATGGCACCCATGTCTGCCCAGGTGCGGGCCGGGTAATTGAAGATGCTGGAGTAGCGGGCCTTGCCGGCGATGAGGTCGTCCATCATCTTGTCCCGGGACTGGCCCAGCGTCTCGGCGGCCGAGTAGAGGTAGAGCCCGTGGCCGGCCTCGTCCTGGACCTTGGCCATGAGGATGGCCTTGCGCTTCAGGCTGGGGGCGCGGGAAATCCAGTTGGCCTCCGGCTGCATGCCGATGATCTCGGAGTGTGCGTGCTGGGAGACCTGGCGCAGCAGCGTCTTGCGGTAGGCCGCCGGCATCCAGTCGCGGGGCTCGATGCGCGAGTCCTCGGCGATGATCCGGTCGAAGTGGGCCTGGCCTGCCGCATCCTCTTCCGGGGTTAGCTCAGCCGGCACTGACTGCAAGTTCTGCGCTGCCATGGTTGCTCCTATGCAAAGACCTTTGGGGCGGCTCGGAATTATTTACCGACCGTTCGTTCAGGATATGCGGGAGCGTGCGGAGGCGTCAAGCGTGGCGCCCTCTTTCAACGCCCCATCACGTCCCGCAGCCCTTCCGCCAACGCCCGCTCACATCCTGCAGCCCTTCCACCAACGCCCGCTCACATCCTGCAGCCTTTCCCCCAACGCCCCATCACGTTTTGCAGCCTTTCCGCCAACGCCCCATCACGTTTTGCAGCCTTTCCGCCAACGCCCGCTCACGTCCGGCACCTGGGAGGGGGCCGCCGTCGTGCGTTTCCACGTACTCCGGTCAACTCTGGTTTGCCTTGGTTCCGGGGCATACAATAACCACGCCTCAGTGGCCCCACACAGCGAAACACTCCACGGTTCGGCGTTCCGGCGCCGGCGACAGTCACAGCGCCTGCGCGCAGCTTCCCCAAACAACGCACATAGGCCTCCCCGCGCTGGGACCGGGATTGGCCACCTGGAAGATGGATGGTCATGAGACGGTTCCTGGCTCTGCTAGTTGCACTTGCGTTCACCTTCACTGCCCTGTCAACACTGAGCCCCGGCATCGCCCAGGCTGCGCCCGGACCATGCATCGGCGCACCTCCCGCCGACGGGACCGCCTACGCGGAAACCCGGCAGTTCGTGGACAGCCAGGCCTGGTGGATGCCCGACGTCGACCAGGCCAGCAACTCCATCACCAACAACGGCCACGTCCATCTGGGTGCGTGCATCCCTGACCGCGAAACGCTCAGTTCGGGCAACCTGACCGTGAACGTGCGGGTGATCCTCCACGACAATCCCGGCACGGCCGATTACGTCTCCATGGTGTTCTTGACGTCCGGCAGTGAAACCGCGGTCCAGAAGTGCTATCTGCGGGCCGCAGCAGCCAACTTCACCTGCCCAGGCCCGTCAGGCACGGGCGGCGGAGACTTCGTGTGCAGCGGAACCTGCGAGCGCTGGCTGACGTTCTCCCGCCCCATCTCGGTGTTCAAGCATTCGGGCCTGCAGGAGATCCACCTCCGCGCGTTCGTGCCGGAGCCGGACGGCAACGAGATGCGGGCAAGCCTCAACTGGCAAACGGACATCCGGAACGGAAAGTCCAAGTCCGACGCCGCACGGTACCCGTTCCTGCGCGGCAAGGGCTGGTACACCCACTCCGGGTACTGCGAGGCGTCGGTCCGCAGCGTCCCCCTCCCCGATGCCCCGGTCTCAGGCGTCTGGACTCCGGCCGTGGCCCTGAGCACCCACCCCAACGACTCGCTCCCGGCGACGCACTCGTTCATCGCAATCGACCCCGACTTCCACGCCGCTCCGCCCAACCCCGGAACCGTGCTCTGGGACGCCGCGGGTCCGTACGGACGCGAACCCTTTGGTGCCGCCCCCGTCTCGATCGATACCAGAACGCTGCCCAACGGGCTGCACAAACTGCACCTGAGGACATCGTGCCGTGACAACAAGCTGGGCTCGACCAACTCCGGGGTGACCGTGGTTCCCTTCACCGTGGCGAACTGACGAACGTTTCCCTACGAGGCGCGCGATGCACGCGGCTAGCCTGAGTCATGGCCACTGAAGGGCCCGGCCCGGGCCTGCAGCTGCAGGCGGGGCTGCAACCCGAACTGCGCGCGCTGCCCGGCCTGCTGAGGGCTCTGGGCATGCTGGCCATGACGCACGCGGACGTGGTTCTCGCCACCGAACGCGCCCTGGCGGACAACCCTGTCCTTGAACGTGCCGAGGGGCACCCCTGCCCCGGGTGCGGCCGGCATGTGGCGTCCGGAACCTGCTTCCGCTGCCGGGGCACTTCAGGAGCTTCGCCGTTTCACGATGGCCCCGAACCGGCCGTCAATCCGTTCGCATCGCTGGAAGCAGACGCCGCCGTGGAAGTCCGGCCGGACTGCCGGCGCGCACTGGAACTCGTGCTGGCGCACCTGACCTCCCGTGGCCTCCTGGACTGCGAGCCGGAGCAGATCGCCCTGCTGCATGGCCTGAGCCCTGACCAGGTGCACGAGGCCCTCCGCGCGATCCGGGCCGTTGGACCGCCAGGCATCGCCTGCACCAGCGTCGTGGAACTGCTCGCCATCCAGGCGGAGGGGCTGGTGGACGCCGGCGAGGCCCCGGACTGGCTCCCCCGCCTGGTCCGCGGGCACTTGGCGGACCTCGCCGCGGGAAGCACCGCCGCCGTCGTCCGTGCCATGGGACTTTCCGAGGAGCAGGTCCTTGCCGGACTGGCCATGGTCAGGGAGCGGCTGAGGCCGTTTGTGGCAGTGGAAACCAGCGCCGCGGCTGCAGGGGTTCCGACGGCGGACGTGTTTCTGTACCGCCGGGCCGACGGCTCCGTGGAGGTGGAGGTTCCCGCGAGCGCCTGGTTCGGCCTCCAGGTGGTGGACCTTTCCGCCGGGCTTCCCGCGGCATCCGAGGCGAAGCAATGGCTGACGGACCACGAGTTGGCTGCCAGGCGGCTCCTGTACCAGATCGACCGGCGCGCCGGCGCCCTCCTCCGCATCACCGAATGCGCCGTGACACACCAGAAGGACTTCCTGGACCACGGTGCGGGACAGCACCGCCCCTTGACGCGGACCGCCGTCGCCCAGGAAATCGGACTGCACCCGTCCACCGTGAGCAGGGCAGTGAGCGGGAAGCGGCTCCGGCTGCCCTCCGGTGCCGTCATCGACCTGGCGTGCCTGTTCGGCAAGGGCCTGGCCGCACGGGCGGCACTGCAGGAGTCCATCGCGGCGGGCGGTGCTGCCTCGGACGAACAGCTGCGCGCGGAACTTGCCCGCAACGGCTTTACCATCGCCCGCCGGACCGTGAACAAGTACCGGCGCTCGCTGCCGCTGGACGCGTAGGCACCCGGCGCCCGCCGCCCGGCGAAGCCAGCACCGCCGGCACCCGCCGCCCGGCAGGCGCACCGTCGCCCGGCGAAGTCTTTTTCGCCCCCGCGAAAGGCGGTTCGGCCCCGTGCTCCTGACCAGGCCCTCGCCTCCCGTATTTCCGCCCCGCCCAGCCCGGCGGCAGGCCGCCAGACGTCCCACCCGGGTTGGCACGAATTGTGCAGTAAGAGGGTATGCGGTGTTCCGCGGTGGTGCCTCCCCGGGCACCTGCAAACTCCGGAAAGGAAATACTCATGCACGACATCGATAGGGCACTGTTCGAAGGCCAGGACGAGGGCACTTGGGGCGAGGTGATGGATGAGGGGTCCGGCTACGCCTACGAGGACGAACAGTCACCCTTCCAGGGCGAGGACGCCAGCGAAGCCGGAGGTCTCTGGGGCGAGGCCGACAGCCAGGAAACCGATGAACTTGCCCTCGCCGCCGAACTGCTCGAAGTCACCGACGAGGATGAGCTGGACCAGTTCCTGGGCGACCTGGCCCGCAAGGCGGTCTCGGCGGCAAAGGACTTCGCCGGGAGCGCGGCGGGACAGGCGGTGGGCAATGTGCTCAAGTCCGCCGCCCGCAAGGCCCTCCCGCAACTGGGCCAGGCCGTGGGCAACTACTTCGTTCCCGGCGCAGGCGGCCAGGCCGGACGCCAGGTAGGCAAGTGGCTCGGCACGAAATTCGAATCCGGGCTCCAGCTGGAAGGCCTGTCCCCGGAGGACCGCGACCTCGAAACCGCCCGCGCCTTTGTCCGCTTCGCCACCTCCACCGCCCAGCGCGCCGCGGCCACGCCCAGGAGCGTGCCTGCGGCCCATGCAGCACAGCAGGCAGCCACCGCCGCAGCCCGGCAGCACCTGCCGGGCCTGCTCAGCCGCCCCGGCCAAAACGGCCAGAACGGCCAGTCCAGGCAGCCCGGCCGGCCTGCCAGCGGCCGCTGGATCCGCCGCGGCCGCAACATCGTGATCCTCAACGCACGCTAACCCACCCGGCACCACCAACCCGAAGGACATTGCCATGAGCACCAACTACTACGAGACCGAGTCCGCCGCGCCGTGGGCGCAGGAAGAAGAAGACGAAGGCAACTTCAGCGGCTACGAGGGCGGCTCCGACCACGAGGAAAACCTTGAGAACGAGCTGGCCATGGAACTCCTCAGCCTCAGCTCCGAGGAGGAACTGGACCAGTTCCTGGGCAGCCTGGCCCGCAGCGTGGTGAAGAACGCCTCCCGTTTCATCAAGTCGCCTATCGGCAAGGCCCTGGGCGGTGCCCTCAAATCCGTCGCCAAGAGGGCGCTGCCCATCGTGGGAGGTGCCATCGGCTCCTTCGTGGCTCCCGGCGTCGGGACCGCCATTGGAAGCAAGCTTGGCTCCATGGCCGGCGGCCTGCTCGAGGCCGAGGAAGCCGAAAACATGGACGAATCAGAGGCCGAGGAAGAAGCCGCCCGCCGCTACGTCCGGTTCGCCCGGGCCGCCTACCGAAATGCCGCCCGGACCCCCGTCTCCGTCCCGCCCAACGCAGCCGCCCGCGCAGCGGCCACCGCCGCCGCGCGCCGGTACGCCCCGTCGCTGCTCCGCGCCCGCCAGGCCGCCCGGCGGCCGTCCCGCGGCCACCGCGGCGGCGGCACCCGGATCTACAACACCCAGTACTCGGGTGCGGTGTGGGGCGCCCCGGACGAAGGCTGGGACACCCAGCAGGACGGCAACGGCAACGGCAATTCCGGCAACGGCAATTCCGGGAGCGGCGCCGATGAAGGCCGCTGGATCCGCCGCGACGGCCGCGTCATCCTCCTGGGGATATAGCCAGCGGGCGGCTGACGGCAGGCGATCGGGATGGAAACGAACACCATCAGCACCGCGCTCATCGAGAGCGAGGCGGACGGCCTGGTGTCCCGGCTGGACCAGATCAAGCCCTTCGTCATGCAGGAAACCATGGTCCTCGCCGCCGCACTGCCCCGGGACGCCCAGCTGCTGATCGAACGCTTCCTCCACGCCGGCCGCCATGAGCTCCGGATCCAGGTTGCCGAGTTCCTGGCTTGGCTGCACGGGGACGGCAGGACGGCCAGCCCTGCCGAACAGCAGCGCCGGTTCGTCCTGATCCGCCTCCAGTTCAACGTGGTGCTGGCCCAGTTCGACCTGTTCACCGAAGTAGTCACCCAGCGCAGCGAACATTCCACGGGCGTCTGGCTTTCCGGGCTGGACATCCTGGCCCAGGACGCGCTGCGGCTGGAGGGAAGGGACGACGACGGCGACGCCCGGCTGGTGGTCTACCTCGCCAGGGGTGCGGGTGCTGCGATCCGGCGGGCCAAGACCCGCCTGCCCGGCGGCGCACCGAACCCCGTGGGAATCATCCGGCTGCCCCGGGAGCGGATGGTGGGCAGCGGGATCGCGTCCTCCCTGGCCCACGAGGTGGGCCATCAGGGCGCGGCGCAGTTGGACCTGGTGACTTCCCTCCGCGCCGAACTTGACCGCCGTGCCCAGCAGGACCCGGACGGCGGCTGGGATGTGTGGTCCCTGTGGATCAGCGAGATCGTGGCGGACATGTGGTCCGTCGCCACCGTGGGCATCACCTCCACCGTGGGCCTGCTGGCGGTCGTCAGCCTCCCCCGCTACTTCGTCTTCCGGCCCGGCGGCACCGATCCCCACCCGATGCCCTACCTTCGGGTGCTGATCTCAGCGGCGCTGGGGGACGCCCTGTATCCGCATCCCCAGTGGCGCGGGCTGGCATCGGTATGGCGGGCCATGTACCCGTCCTCCGGGCTGCCGGCGGAGCACCTTGCGTGGATTCGCAAGTGCGAGGCCCACATCGGCGATCTGGTTTCCCTGCTCATGAACCACCCGGTACCGGCGGCCGGGGGCCGGAAACTGGGCACCATCTGGCCCACCCGGGAACGCCGGCCCGAACGGCTTCTTCGCCTGCACCAGGCCTGGGGCGACGACTTCGGGGTCATGGCCCGGCAGCGGCCCGCACTGGTGTTCGCCGTCCTGGGCCAGGCCAAAGCCGCCGGCCGCATCACCGCCGAGGACGAAAGCTCACAGCTGTCCTCCCTGCTTACCGCGTGGGCAGTCCGCAGCAGCCTGGACGACATGGGCGGCCACGCACCCCTGGGCCTCAACGCAATGCAACACCTCACCACACCAGCACTAATTAGGAGATAGTCATGGAATTCACTCGACGGCCAATGGACCCCGTCTACGCGGGGCAGGAAGTTGCCCTGCGTTTTCAGCTCAGGCCATCGGAGCAAGGCGGGCAATTCCAATTTCGAATCGTTCCGGCGGGTGGAGGCGCTCCCATCCCGATAGATGGAAGCAGAGGCGGCGTTGTCGCCAGGAGCCTAGCGGCAGGGGAGAGCTTCGAGCGGATGGTCCTGATCCAGGACCCCGGTGAATACACTGTTGAATTCGATAAAGTTCGTGAAGTGGAGGCGGGCAAGAAGGCAGCCCCTGTGACGGAAAACTGGGAAATTCTCGACACCTTCCGGGTCCAGCGCCGCGAGGCTCCGCCAATCGTCCGGGTTGCCCTTGAACCTAATGCGACACCCGGCAGTTCGCACGCGCATCTGTGGAATTTTATCCAAAATGTGTCAAAAAACGTCAAGTTTGAGCGCTTTGTCAAGTTCGCCGAATATGAGGCCCGTAGCCTCACGAGATTCCCGGGCTACGGATCATTGTCATACGAGACACTGCATGGTCTCGCAACAGAATTTGTCACCGAAGCGGCACTGGGCCGCTCATTCGGGCGTCTTGGGACTGCGAAAGACCCGGCTTGGCACGCCGAAGAAGGGCTGACGGCTGCCATACGCGGCTCATACGTCAGCTCGGAACGCGACGACCAGCCAGCACCGTTCCCTCCAGGCTTTCCCGCCAGGAGCCAGTATCCCTTGAGGCTCGTGCCCTTTACGGAGCTGATTTACGTGTATTGGCTGGAGGAAGGCATGCTTTTCCAGTCACTGAACAGGATCCTGGCGCGCTTTCAAAACCGCCGTGTTGCAACGGGCGGGGACCCACTCTACCGCTTGGCGGTTAGCCCGCTCCTACCCCTGCGAGGACTCCTCTGGGGACTTGCTGAAGCGGAAAAAGACCGTTTGTCTCTACGCCGGCGCGCGGCCGAATACGAGTACCAGTACGGTCTGCAGCTGATCGGACGCGCGATTCCGCCCGCCGAACTGCTGGTGGAGCGCAGGACACAGTTCCTCAGGGCTTTCCATAGTCTCCTGCACGATTGCCATTACTTCTATAAGGAGCACAACGACAAAACCGTGGATGCTGACGCCTTTCCACTGCTCAGCAGCTTGCGGGAGCTTCACTTGGTTCTTGCGAACGGCGCTAACAACCAATTCGCCGATATGTCGGTGACAGCCCGCATCGAAACCATGGAAGTGCAGTGGTTGCTGGCCCAGCCGGAAATGCGTGAGTTCCTCGGCGGCCGCACCATGGTTCCGTATGACGAGGACTGGATGGACCGGGTGGACACCATGAAGACCGTCCAAGGCTGGTCCGACGCGAGTATCACGCACTTCTACGACTTGGCTGTTCACGGCGAGCAACTCCTTCTATCCGTGCGCCACGGACGCTGGAATGAATCCGACATGGAAGGCGACGATGCAGAGAACTGGGCACTCAAGTGGAAGCCCTCAGTCCAGCGCTACACCCATGCCTACCGGGCCGTCACCGGCGTAGACCTCAGCGAACGCGTTGACACCACCATGCCGTCCACTTTGCTGCAGCGCCGGTTGGCCCGGAAGCTGGTCCGGTACTAGGAGATGGCCGGGTCATGTAGGTCAGGAGATGTCTAGGTTGCCGGGCGGGGCGGACTTCACCTCCGCACTGTTCCTGGGCCAGCACCACTCCAGCGCCACGCTGGCCCCCTGGGCGGAGTTCACCACCGGAGTGCCCGCCGCGCTCCGGGAGCTGCCCGCCGCCGCGGAGCTGGCATCCCTGGTTGCCGCGCAACAGCAGGCCGACGGCGGTCTGGTGGCCAGGTCGGCGCTGCACGGAATGATGGATGTACTGCAGTCACTCCCCCGCCCCGGGGATGTGCTCCTGGTGGATGAGGGCGCCTACCCGCTGTCCCAGTGGGCGTGCCGGGCCTCGCTCTCCCGGGGCGTGCGGGTGGTGACGTACCCGCACTTCCGGCCACCCGCCGTCGTGCGTCCAAACAGGACGGAGCCTTCCAGGACCTGGGTGTTGACGGACGGCTGGTGCCAGGGGTGCGGCCGGCCCGCGCCCCTGGCTGAGTTGCAGGCCATCGCCGGGCAGAGCGGGGGCCAGGTGATCGTTGATGACTCCCTGGCCTTCGGCGTCCTGGGCCGGACATCCGGTGGCCCGGGCGGCTTCGGGGACGGTACCGGCACGGCACGGTGGCTGGGCTTGTCCCACGACCGGCTGCTGTGGCTTGGTTCGCTGGCCAAGGCCTACGGCACGCCGGTCACGGTGATCACGGGCGACAGCACCACGGTCGGGACGGTGGCCCGCAACGGCGGGAACCGGATGCACAGCAGCCCGCCGTCGGCGGCGGACCTTGCCGCGGGAATCGGGGCCCTCCGCAGCAGCGGCCTCCCCCGGCTGCGGCGGCGGCTGTGGCGGCTGACCCTCTGGCTGCGGACGGCGTTCGCTGATCTGGGCCTTCCGCCGATGGGGCTTCCCTTTCCCATTGTCGGAACCCGGGTCGGCTCCCTGCCCTTGGCCCGCCGCTGGCGCACCGCGCTTGCCACCCAGGGTGTGCAGGTGCTGGTGCAGCTGCCCCGCTGCCGGCCGGGTGCCTTGTTGTCCGCCGTGGTGCGGGCCGACCACACCCAGGCCGACCTGGACCGGCTGGTGCAGGCACTTGCCGCGGTGACGCGGGACAGGCGGGCGGCCTGATGATCGTGGACTCGCACGTCCATCTCGGAACCGCGGGTGTCCCGCTGGGCCCGGCCGGCCCCGCCGCATCCTTTGCGCTGTGGCGGAAGCGGGCTGCCGCCGTCGGAATTTTCCGGGGCGTGCTGATGGCCGCGCCGGTGGGCAGCTACGCGGAAGCCAACCGGGCCGTGGCCCAGCTGGCCGCGAGGGAGCCCGGCGGGTGGCTGTGGTACGTTTTCGTCAATCCCGTGGCCGACCGCGGTCGGGTGGATGCCATGGTGGCGGCCGCCCATGCGCGCGGCGCCTGCGGGATCAAGGTGCACTGGTCCGATGGGCCCGCAACGGATGAGGTGGCGCTCACCGCGGAACGCCACCGGATGCCGGTGCTTTTTGACCCCGGCGGGGATGTGCAGCGGGTGTGCCATCTGGCCGGGCGGCACCCGGCTGTCGCCTGGATTGTGCCGCATTTGTCGTCCTTTAACGACGACTGGCGGGCCCAGAAACGGCTGACCGATGTGCTGGTCCGGGTTCCCAACATCTTCACGGACACCTCAGGGGTGCGGTACTTCGACCTGCTGGAGGAGGCCGTGGCCCGGGCGGGATCGCGCAAGGTGCTGTTCGGCAGCGACGGGCCGTACCTGCACCCCGCGCCCGAGCTCGCCAAGATCTTCGCGTTGGAGCTGCCGACGACTGACAGGGCCCTCGTTTTGGGCGGCAACGTCCTTCGACTGACGGGACCGGCGCGAAGCAGGCGCTGTTGCACCACTACGGGACATGACAGGAGGAAGAAGGCATGGCTGTGAATGTGCCGGCTATGGGTCCGGAGCCGATCAGGGCCCCGGGAATGGCCGAGATAAAACCGGACAACGGGCCGGCGATCAGGGGCGGCCTCAACCAGCTGCGCGCCTACCTCCGGCAGAGCGAGGCGGCCCGCCGGGCGAGGCCTGGCAGCAGGACGGGCCGGCCGGCGTGGATGTCGGGCAAGGAGCCCCGACGGGAATCCGTGTGGTTGATTACCTACCGGCCCTGGCCTCCCGGGCCGGCGCCCAGCCAGGTGCGCATCTTTGCCCACGAAATCGCCGGGGACCGGCTGGTGGCAAAGAGCACCAGGGATGACCGGCTTCCGGCCACGAAGGACCTGGTGAAGTCCCGCCGCGAGCTGCCGCCGGTCCAGCTGGCAAAATTCATTCCGTTTCCGTCGCCGGACAAGCAACCGGACATGTTCGGGCTCGCCGTGGAAGACCTTGTCCGCCAGCAGTTCGGCAGGGTCTATAAGCGCGCCAACTACCGCGGCCGGGTTCCGGGACGGAAGGGGCCGGACGTGCTCTGGCGCGAACTTGGGGACCTGTTCCGGGAACTGGCCGAGGAGACCGGTGACGGGTACTGGCACGAGGTGGCGGACGAGCTGAGCCACGGGCTTTAGCTGGATTTAGGTGCCGGCGGAGTCCGTCCTGAGGCCCTGCCGCTGCCCTTTCGCAGTCTCACAGGGTGGTCAGGTCAAGCGCACGGTGTGATCCAGGATTCCCCACCCGACCTCGAATTTCGCGAGACCAAGTGTCCGGCTGTCCGTACTTCCGGTTTGCCAGCACCAGTCGAACGCCCTTGAGGGTAACTGTGTGAAAAATGGGCCGGACCAGGCCCTGGTGCGGAACTCGTTCTCGGCGAAGACGAAGTACTTCCCGGGCCCGGCCCACCCGGTGAGGACCTTTGCGGTTCCACCGGGCGTGATGCGGTACCAGCCCTTCTTTGACCAGTCCGTGCCGCCCTCGCAACCGGGAGAGTGGTATGCGTAGGCCACGAAGAGGGTGTCCCCGGTGCCGTTGTTGAAGTAGAGGCCCATTAGCGACCGGCCTGTTCGGTGGTGTGCCGGGGCGGGTCGGGTGGCATCCGGAGGTCGTTGCCTTGCCCTGCGGCTCCGGCCGTATCCTCCTCGTACGGATGCTCGCCTGCCCGCAAATCCATTCCACTCGCCGTGCCGGCCACCGGAAACCTGTCGGTGGTCCGTGCTTCAGGCAGGTTTTCGTTGGCCTCGCCAAGGTTTTCCTGCACTTGCTGGGGCGTCCATTCGCTCCGATGTCCACTCACCGTGTCACCTTCCCTTCTCCGATCTTCAGCCCAAGCACTGGAAGCCTTCGCGACAGAACCACAACCCCTCGGGTACGGCCAGTCACACTCTTGAAAACCGAACAATTCGGGGAAGAATGTCGGTGCGGGTCGCGCCGCCTTCGAGGGTGTATCCGGAGGCAACCCATGTTTCGGCGGAGGGGGCGTGCCGGCGGCAGGATAGGTAGTCGCCCCATTTAGGATCATCGGGTGAGTGGCTTCCCAGCTTGCTGTAAGCGGTGCTCCAGGTTCCGTTGGCGTCACGGACTCCGACGATGTGTCCCGGGTTGCGGTCTTCCCCGCCGTAGAACGCCGTGAACCCGAGCACCCCGGCACTGTTGGTGCAAGCCGCCGGATATGCCCAGGACCGGGTGGAACTCCAGATGTCAGGCTGGGCCGTGACCTGCTTGGAGGCCTCTGCGATTTGCACGACCCTGCAGTAGGGGTGCGGACGGTTCGATCCGCTGCCGGAGGTCCACATGAGACTGATGGTGCCGTTGCCTATGCAGGCGCCGGTGATCCGCCGGTCGGTCCGGGCCAGCCAGTTCACATTATTGGGGGCATTGGACGAAATCGCGTCGCTGGATGCGGCGACGTTGATGTCCCACCAGTTGACCGCGTTCTGCCCGTCTGCCCACGAAAACAGGCGTACCTGCTGCGTTGAATTGTGGCTGGCGAAGTACATGGTTCCGCTGGCACCCTGCGTGAGCCGGATGGAACCGTTCTGGGTGGTCGACCAGGAGTTGAAAATCAGCGTGCCACGATTGTCGATGGTGGCCAGTGGAAAGCGCATGACGACGGCCCGCTGCCATTGCCCAGCGCCGACATTGTTGAAGACGTTGAACGTGACGAGCAGGTTGTCTGCGGTCATTGCTGCATCGGGGTAGTCAAACCACAGCTGTGTCCACGAGCCGTCCACCGTTGTCGGCGCAATATCCCACCAGTACCATGCCCCCGGGTTGCCGAAATCGCTGTCGTGGACGGCGGCCAGCCGGAAAACGTTCGCTCCATTGCGGCGGGTGTACTGAAGGATCCAGATCCAGAGTCTGCGCCGGGCGTCGTACAGAACGACCTGATCACAGCAGAAACCCCCTGCGGCCGAGGGCAACGCGGTGAAGGGATCCACGTGCTTCCAGTTCGTGCCGCCGTCGGTACTTTGGCTTGCGTACCAGTTCCCGGTGACGAACATGTGGTTGCCCGCCACCGCGGCTGTCGGTTCGCCCACAGTTGAAGTGTTGTTGCTTGTGGGCCCGTCGCCCAGTGAGATGTTGGACAAGATCGAGACGGGAGACATGGCTACTCCTGGGAACTTTCTGCTGGATCAGTTTCAGGCTCGTCATCGTTGCGCGGCGCCTCGTTTTCGAGCACTTCCTGTTGGTCCTGGTTTGTTGACTCCGGGCCTGCCGCGCGTCGTTCCGTGCGGATCGCCTCCTGCCGCTGGTCCAGGTCGGGCAGGTGTTGTTCCTCCCGGGGACCGCCCTCCTCAGGCTGGAAGGTTGGGCCGGAAAGTTCAACCCGCCTGGACTGCTCTGAGCCTTGTGGAGCGGGGGACTCTGCTGTCTCGCTCATCACGGCTCCCTTCTACTACTAATAGACAACTGATTAAGGTCGACAGGTGTGTAGCTGGACGCAGGACTAAGTCGCCTCCCGAACGACCGAACGCCGCCATTCACGGCCAACCAGCGTCAGCGACAGCAACGTGAGCGCAGCCAAGACGACGACGACAGCCCATTCCATGGTTCCGTTGCCTCCATCCGGTTCCACTCCAAAGACGATTTCAATCCATTCGCGGTTGAAAAGCGTGATGATGAAAAGAACTGCACTGGCTATGGCCCCGGCCGCCTCCCACCAGAAGATTGTCCTCAGCTTCCTTTTCATGCCCTGCCCCTTTCCAAAATGAAGAATGGCGTCGCAGACCATTAAAGATATGCCGGCGTTACTGGCGCGTTACTGGGTCAGAGCAAGCAATGGCGAGCCCAGATTCGGGGTGGCGGGGCAAAGGGGAGGAACTTGTGCCGGGGAACGAGCGTTCTTGCAATATGGGCGTTCTGCTCCGCTTCTTTGAGTCCGTGGTTGTCGCGGTGTGCCTCGCAGGAACATCCGTTTCCTGTGCGACGCCCCCTGCGAGGTCTGGGATGAACGGACACGTCACTGTCGATGCCGGATGCCCGGAAATGATGGCCTCCACGCCCTGTCCCGACATTCCCCTGCCGGCCCGCATCACCGTCAAGGACCGCTCAGGAACAACGGTCCGTGAGGCTACAAGCAACGACCAGGGAGAGTTCAGGCTAGAGCTTCCGGCGGGGACATACGAACTTCAAGCCGCTAACCTGTCCGGGGCTCCGATGCCGTCCGCTCCGCCGCAGGATGTTGTCATCAAGGCAGGGTCCTTCACCGAGGTGAAAGTGGCATTCGATTCAGGCGTCCGCTGACGTGGAAGTTCCCGCAATGCACCAACTGCCCTGCAGTGGCAGACGGGGTGTCTCACCGGGTTTGAGGACCATCGGTGTCCGTCCTGCGGGCCTGCCGCTGCTGGACGGCACGGTCCGTGAGCCCCAGCATGGTGGCGGCCGAATGGACGTTGCCGCCGCTCCGCTCCACCGCCACCGCCACGGCCGCCTCCGCCGCGCGTTCCTTGATCTCCCGCAGCCCAAGGCCCGCGTCCACTGCCCAGGCCACCGCTCTGGCGAGCGGATCGACGGCGAGTGGATCGACGGCAAGTGGATCGACGGCGCCGGCCGGGCCGTCGTCGTACGCGTTCTGGACCTGGCCCGCGGCCTGGCGGCCTGCCTGGGGCCTGTCCTCGCGGGGAAGGTCGCCGGGGGTGATGGCCCCCGGCCCGACGTGGCGCGCGGCGATGCGGAAGGCCAGCTGCCGCAAATCGCGCAGGTTACCGGGGTAGCCGCGCCGGAGCAGGACGTCCTGGACAGCCGGATCCACCTCCGGATCGGTGCGGGCACCGGTGGCCTCCCGGCAAAACCGGGCGAACAGGCACAGGATGTCCTCCAGCCGGTTCCGCAGCGGCGGCATGGTGACCACGGACGCCGCGATCCGGTGATACAGGTCCGTGCGGAAACTGCCGGCGGCGACTTCATGTGCCAGGTCGCGGTTGGTGGCACAGATCAGCCGGAACTTGCTGTGCAGCCACCTGTCGCCGCCCACCCTTTTGTAGGTGCCTTCCTGGACCACGCGGAGCAGTTCAGGCTGGAGTTCCAGGGGCAGCTCGCCCACCTCGTCGAGGAACAGCGAGCCCTGGTCGGCACCGGAGCACGCGCCGGTCCGCACGCTCACCGCGCCCGTGAAGGCACCGCGTTCGTGGCCGAACAACTCGCTGCCCATCAGCGTGGGAACAATGGTGGTGCAGTCCACCACCACCAGGTTGCCGCGCTGGCTGCTGACCGCGTGGGCCACCCGGGCCGCCAGCTCCTTGCCGGTCCCCGTCTCACCCTGGATCAGGATGGGGGCGTTCCCGAACTTCGCGGCCACCACCAAGTCCCGGAGCGCGGACCGCAGCGCCGGGCTTTGCCCCGCCAGCTTGTCCCGGACCGGAACGGAGTCGATGACCGCTTCCACGTCCTCGATCCGCTGCAGCCACGCCGCCACCGGCGCCACCTGGCCGCGCCAGGCCATACATTCGGCCGCACCCGCCTCAAGCACCGGCCACGGTTTCAACCTTCCGTCCGGCGGGCCGAACACCAGCACCCTGCAGCGGCCATACTCCGCCAGGCCCAGGGCCGAGACCAGCTCCTGGGACTGCGTCCCGGCAAAGATGATGCCGGCGGTGGCGGCAGTCTCAGGTGCATCTGCCGGCTGGAGGGGGACGTGCGCGGCACGGAGGGTTTCGATGGCCTCACTGGCCCAGGCCTGCCGGCCACTGAGGTCCATCACCCACGGCATAGAGCCCCTCGCAGTTCCGCTGCCGGCACTTCGCCTGCGCCACGAAGCTGACCATTCCCGGCGTTACAGCCCCGTTACTGCCGCTCAGTCAGCGGATCTTGCGCCAATCTTTCAGGAAAAACCGCGGGTTGCTGATGGTCTTTCGCGCATGATCAGGGTCAACGGAAGAGGAGCCAGAAAACAACATGATCGACCACATTGTCCCCGACGGGCCCGGGGTCCCCGGCAGCGGCGGCACCCTGGTGATCCGCACCTGGAGTGAGCCCGACGGCGAACACGGGTTCCGCGCGCGTGTCACGTACAGCGAGGGGGCCGGGCAGCACGGCAGCCTATCCACGGTGGACCGGGAGGAAGTCCTCCACACTGTGCGCCGCTGGCTGGCGGCCCAGGACGGGTGAAGACCCCACCTGTATGGCGTCGATGAGTTTGTTGAGGGTGTCGGAGGGAAGGACGCCCATGTCCGTGCGCAGGGCGTTTGTGTAGTTGTCGTAGGCGTGCAGTGCGGAGACTGGGTTCCCCATTGTTAACTCCGCGGTAACCAGTGCGCGCACGGCGCTCTCGTAGAGGGGTTCGATTTCCAGGGCCGCACCCGCCGCTTCCGCAGCGCCCTCGCAGTCGCCCGCCGACAGCAGTGAGCCTGCCAGGAGCGTCAGGGCGCGCAGCCGGTCCTGGTGCAGCCGGCTTTGTTCGAACAGCACCCAGTCCTCATACCAGCCGGGCAGCAACTCGGCGTCCCGCAGGTCCAGCAGGGCGTTTTTGGCTTTCCCGTTCCCTGCCGGGCCTTCGTGGAGCAGGGCCCGCACGCGGTAAAGGTCCACCTGCACCGACGGGTCCAGGGCAAGCACGGACCCATCCTTGGCCAGCATCCCGGGAACCTGGCGCGTGACCAGGTGGACGCTGACCCGGAGGCTCTCCAGGGCCCTGGGCTCGGGGCAGTCGGGCCAAAGGAGCCCGGCAACGTAGCTCCGCACCCTGGGGCCGCGGACGGCAAGCGCGGCGATCAGCCGCTGCTGGCGGGCGGCGACGTGGACAATTTCTCCGTCGCGGCGCAGTTGCCAAAACCGGAGCAGGTCCAATTCCACATGTCCACAGCCACCACCGCCCACGGGACACCTCAGCCGGGTTGAAGTACCTGAATTACGTAGAAATGAGGATCCTCAGCTTGAAAATGAATGTCAATGCGAGGAGGCCCCTAATCGGCTTGGGAGGGCGCGCTCTCAAAAGCTCCCGCAGCCTGCACCTCCGTGGCCCTTGGTCGGGGTCCGGAAAGCTGGGCGGCGAGGCCCGTGAGCAGGATGCTCAGCCCCTGGTCGAGCTCGAGGTCACCGTCGTAATCGGCCAGGACGGGCCCCAGTGCGCGGAGGTGCGGGAAGTCCTTTGCCGGCAGCCGGTGCAGGCCGAGGCGGAGGATGGCTTCGTTTTCCTCCGGGTCCACGATGTATTCCTGGAGTTCATTCAGGATGTGGCCGTAGAGGAAACCGTAGTAAGCCCGGTAGACATGAAGCGCGTCAGCAGGGGTGAAACCGGCTTCTATCAGAAGCGCCAGGATCTGCTCAAGGGGCCGCAGGGTGCCCAGGGGGCGCAGGCCCAGCGGTGTGGACAGTGGCCGGGTGACCAGCAGCGGGACAACATTCGGGTGCCGGAGCGCCAGGAGGCGGAGGTCGTGCGCAATCTTGCGCAGCTGCGCCTGCCAGTCCGGGTCATCGGGGAAGATCGCCAGTTCGTTCAGCACAGTTTCAGCGACGCCGTCCAACAGGGCGGCGCGGTTGTCGGCGTAGCGGTAAAGGCTCATCGGATCCCGCCCCAGCTCCTGACCCAGCCGGCGCATGGTGAGTGCCTCCAAACCTTCGGCGTCCACCAGTCCAAGCGCAGCGTTGAGGACAACCTCCCTGCTCAGACGGGTTTTTGGGGAGGATGCGCTGCCGGACTTATGTTCTGGAGAAGCCATGGTGGAACCATTCTGTTGCGTAATGCCAAGCCCAAGGGAACCCCGACTGCATAAGCTTCCTGATTACTTAGTCTACGCGTAAAGTCTACGGCGTAGAGACCGGCATCGTACGTTTCTGCCCGCTCACGAAAGGCGCGGGCCGCCGTCGCACTTTCATGCTGCGGTGCCCGCGCCTGACGCCTGCCGGTTATGCGGCCCTCCGCTTCGGGGCGGCCCGGGTCTCCGGAACTGACGTCTCGGCCTCGGTGGCCGGAGGCGTTTCACCGCCGGCACGGCCCGGAGGCGTGGATTCCTGCAGCCGGGCCCGGGCATTGAGGACGTCCCCGATGAACCAGTCGTAGATCAGCACACCGATCACACCGCCGACCAACGGGCCGACGATGGGCACCCAGAAGTACCAGCTGAAGGCCCCGTCCACGGTTCCAGGCAGCGCCGTTTGGCCCCATCCGGCCAGCCAGGCGAAAAGCCGCGGTCCGAAGTCGCGGGCAGGGTTGATGGCGTAGCCGGCGTTGGCGCCGAGGGAGATGCCGATGGCCGCGACCGCAAGCCCGATCATGAACGGGCCCAGGTTGGCCTGGACGGCTGTGTTCCGCATGTCGATGATGGCCACGACGAAGATGACCAGGAACGCCGTGCCCACAATCTGGTCAATCAGCGGCCCGGTGGGGTTGCCGTTGAAGTAGGGCGCGGGGAACGTGGCGAAAATGGAGTAGCTGGCCAGCCCCTTCGCGTCGCCACGGCCGGTTCCGACGGCTTTGTTGTAGGCGTCAATGGCGTTGAAGTACAGCAGGTACACCATCGCGGCTCCGGCGAAGGCACCCAGCACCTGCGCCACGATGTACGGCCCCACCTTCCGCCAGGGGAACTTCCGGCGGACGGCGAACGCCACTGTCACTGCGGGGTTGATGTGGGCGCCGCTGACGCCGCCGGCCACGTAGACGGCCAACGCCACGGCCAGGGCCCATCCCCAGGCAATGAGCAGCCAGTCACCCGCGGCCATGAAGATGGTGGTAGATGTTGCGGCGCGGCCCGATCCCGGCAACGCGGCAACCGCCATGGCCACCACGCCGTCGCCGAACGAGATCAGCACAAAGGTGCCCAGGAACTCCGCAAGGAGCTCGCCCCAGGTCCCACCCAGTCGTTTGAGTCCGCTGCCATTGCGGACGGCATTCCGTAGCGGACTGATATCACTCATCGCGCGTACCTTCTTTGCGATTTTGGCTGTTGTCCTTGGCTTCATCCGGACTAATTGACAATCCGTGTACTTTTATGCTACGCCGAAAGTGTCCCCAGGCAACAGTGCCGGAAAAGCAATAGTTCCAAAACAGCAACAGCCCCGACAGGGTCCGGACCGCGGCATGGAGACGTGGAGTTCGTTCGAAAGGCAAGATCATGAACGACAACGGCAATATCGAAAACACCCCCAGCCCGGACGAGACGCCCGAGGAGCGCGACCTGCGTGGACGGTACGTCGAAGGCAACTTTGGCAAAGCCGGGGCCCAGCGCGGCCGCCATGCCGAGGACGAAGAGGGCCAGTACATCGAAGGGGACTACGGTCCGGCGGGCAGCGAAGGCGCACTGCCCGAACCCCTGGGCGACAGGACCGTGGGAGCCGGACGCTATGTCAAGGCCGATTACGGTGAGGCCGGTCCGGTATCCGGCCGGACCGCCGCCTCCGAGACCGGCCGGTACCCGGAAGGCGATTACGGAAAGGGCGGCACCGTGGATCCCGCGCGCAAGCCGGGCGGTGAGCCGGGCGCGCGCGCCGAACACTAGCTCCGGCCGAGCGGCCTGCCCACCTGCACAAGGTGGGCAGGCCGCTTTGGCGCGTGCCGCCGTCGTGCGTTTCCGCTCCGTATTGCCGTGGGCGGCGAAGCACCAGCAAAGTAGTAGGCATGGATGTCACCGGAACCATCGAGCTCTCCGGGGAACTTCTGCACCTGAAATGGGGGCACGGGGACGTGGTCACCGAGCGCGACGCGCGGGCGCTGATGAAACGCGCCCGGGTCCTCAGTGCGGGACGGACCCTGCCGCTGCTGGTCGAGATGACGGGCCTGGCGTGGATTGACCAGGGCGCCCTGAAGGCCTTCGCCGGCACCTGGCCGCTGACGCGCGCGGCCGTCGTGGGCACCTCCCCCGTGGACCAGACCATTGCCGACTTCTATATGGGGCGGCACAAGCCGGCGCACCCCACCCGGTTCTTCATATCCATGGACGAGGCAATGGCGTGGCTGGCGGACGATTCGCTTCTGCCGTAAGTGCTCCGCCCTGTCCGCGGGGAGCAACTTTTCCTTGTTGACCGGCACTGACGGGGCTAAGTTGGTGCTAATTCGGGCCCTGCTGGGACGGCCATCGGTTACAGGTCCCACAGAGGCATGTCATGAGCTATGTCCCCGTCAGCAGGCGTACCATCAGGCGGCACCGTGAGTCCGAGCGGTCCACCCGGCGCCTGGTTGTTGCCCTTTCCGCCGCGGCAATCGTGGTGTGGCTGCTGTCGGTAATTCTCTCATCCCTGGTAAATGTGGACGACGGTGTCCATAATGTCGACCTCGCAGTACATGACCTCTTCCTGGTTGTGGCTTTCGGTGCCATCATCCTGGTCGACTGGCACGGTTTGCTGTGGCTGATCGGCCGGCGCGGACTTGGCGAGATCATTCGGCTCGATGGGGCAGCCACACCGCTGATCTGGGGTGGGCTCGCCGGTTTGCTGGCCACAGGCGTGTTCCTGAGCCCGCACCTGGACAACCCGATGACGGAACTCAAACTCGCGGCGGTCCTGGTGCTCAGCCTGAACGGGATCATGCTGATCCCCCTCATGCGGCGCCTCGCCCGGCTTCCCGCCGATGCCGAGTTCACGGACCTGACCCGTGGCCAGCGTATCCACATGGTGGCGTGCATGGTGGTTTCGCAGCTGGCCTGGTGGACGGCGATCATCATCGGATTCATCAACGCCGAGTCCTGACAGGACCGTCCGCTTTCGGATGGGTCTAGCGCTTCTCCTGCAGCGGCACCCCAGGCGCCTGCGCCGCGGCCCGTTGCGTCGCCGCCCAGCTGGCCAGCACCTTCAGCGCATCCTCAGAGGGCGTCCCGGGCTCGGCCGTGTAGATGTTGATCCGCAGGCCCGGGTCCGCGGGAAGCTCCATCGCCTCGTACGTCAGATCCAGGTCCCCCACCACTGGGTGGGTTCAGGAACGTGAACCGCGCACTGTTGGGCGGGGTGACGGCATCCGCCATCATCTCCAGGTACAGGGCCCGGCCCAGCTCATTGGAGGCCAGCACATCGCCGCGGTCGTTGCGGACCCAGGCGGGCGCCGTCGTAATCGCATCGATGACCCGCTGCACGCTGGGACGCACGGTCAACGGGCTCCGCTTCCGCCGGACCCTCGGCGCGGACGTGGCCGCGCGGGCCAGGTCGAAAAGGTGGGCCGTCTCGGCGTCGTCCAGCTGCAGCGCCCGCGCCAAAGCCTCCAGGACGCTGTCCGACGCGCCCGCAAGGTTCCCCCGCTCCAGCCGGATGTAGTAGTCGATGCTCATCCCCGCGAGCATGGCCACCTCCTCCCGCCGGAGCCCTGCCACGCGCCGGTTGCCGCCGTACGCGGGCAGCCCGGCGTCCTCCGGGGTGAGCCGGGCGCGGCGGGAGGTCAGGAATTTCCGCACGTCGTCGCTGTTGGTCATGCCCCCACGCTACGCGGCGCGCGGCCTGCGAAGGAGGGACTGGCAAGCCCTCCCACAAACCCGTGCGCCGAAATAGCGTGGAGGCATGGAACTGAAACTCAACAACGGCGTCACGATGCCCGCGCTCGGCCTGGGCGTTTTCCAAAGTCCCCCGGAAGAGACGACGGCGGCCGTCCAGACAGCGCTCGAGGTGGGCTACCGGCACGTCGACACCGCCGCCGCGTACGGCAACGAGCGCGAGGTGGGCGAAGGGATCCGCCGGTCCGGGCTGGACCGCTCCGAGGTGTTTATCGAGACGAAAGTGTGGGTCAGCGACTACGGCTTCGACGAGGCGCTGCACGCGTGGGACAAGGCGGTGGGCAAGCTGGGCGTGGAGCAGCTGGACCTGCTCATCCTGCACCAGCCCGCCCCGGACCGGTTCGACAAGACCGTCGCCGCATACAAGGCCCTGGAAACGCTGCTCAAGGACGGGAGGGTGCGGGCCATCGGCGTCAGCAACTTCATGCCGCACCACCTGCGGCAGCTGCTCGAGGCAACGAACGTGGTCCCGGCCGTCAACCAGATCGAGCTGCATCCGTACTTCCAGCAGCCGGCCGTCCAGGCGGCGGACGCGGAGCACGGCATCCTCACCCAGGCGTGGTCACCCATCGGCGGCATCACCTTCTACCCCGGCTGGGGCGAGAACCGGAAGAACGTCATGCGCGACCCGGCGATTGCCGCCGTCGCGCACGCCCATGGCAGGACCCCGGCCCAGGTGATGCTGCGCTGGCACCTGCAGCAGGGCCGCTCCGCCATCCCCAAATCAACCAATCCGGCGCGCATCGCAGAGAACTTCGAGGTCTTCGACTTCGAACTGTCGGCGGACGAGCTCAAGACCATCGGTGCCCTGGACTCCGGCGTCCGCAGCGGCCCCGACCCGGATGTGGCCCGCCCGGAGCGGTTCGCCATGGTCATCCCGGAAGCCTAAAGGAGAAACACATATGGAATACCGCCCGCTTGGCCGCACCGGCGTGCAGGTCAGCCCCCTCTGCCTCGGCGCGATGATGTTCGGCCCCTGGGGCAACGACGACCGCGCCGACGCCACCCGCATCATCCACCGCGCCCTGGACGCCGGCATCAACTTCATCGACACCGCGGACGTCTACTCCGGCGGCGCCTCGGAGGAGATCGTCGGTGAGGCTCTCGCCGGAAGACGCGACGACGTCTTCCTGGCCACCAAGTTCTTCATGCCCATGGACGAAAAGGACCCCAACCGGCGCGGCGGCTCCCGGCGCTGGATCATCCGGGCGGTGGAGGACTCGCTGCGCCGGCTGAACACGGACTACATAGACCTCTACCAGGTGCACCGGCCCAGCCCGGACACCGACGTGGAGGAGACCCTCGGCGCGCTCACCGACCTGGTCCGCCAGGGCAAGATCCGGTACATCGGATCCTCGTCCTACTCCGGCTCCCAGATTGTGGAGGCGCAGTGGGCGTCCCGCGAGCGCAACCTGGAGCGGTTCGTCACCGAGCAGCCGCCCTACTCCATCTTGACCCGCGGCGTCGAGGAGGACGTCCTCCCCACCGTGCAGCGCCACGGGATGGGCACGCTCACCTACAGCCCGCTGGCCGGCGGCTGGCTCTCCGGCCGCTGGCGGAAGGACTCCGCGTCCCGGCCCACCTCGAGTGCCCGCCCCAGCGCCCGGTTCGACATGACGCAGCCAGCCAACCAGCGCAAGCTGGACATCGTGGAGGAGCTCGCGCAGGTGGCTGAATGGGCCGGGGTCACGCTCATCGAGATGGCCATCGCGTTCGTGATCAACCACCCGGGCGTCACCTCCGCGATCGTGGGCCCGCGCACCATGGAGCAGCTGGAGTCCTACCTCCCGGCCGCGGACACCGTCCTGGCCCCCGAGGTACTGGACCGCATCGACCAGCTGGTTGCCCCCGGCGTCACCGTCAACCCGGACGACAACAGCTACGGCGCGAATGAACTGACAGCACACGCACGACGGCGGCAGCGGGCTTAGGCGCCTGCCCGCCCCTTATTTCCCACTCCCCTATGAAAGGAAAACCCATGGCAACGTGGCTCATCACAGGCTGCTCCACCGGACTTGGCCGGGCACTCGCGGAAACCGTGCTCGCGTCCGGGCACAACGCCGTCGTCACCGCCCGGAACATCGAAGCGGTCCAGGACATCACCGCCGGCTTCCCGGACACGGCGCTCCCCCTGGCCCTGGACGTCACCGACAAGGCGCAGATCGCCGCGGCGGTGAAGGCCGCCGAGGAGAAGTTCGGCAACATCGAGGTGCTGGTGAACAACGCCGGCTACGGCTACCGCGCCGCCGTGGAGGAAGCGGACGACGCCGACATCCGCCGCCTGTTCGACACCAACTTCTTCGGCGCCGTGGACATGATCAAGGCAGTGGTGCCGGGCATGCGCGCCAACAAGTCCGGGTCCATCCTGAACATCTCGTCGATCGGTGCGCGGATCACGCCGGCCGGCTCGGGCTACTACGCGGCCACCAAGGCAGCGCTGGAGGGCATGTCCGGATCGCTCCGCAACGAGCTCAAGCCACTGGGCATCAACGTCACCGCGATCGAACCCGGGGGCTTCCGCACCGACTTCGCCGGCCGCTCGCTCACGCAGTCCGCGACGGCGATCGGGGACTACGCGGACACGGCCGGCAAGCGCCGCAAGGAAGTCGACACCGCCCACGGCAACCAGCCCGGCGACCCGGACAAGGCAGCCAAGGCGATCCTCGCCGTCGTCGATTCCCCCAACCCGCCGGGCCTTCTGGTCCTGGGCACGGACGCGTTCGGCGCGTTCGGCAAGGTGGCGGATGCGCAGCGCGCTGAGCTGGACCAGTGGCAGGAGCTGAGCACCAGCACCGACATCGACTGAGGCGCAGGGTCCACCGCGCATTCCCGGATCGGTGGGGGACCTCGGACTCTAGCTCCCGCTTCCACGGCTAACGAGAATCGGAGCATTCCTACGAGAGAGGGCTCCGGCGATGATGTGGGGATACGGGCAAGGGTCCACGTGGATCTGGGGGATTCTCCTGCTGCTCGGAATCGCCTTGCTGGTGGTGTTGGCAGTGCGGGCCTTCGGCGGCGGCATCGGCGGCCGCCGGGGCCAGGACGGGCCGCGTGCTTCCGCCGCGCGGCGAATCCTCGATGAACGCTTCGCGCGGGGCGAACTCACCGCCGACCAGTACCGGGAACAGCTCAGGGTCCTGGGCGAGGGACGGTAGTGCGCCCCATCAGCCGCCGGCAGGCGCTGCTCCTGGGCGGCCTGGGGGCGGCGGGAACGGTGGCAGGCGGGGCAGGACTGATCTGGTCGCTGTCCTCCCCCGCCGCCCGGCCCTCTGGCGGCAGCCTGGTCCAGCCGGAGGAACTCAGGAGCGCGGCAGGTCAACTGCAGGTCCGGCTCGAAGCCGCGCCCGCCCAGGTCCAGCTGGGTGGGCGGCAAGCCATGGCGCTCGGCTACAACGGCAGCGTTCCCGGGCCCACGCTGCGGATCCGCCCCGGCGACACCCTGAAGATCAGTCTGGTCAATAGCCTCTCCCAGCCCACCAACCTGCACGTTCACGGCCTCCACGTGTCCCCCGAGAACAACGGGGACAACGTCTTCATCGCCGTCGGTCCGGGCTCTTCCTTTGACTACGAGTACCACCTTCCCGGGAACCATCCGCCCGGACTGTACTGGTACCACCCGCACCATCACGGGATGGTGGCCGACCAGGTCTTCGCCGGGCTCTTTGGAGCGATCATCGTGGAGGACCCGGAGCCCATCGAGGCCAGCGCGGAACGCGTCTTGGTGGTTTCGGACACCACAGTGGACCCGGCAGGAAATATCAGCGCTGTCTCGGCTATGGACCGGATGGCAGGCAGGGAAGGTGACCTGCTCCTGGTCAACGGCCAAACCAACCCTGAGTTCAGCGCGGCTCCGGGACAGCGGGAACGGTGGCGGATCGTCAACGCCTGCGTGGCCCGGTACCTGCGGCTCAGGCTGGACGGTCAAAAAATGCAGTTGCTGGGGGCGGATTCCGGCCGGTTCGAGAAGCCGCTGGACGTTGACGAGCTGCTGCTCACCCCCGGAAACCGGGCGGACCTCCTGGTCACAGCGGCTGCCGGCGACTCAGTCCTGCAGGCATCCAGGTACAACCGTGGAAGCATGGCCGGGATGACGGGGTCCGGGGCGGGCCAGGGGACGGAAGAAACCACGCTGGCCACATTCCGGGTAAGCGGTGAATCCACTGCTTCCCCGCTGGCCATCCCGGCCCAGCCTGCCCCCGCAGACCTCAGGCAATCCGCGGTGGCGGCCCACCGGCAGATCATCCTCACTGCCGGCATGGGCATGGGCGCCGGCGGAATGATGCCTTTCACCATCAACGGCAAGCAGTTCGACGAAGCCCGGACAGATACGACGGCGGCAGCAGGCACCGTGGAGGAGTGGAGCCTGGTCAACACAAGCCCCATGGACCACCCCTTCCACCTGCATGTCTGGCCGATGCAGGTGCTGGGAGACAACGCCCAGGCGGGCTCCTCCCCCGACTGGCGGGATGTGGTGAACGTCCCTGCGAACGGACAGGTCAAGGTCCGGATCGCTTTTGCGGACTTCCGCGGCCGGTCCGCGTACCACTGCCACATCCTGGACCACGAGGACCTTGGCATGATGGGCGCCATCGAGGTGCGGTGAGCAGCGGCACCGCACAACGTGGCCGGCCGGCCCGGGACAAGGGGCCCAAAATCGAGTACTGCCTACTCATGACAGGGCGCGGGCCGGGTGCGAGAGTGGATTCCTATCGTTCCATCACGTCATAAGAGGAACCGGAATGGCAGCAAAACGGCGTCGGTCAGGTACCAAGGGCGGCGGCGCAGTGGGGTGCGCCCCCTTCCTTGTCCTCATCGTCGTAGCCCTCATCATTCAATACTGGTGGGTCCTCCTGATTGCCGCGGGCGTGGTTGCGCTGACTGTGGCACTCGTCCGCTCAGCGAAGGCCCCGGCACGACCGGCCCGGGTTCCACCGCCCAGGCCGCAACCCGTGGCTGCCCCGCCCCGCGTGGTCCCCAGCGGCGAAGAACTTACGGCCCAAATGCGGGCCCACAAACGGATAAGCCGCGTACAGGACATGCAGGAGTGGGACTACGAGTGGATCCGGCTGGCCAACCCGGGGAAGAGCCTCCGCGACGTCAATGACATCGCGAATGCCCATTTCGCCCGGGGCCGTTCCATCGGTATCGACGGAGACCGGTCCGCTCCCTAAGCCTGGCTTGGATCGCTGGCAGACGTCGCGCGCCTAGCCGGAAATGCTTTCGCCTACCCGGCCGTGCTGCAGTCCGGTGGGAAACCCGATCGTCACCGGCACCGGCGCCGGGGCTCCGCAGCAGGCGTCCGCGGCAGCATCCCCGGCATCGTCCGGGATGGTGGTGGAGCAGACGCCGGTCTCCGGGAGTTCAAGTTCGACGGCGTCCGCGGCTTCGGTGTCTCCGGCCAGGGCTGCGGCGATGGAGCGGACCTGTTCGTACCCGGTGGCCATGAGGAAGGTGGGCGCGCGGCCGTAGGATTTCATGCCGGCCAGGTAGAAGTCCTTCTCCGGCTGGGCCAGGATCGAGGCGCCGTGGGCAGGAACGGTACCGCAGCTGTGGAAGTCCGGGTCGATCAGCGGGCCCAGGGCCTTGGGCGCGTCCACCGCAGGATCCAGGTCCAGCCGCAGTTCGGACAGCATGGCCAGGTCCGGGCGGAACCCGGTGGCGGGGATCACCCGGTCCACCGACACGCTGCGGCCGTCCGCGGCATGCACGGTCACGGCCTCCCCATGAACGTCGATGGAAGCAGTGTGGAAGTTCGTCAGGAGCTGGACGGCCCCGGTGTCCACGGCGGTGCGGAGCCGGGCCCCGAGCTGGCCGCGGGCCGGCAGCTGGTCGGCGTCACCGCCGCCGTAGGCCCGGGCCGGAGTGGCAGCGCGGATGGCCCAGACGACCTCGGTGCCCGGGTTGGCGCGGGCCACGCGGGCCAGGTCGAGGACCATGTTGGCGGCAGAGTGGCCCGAGCCGATCACCAGGGTGCGGCGTCCGGCGAAACCACCAGCGGAAACGTCCGGCAGAGGACCGGTTACCAGCCCGGCAGCACGTGCTTCGGCCTCACCCGGAACCGCCAGCCCGGACGATCCCAGCGGCGCCGGGCTGCTCCAGGTACCGGACGTATCGATGACGGCGCGGGCCAGCACCTCGGTGACCTTGCCGCCGTCGTGCTCTATCCGCAGGAGGAACGGGGCACTGTCCCGGCCCTGGCTGCGGCCCTTGTCCATGCCCTGCCGGGTGACGGCGACAACGCGGGACCCAGTCCTGATCCGGTCCCTGAGTTCAGGCGTGGCGGCGAGCGGTTCGAGGTACTCGGAGACGATCTGCGACCCGTACGGCAGCGCCGTGGGGCCGGGGGCTTCCCAGCCGTTGCGCTCCAGCAAACGCACCGAGGCGGCGTCGAGGTTGTACTTCCAGGTGGAGAACACCCGGACGTGCCCCCATTGCCGGATGGCGGCCCCGACGGTGGGCCCGGCTTCGATGACGAGCGGTTCCAGCCCGCGTTCCAGCAGGTGCGCGGCCGCGGCCAGGCCGACGGGTCCGGCCCCGATTACGGCCACGGGGAGGGAGTCCTGTGATGTCATGCTGTCCTTATTTCAGTCGTTGGTGTTCCTGGCGGTGCCGGACCGGGTGGCGCCTGCCCGCTGATGATGGGTGCGGGCAGGCCGGTGGGTGATGGGCAGGGGCTTAGCAGCAGCCTTCGTCGCAGCAGCCCTGCTCCTCGTCACAGCAGCTGTCATCGCAGCAACCTGTGCTCATGTGTCCCACCCCCTTCCGTAACGGATGTGGTTATGCCGAAGCCGGGATCAGGGAGGCGATGAGGGCTTCGACGCGGGTCTTGATCTGGTCGCGGATGGGCCGGACCGAGTCCACGCCCTTGCCGGCGGGGTCCTCCAGCACCCAGTCCTCGTAGCGCTTGCCGGGGAAGTAGGGGCATTCGTCGCCGCAGCCCATGGTGATCACCACGTCGGAGTCCTGCACGGCCTCGGTGGTGAGGATCTTGGGGATCTCGGCGGACATGTCGATGCCCACCTCAGCCATGGCCTCGACGGCGGCAGGGTTGACCTTGTCGGCCGGCTGCGATCCGGCGGAGCGGACCTCGATGGCGCCCTGCGAAAGCGTGGTGAGGAACGCGGCGGCCATCTGGGAGCGGCCGGCGTTGTGGACGCAGACGAACAGGACGGAGGGCTTGTGGCTCATGAGAGCACCTTTCGGTCGGCCGTGACGACGGCGGAGGTTGCGAGGGGTGGGTAAAGGAAGCGGACCAGGGCGTACCCGGCGGCGCCGCCGAGGAGTTGGGCGAGGATGAAGGCAGGGGCCGACGACGGCGCGATGCCGGCAAAGGTGTCCGTGACAGTCCGGGCGATGGTCACCGCTGGGTTAGCGAAGCTGGTGGAACTGGTGAACCAGTACGCGGCGGTGATGTACCCGCCGACGGCGAAGGCCACCCGGTCCGCGCGGCCCGAACGGACGGTGCCGAAGATGACCACCAGCAGCCCGACGGTGGCGATGACTTCGGCCAGCCAGAGTGCGGGACCGGTGCGTTGGTGGGTGGAGAACGTGACGGCGTCCAGCCCGAACATGAGGTGCGCCGCGACGGTGCCGGCCAGGCCACCCAGGACCTGCGCACCGATCAGGCCGGCCGCGGTCCGGGTATCAATCATGCCCAGGGCCCGTTCCACAAGGGTCACCACGGGATTGAACGACGCCGACACGGGCTGCAGTGCCACGATCAGCGCCACCAGGGCGGCACCCGTGGCGAGGCTGTTCTGCAGAAGCTGCAGCCCGGCGTCGTCCGGTGAAAGCCGCGAGGCCATGACGCCCGAGCCCACCACGGCCATGACCAGGAACGCGGTCCCCACGAATTCTGCGGCAGCCCGCCGGCCCATAACGCTCACAGGGCGTGCCCGCCGATCAGTGCGGCCAGGTTCTGCAGGGCCTCCGTGCGGGCGCGGTAGTAGACCCAGACGCCGCGCTTCTCCCGGTCCAGCAGGCCAGCCTCATGCAGGATCTTCAGATGGTGGCTGATGGTGGGCTGGGACAGGTCGAAGGCATCGTTGAGGTCGCAGACGCAGGCCTCGCCGCCCTCATGCGAGGCGACCATGGACATCAGCCGCAGCCGGACGGGATCGGCCAGCGCCTTCAGCAGGGGAGCGACCGCCTCCGCTTCGGGCTCGGACAACGGCTCCCGGGCCAGGGGTGAGCAGCACGCCACCGCTTCCACGGGGTTCAGCTTAAGAGACATAGACACACATAAATATTTACACTCATCTATGTCTTTGGCAATCCCCACATTTTCCGCTGATTATGGCCGTTCCCTTGCCTCGCCCGGAGAGAGGACAAATAGGATGGCCCGTAGATTGACCGGCCGGAGACGAAGGGCGCCCCCATGATCGAGATCCTGAACCCTGCTGAAGTGGCCCGTGCCCGGGAAACCGGTGCCCTGGTGGCGGACATTTTGCAGGCCATGAAGAGCCGCGCCACCGTGGGCACCAACCTCCTGGACATCGACCAGTGGACCAAGGAGATGATCACCGAAGCCGGCGCCGAGTCCTGCTACGTGGACTACGCCCCGTCGTTTGGCCGCGGCCCGTTCGGCCACTACATCTGCACCGGCGTCAACGACGCCGTGCTGCACGGACTTCCCCACAACTACGACCTGGCCGACGGCGACCTGCTGACCCTGGACCTCGCCGTCGTCAGGAACGGGATGGCCTCGGACGCCGCCATCAGCTTCATCGTGGGCCAATCGCGGCCGGCGGAGAGCCTGGCCATGATCGAAACCACCGAGCGGGCACTGGCCGCCGGGATCGCCGCCGCCGGGCCGGCCGCCAAGATCGGAGACATTTCCTACGCCATCGGCCGCGTCCTCACAGACGCGGGCTACCCCATCAACACGCAGTTCGGCGGCCACGGCATCGGCTCCACCATGCACCAGGACCCGCACGTCCCCAACACCGGCCGGCCCGGCCGCGGCTTCAAGCTCCGGCCCGGCCTGCTGCTGGCACTGGAGCCGTGGGTCATGGCGGACACGGCGGAACTGGTGACGGACGACGACGGGTGGACGCTGAGGAGCGCCACCGGCTGCCGGACGGCCCACACGGAGCACACCATCGCGATCACGGAGGACGGCGCGGAGATCCTGACCCTGCCCTCGCAGTAGTCGCTATTCGGTCCCAACCACGCTGCTGCGGCGCTCCAGGGTGTCCCTGCCGATGGGACGGATCAGCCCTTCGCGAGCTGGGCAGGTTTGATCGCGCTGACCATAGCGGGGTAGTAGCCCTCTGAGTATCCCTCAGCGGTCGGGTGGAAGTTGAACTGCGTGTACGGGCCGAGGTTAATCCACGAGTCGGAGGAACCGATTTCGTGGCCAGCGAATTTGGGGGTGACATCCACGAACTGCGCGCCGGCGCTCCGTGCCTTGCTCGCGAGGACTGCGTTGAGCTGGTCGGTGCCCTTGTCGAAGACCGCTGCGGCCGCTGCGGACATCACGCCGCCACCGGAGATGACTGTCGTGGATTCCCCGGCCGTCGCAAAGAGTCGGGGGTACCCGAGCCAGACGATCTTGGCATTTCCCGCGTACCCGCGGATTGTTCCGACCGTCGCGGCAACACTGAGCCTGTTCGCGAGGTCAACTCCATATGCTGTGGCCGCCTGGCACCCGGTGGCCTCCGGGGACATGTCTGCGGCACAGGCTCCGATGATCTGGCCGAAGTTGACGTCATTTCCGCCGGCTGTGAGGGTCACCAGACCTGTGGTGCTGTTGAGCGCACCATCAAGGGACGCCTTGGCCGCCTGCTGGGCGATGGTGGGAATACCCGAGTTTGAATCTCCGACAGTCGCGCCCGCGCACGCATAGTCGCCGGCGAGGGCCACCGATTGCAGCTGGTCGAACATCGCCGCGTCGGCAGGGCCGCCTTGCATGCACGCCGGGCTGTTGTACTCCGGATTGACGGCGGCGGTTGGCGCCAACGAGCCCCAGCCGCTTGAGTAGGAGTCCCCGAGATTGACGTACTTTACGGGGTCCTGCGCGGCGAAGGCCGGAGTGGATGCCCCGGAGAAGATGAGGGCTGTGACGGCGGCGAAAGCGGCCGCACTGCGGCGGTAGGGTGCGGGGAACTGCATGATGTGCTCCGAACTGTTCTCGAGTAAGCGTGTCCCATGACGGTAGGGCCAGGGCCGGACGCCCAAACAGGGCCCTTGGACTTTGACAACGCGTCGACCGAGCGAAAGTGGCCTGATCAACACGCTCCATTGGACTACCTGTGCACGCTAAATGCCGGCAGCTGAAGGAAATGGGATTGACGGCGTCGCAACCTGGTCCTGCCCTCGCGGTAGTCGCTATTCGGTCCCAACCAGGCTGCTGCGGCGCTCCAGGAGCAGCGTGTCCTGCCAGTGCCCGGCTTTGGGTCCGTGGCTGATCCGGGCTATCCGCTCGCGGGTTCCCACCACCCGGAAGCCCAGCTTCTGGTGCAGCGCCAGGCTGGCGGTGTTCTCCGGAAAGATGCTGGACTGGATGGTCCAGATGCCCGCCTTTTCGGTGGAGGCAATCAAGGCGGCCAGGAGCAGCCGGCCCACGCCCCGGCCCTGGGCCTGCGGGGCAACGTAAATGGAGTGCTCCACCAGGCCCCGGTACACCTCCCGCGAGGAAGCCCGGGATACTGCGGCCCAGCCCAGAACCCGCCCCGCATCATCGGCGACCATCCGGTGCTCGGGCAGCCGCACGCCGTCGAACGCTTCCCAGGTGGGCGGCTCGCTCTCGAAGGTCGCTTCCCCTGTGGCGATGCCGGCGGCATAAATTGCGTGGACGGCGTCCCAGTCCTCGGGGCACATGGGGCGGATGGTTACAGGGCTAAGCATGGGTCCCATTATGGGCGTTGACCTGCGGAGCCTTCGCACGGCGGCCCGTAAATAATGCGTCAAAAAACGGCCGCCCACGCCCCGGACGGGCACCTCCGGACCTTTCATTAAGGCAGGGAAAGTGTGAGGAATCAGGAGTGCAGATGCGTTGGGATGAGGAGCCCGCGGACCGCGGCAGGGTCAAGTTCTCGGCAGCCGCCGACGCCGTGGAGGGCTACGGCGGACGGGGACTGAACGGCCGCGCCCTTCATCCCACTGCCGGCTATCTTTTCCAGGACCAGGACGGCACCCCATGGTGGGTTATCTTCCAGCCCTGGCCGTCAGCCGGTCCGCACGCCCACAAGGTGCCCGGCGACATCCTGGCCTGCAACGATTCCTACGGCGACGCGGTGCACGTCGTGGTGCTGGCCGCCGGCGTGTGGGAGGACGACGCCGAGGCCGCCTTCCGCGCGAACACCCCTTCCAGCCTGGCTGACGCCGCCCGGGTTGCGGCCGCGGTGGCGCACATCAGCCAGCCGCACATCAGCCAACGTGGACCCAGGGCCGCTGGGTGACGTCCGGGACGGCCTCACGCAGCACCTCGCGGGTTACCGGCGCGATCTCGCCCTCGCCCAGGAACAGGAACCGGACCAGGTTGGTGATGGGGTTCCCCTCCGTCCAGCGGAAGTAGATGTGCGGCATGAGGCCCGTGACGTCCCTGATGTGCAGCAGCACGGACGCGATGGTGTTGGGAACCACCGGGCCGTGGACCTCCAGCACGTGGTACCCGTGCCGGTTGATGCCGCGGACGTGCAGTTCGGTTTCGAAGTCAGAGGAGTCGTCCACAATGACCTCAAGGAACAGGGCCTCTCCTGCCAGCGGAAGGTGGCTGACCTCGATGGCTGACTCGAGCTTGTCCCGGTAGGCCTCCGGTGACATCCGCAGCGGCTCATGCGCGATGATCGCGATGGGCCCGTCGAGGGTGCTGGACATGAACTCCAGGGCCTGCTGGTCCAGGTGCACCCGGGTGGCGTGCAGTTCGAAGGAGCGGCGGACCCGGGACAGCAGCGAGATGACGATGATGCCGAGGATGAAGATGGCGGCGATCCGGATGCCCTCGGGCCGTTCAAAGATGTTGGCCACCGTGGTGTACGCGAACACCACGGAAATGGCACCGAAGCCCACGGTGAGGTTCCGCTGCCTGCGCCGGCGGGCCGAGAGGGTCACGGCCACCGCGGCGGAGGTCATCAGCACCAGGACGCCGGTGGCGTACGCGCCGCCCTGCGCATCGACGTCGGCATTGAAGATGAAGGTGATCAGGAAGCCGATCAGCGTAAAGACGAGCACCAGGGGACGGACTGCCTTGGCCCAGGCCGGGGCCATGCCGTAACGCGGCAGGTAGCGGGGCACCAGGTTCAGCAGCCCAGCCATCGCGGACGCCCCGGCGAACCAGAGGATGGCGATGGTGCTGATGTCGTACACGCTGCCGAAACCCACTCCCAGGTATTCGTGCGCCAGGTAGGCCAGGGCCCGGCCGTTCGCCTGGCCGTCCGGCTGGAATTCCTGCTCAGGGATGAGCACCACGGTGATGAAGCTCGAGGTCAGCAGGAAGGCGCTCATGATCACCGCGGAGGTGGTGAGCATGCGCCGGGCTCCGCGGATACGCCCGGCAGGGTTTTCTTCCGTGTCATTGTCCGCCCCGCGCACCTGCGGCATGACCGCGACGCCGGTTTCGAAGCCGGACAGGCCCAGCGCCAGCTTGGGGAACACCAGCAGGGCAATGGCCACCGCCATCAGCGGATTGCCGTGCGAGACCCACAGGTTGCTCCACCAGTCGCCCATGGCCACCGGGTGCGAGATGACCTGGCCCAGGGTCACCACCACCACGATGGCGTTCAGGCCCAGGTACAGGACCACCAGGACCACGGCGACGCCGATGGCTTCCTTGAAACCCCGCAGGAACACGGCGGCCAGCAAGGCGAGCAGGACCAGGGTGATGGGAATGTTCTGGCCCTGCAGCCACCCTGGAGCCACCGGGTTGTGGATCAGGTGCGCGGTGGCGTCGGCGGCCGAGAGGGTCATGGTGATCATGAAATCCGTGGCGGCGAAACCGAGAAGGACCAGGACCAGGAGCTTGCCGCCCCAGCGGGGCAGCAGCCGTTCCAGCATGGCGATGGAGCCTTCACCGCGGGGGCTTTCACCGGCCACCCTCCGGTACACCGGCAGGGCGCCGAGCAGGGTCACGGCCACGAGCACCAGGGTGGCCAGCGGTGAGATGACGCCGGCGGCCAGGGCAGCGATGGCCGGCTGGTAGCCCAGCGTTGAGAAGTAGTCCACACCGGTCAGGCACATGACCTGCCACCAGGCATGCTTCTTCTCGTGCTGCGTGGGCACGCCGCCGGGGCCCGGGTGGGCACCCTTGCTGTCCTGCAGCCCGAACAGCAGCCAGTCCCTCAGCGCCTTCCTGCCGTGGGCATGGAGCGCGGAAGGATCCGCCGGGGGCCTGCTCAACGTGGTCATCTCTGCCTTTCCGCGCTGCCCTTTGCACCGCGACCACTGCGAAGCTAGCACCGCCTAAAACGGCTGACCTGCGTAAAGGGCCTTTATTGATGATTCCTTTACGCGGGAATTTACGGCAGGGCTCCCCGCGCCTAGCATCGAGGCATGTCGGCAACGGTCAACGGTTCCATCAGCATCGGGCGCCCCGTGGAGGAGGTCTTCGATTTTGTGGCGGACCAACGCAATGAACCCACTTACAACCCGAGGATGCGAAGCGTCGAGAAGACCACGCCGGGTCCCATCGGCGCCGGCACCCTGTGGCAGGTGGAAACAACCTCCGGGCGGCGGACTATGTCCTTCGAACTGGAGGTCACCGAGTACGCGCGGCCACGCCGCCTGGGGTCCAGGACCCGCATGGCCACGGCAGAGATTACTGGAGCCCTCACTTTCACTCCCGAAACTAACGGGACACGGATGAGCTGGCACTGGGAGTTCAAGCCCAAGGGCTTGATGAAGCTCGCCACCCCGCTCTTTGCTGCCGTGGGGCGAAGGCAGGAGCGGCGCATCTGGTCCAGCCTCAAGGCCCACCTCGAAGCAGCCAACAAACCGTAATTTGCCGGCCCCCGGCGATCAGGGTTCGAAGCGGTAGCCCATCCCGGCCTCCGTGAGCAGGTGCCGGGGCCGGGCCGGGTCCGCCTCCAGCTTGCGGCGCAGCTGGCCCATGTAGACGCGCAGGTAATGGGTCTCGTTGTCATAGCCCGGGCCCCAGATCTTCGCCAGCATCTGCTGCTGGGTGATCAGCCGGCCGGGGTTGCGCACCAGCAGTTCCAGGATGGCCCACTCACGCGGGGTGAGCCGGACCGGTTCCCCTTCCCGGGTCACCTTCCGGTTGGCCAGGTCCACCTCAAAGTCCCCCACGTCGACGGCGGGCGGGGCCTCGGCAACCTCGGGCGTACCGCTCCGGCGGCCGGCGACGCGCAGCCTGGCCAGGAGTTCGTCCAGCCCGAACGGCTTGGTCACGTAGTCATCCGCGCCGGCATCCAGGGCCCGGACCTTGTCCACAGAACCGTGCCGTGCGGACAGCACGATGATGGGCATGCTGCTGGTGCGGCGGACCCGGGTGATCACATCCACGCCATTGATGTCCGGCAGGCCCAGGTCCAGCACCATCACATCCGGGTGGCCGCCTTCCGCGTGCCTCAGCGCGGCCGCCCCGTCCAGTGCCGTGAGCACCTGGTACCCCTCCGCCTGCAGGTTCACCTGGAGGGCGCGCAGCAGCTGCGGTTCATCGTCAACGATCAGCACAGTCCTCATCGGGTTTTGGTGCCTGCTTCCCGGCGGGGGTTGGGGCTGTAGTGCCCGGTGGACAGCGGCAGCCGGACCACCATGGTCAGCCCTCCGCCGGGTGTCGGTTCGGCCAGGAGCTGGCCGCCCATCGCCTCGGTAAAGCCCTTCGCCACGGCCAGGCCCAGCCCGATGCCCAGCCCCTCCGGCGCATCGTCAAGCCGCTGGAACGGCCGGAACATCTCCACCACCGCGGCAGCGGGCACACCCTGCCCGTGATCGACGATGCGCAGCTCACCAAAGGGCGTGCCGCCGTCGTCCGCTGCGTTGGCCGCGCCCCAAACGCCCACGATCACCACGTCCGAACCGGGCGCGTACTTGAGCGCGTTTTCCACAATGTTGGCGATCACCCGCTCCAGCATGCCCAGGTCCGCGTCCACTGCGGGCATGTTGGCGGCGAGGTCGATCCTGATGCGCTCCGTGGGGATGCCGCGCAGGGCGTCCTCGACGGCATCGCGCCACGTGACCGGGGCGGTGTGCGGGGCGGCCGACCCGCTGGAGATGCGGGACATGTCCAGGAGGTTGGAGATGAGGGCGTCCAGGCGCTCGGAGTAGGAGTCAATGGTGGCGAGCATTTCTTCCTGCACCTCCGCCGGAAGCCTGCTGTTCTGGCGGCGCAGCGCGGTGACCGCCAGCTTGATCCCGGCCAGCGGGGTCCGGAGGTCGTGGCTGACGGCGTTGAGGATCGCGGTGCGGACGCTGTTGCCCTCCGCCAGTTTCGTGGCGCTCTTCAGGGTGCGCTGCAGGGCGTGGTGCTGCCGGAGCAGCAGGAGGTGGGCGCCGTGGGCGGCCAGGAGGAGCCGGTCCCCCGCCGTCAGGGTTCGGCCGGACAGGACCAGGGCGGTCCGCGGGTCGGCCAGTTCCACATTGTCCGTCATGGCCGTTGCCGCTTCCGGGGACGGTGGCGGCGCGTCCCCGGAAAAGGCCTGCAGTTCCCAGGCGTTCTGCCTGTCCCCGGCGCGGGTGAAGAGGCCGGCGGCCCGGACCTGGAAGGTTTCGCGGGCCGTGTCCAGGAAGCCGCCAACGGTATCGTCCGCGAGGAGCGCGTCCCTGGCGAGATCGGCGAGGGTGGTGGCCTCGGCACGGGCGCGGACGGCTTCCCGCGCCCGGCGTTCGGACAGGCCCACCACCAGTGAAACGGCCACCGCGGCCCCGAGGAAGACCAGCAGGGCAAAGACGTTCTGCGGGTCGCTGATGTTGAACGTGCCCACAGGGTCCGTTTCGAAGTAGTTCAGCAGCAGCGATGCCAGGACGGCTGCGAGCACGGCCGGCCAGAGCCCGCCGATGAACGCCACGGCCATCACCCCGGTCAGGTGCACCAGGGCGTGGGTGGCAAGGTTCAGGTCGCGGCTGAAGGACAGGACGGTGGAGGCAAGGACGGGAAGGAGCACCGCGAGGATGTAGCCCACCGTGGTGCGTGCCCGGCTGAGGGCGGAGGGGGTGTGCCGCGGAAGTCTCCGGGCTGATGGCAGGTGGGAGACCAGATGCACGTCGATGTCGCCCGATTCCCGCACCACCCTTGACGCCACGCCCCTGCCCAGGACGCGGCCCCAGAGCCCTCCCGGCGACGCCCCGAGGACAATCTGGGTGGCGTTGGCACTCCGGGCAAACTCCAGCAGGGACTGCGCCGGGTCATCCCCGGACAGGGTGTGGCAGCTGCCACCGAGGTCCGTGATGAGCTGCCGCTGCGCCTCGACCGCCTGTTCGGACGCCTCCCGCCGGGCGGTGGTGCCGCGCACGTGGACCGCCAGGAGTTCACTGCCGTTGACCCTGGACAGGATCCGGGCCGCCCTCCGGATGAGCACGTCGTCCTCCGCGGAGCCGGCAAGCCCCACCACCACCCGTTCGCGGGTGGGCCACGCGGCGGTGATGCCCTGGCTCTCCCGGTACGCCGCCAGGCCTTCCTCCACCCGGTCCGCGAGCCAGATCAGGGCGATCCCGCGCAGGGCCAAGAGGGTGCCCGGCCGGTACTCGTTGGCCAGGGCGGCGTCGATCCGGTCCGCCGGGAAGACCCTGCCGTCGGCCACCCGCTGGCGCAGGAGGGCCGGGGAGATGTCCACGAGCTCGATGTGGTCCGCCCGCCGCACGATCTCGTCCGGGACGGTGATATGCGGCAGCTCATCGGTAATCGCTGCGACCACGTCCTTGAGGGACGCCAGCTGCTGCACGCAGAGGGTGGACAGCACATCAATTCCCGCCGCCAGCAGCTCCTCAATGTCCTGCCATCGCCGCTGGTTCCTGCTGCCCGGGCCGTTGACCTGCGCGTATTCATCCACGACGGCCACGTCCGGTGTCCGTTCCAGCACGGCCTCCACGTCCAGCCCGGGCACTTCCGCTCCCCCGGCGCCTCCCGGAAGGCGCGGCGCAACGGCGTCGAGCCCTGCAAGGAGCTGCCGCGTCTCGTGCCGGCCGTGGTCCGCGGCGATGCCGACCACGGCGTCCCTGCCTTCGGCCACCAGCCGGTGCGCTTCCCGCAGCGCGGCGTACGTGCTGCCCGCGCCGGGCGCCGCACCCAGAAAGAGCCGAAGGGTTCCCCGTGCCATATCCCCAGTCTTATCCCGTCCGGCCACCGGAACCAACTCACAGCCTCCGGCGGCCGTGAGAGCCAGGTGGGAGCGAGCGGGCGTGGCCGGAAGACCCGCCAAAGGTGAGCGGGCGTGGCAGGAAGACCCACCAAAGGTGAGCGGGCGTGGAGGAAGGCACGACGGCGGGCGCTCAGTAAGCTGGCAGGATGTCCGTGATTGCCGCCCTGCTGCCCACAGTGGTGGCTGTTGCCATCCTGGCGGCACTCACGGTGGGCATCCTGTGGGGCGCGCGGACGCCGTCGTACCTCTCCCCTGCCCTGGCCATCCTCCGCGGTGCGGCGCAGCTGGTGGCCATCAGCCTGGTGCTGGGCGGCGTCATCACCAGCCCACTGTGGGTGGGCGCGGCCCTGCTGGTCATGTTCAGCGTGGCGGCCGTGACAGCCACCCGGCGGCTCACCTGGTCCTGGCGGCGCTTTGCCGTGGTGGCTGCAACGATGGCCGCCGGCATCCTGGTGACGCTCTCCGTCGTGTTCGGAACGGGCGCCATCGAGTTCGCGCCCCGGTACGTACTGGCGGTGGGCGGAATCGTGATCGGCAACTCCATGACCATCGCAACGCTGGCCGGCCGCCGTTTCTTCGAGGCGGTGGTGGAGCAATGGGACCAGGTGGAGGGCTGGCTGGCGCTGGGGGCCACGGCGCGCCAGGCCACGTTGGTCCAGGCCCGGCAGGCCGTGCATTCGGCGTTGATTCCCTCCACGGACCAGACCAAGACCACGGGCCTGGTCACCCTGCCGGGCGCGTTCGTGGGCGCCATCTTCGGCGGCGCCTCGCCCCTGGAGGCAGGCCGGTTCCAGGTGGTGGTGCTCGCCTCCATCATGGCCGCGGGGTCCGTCACCGCCGTCGCGCTGATCCGCTCGCTGGGGAACGTGTTGGTGCGGCCCGAACCGCTGTAAGCCCGCCTGCCGCTGCACTACGCTGAGGCCTGTGGAACAAGCGTCCAGAGTGGCCCGACGAAAAACCCGTGCCGACAAACTCCCCGATCTCCCCGGACGACCCGGCGGGGGCAGCGACCTCAGCCGCATACTGCTGCATCCCGTCCGGTTGGTGCCTTTTGCCTTTCTGGTCGTGATAATCGTGGGCGCCTGGCTGCTGATGCTTCCGGCTGCGCACAGGAACGCCGAGCCGGAACCCCTCCTAACTGCCCTATTCACCTCGGTTTCCGCGGTCTGCGTGACCGGCTTGGCCACAGTGGACACCGCCACGTTCTGGACACCGTTCGGCCAGGCCGTGATCCTGGGCCTCATCCAGGTGGGCGGATTTGGGATCATGACCCTCGCAACCCTGCTGGCGCTCCTGGTGCGGAAGACCATCGGCCTCCGCGGGCAGCTGATCGCACAGTCCGAGACCCACACCCTGAACTTCGGTGACGTCCGCTCGGTGCTCTTCGGCGTGGCCCGGATCATGGTCCTGTTGGAGGCCGGCACCGCGGCGATCCTCACCGTCCGCTTCTGGGTCAGTTACGACCACAATCCCCTGACCGCCCTGTGGCACGGTGTCTTCCACGCGGTCTCGGCGTTCAACAACGCCGGTTTCGCGCTGTACAGCGACAACCTGATCAGCGTCGCGGGCGACCCCTGGATCATCGTGCCCATCTGTGCGGCCATCGTTGCCGGCGGGCTCGGGTTCCCGGTGCTCATCTCCCTCCTCAGGGGTGGCGTCAGGATGAAGGACTGGACCGTGCACATGCGCCTGACCATTTACGGAAGCGTGTTTCTCCTGGCCGTTGGCGCGGTCCTGTTCGGCGCCTTCGAGTGGAACGGGGAGCAGACCCTGGGTCCCATGCCGGTGGGCGGGAAGATCCTTGCCAGCCTCGCGGGCACCGTCTTCCCCCGTACCGCGGGTTTCAACAGCATCGACTACGGAGCCGCAGAACCCGAGACGCTGCTGGTTACCGACATCCTGATGTTCATCGGCGGCGGCAGCGCCGGAACCGCCGGCGGCATCAAGATCACCACCTTCCTGGTCCTGTTCTTTGCCATCTGGAACGAAGTCCGTGGCCGGGACCACGTGACCATCGCCCACCGCTCCATCAGTTCATCGTCGCAGCGGCAGGCCCTCTCCGTGGCCCTCCTCGGCGTGGCGGCGGTCATGGCAGGCACCCTGCTCCTGCTGATGTTCACCGATGAGCCCCTCGACAAGGTGCTCTTCGAGAGCGTCTCCGCTTTTGCCACCGTCGGCCTCAGCACGGGCATCACTCCCCATCTCCCCCCTGACGCCCAATGGGTCCTGATGGCTCTGATGTTTACCGGGCGCATCGGAACCATCACGGTGGCTTCCGCCCTCGCACTCTCCTCGCGTCCCCGCCTCTATCAACTGCCGGAAGAACGTCCGGTCATCGGCTAGGCGGGCCGCAGCGGCGCAGCCGTTTTTGGTGCAGGACCTTCAGCACTAGCCGGGAACGTGGCCCGGGGGGATGCTCGGACCAGTCCTCCGGGTTTTGAAACGGCCCCAACGCCCCCGTCCCTTCAGGCGGCGCCCATGAACTCCCACCGGATCCTTCCGCGTCAACAGAATTCCGTCAGGCAACGGGAGGAGCAGCCGTCACGCCGCGGTGTTGCGTGGAAGACCGCCCTGGCGCTCGCGGCCGCCGTCGTGCTTCTCCTGCCCGTGGCGCTGCTTCCGCTTGCTACCGGGGTGCCGGTCGTTGCCTGGCTGCCGCTCCTCCTGCTGGGATTGGCGGGCATGGTCTGGTTGGTGGTCCGGCGCCGGAAGCCGCTGGGCCGGCTGGCAGGCCTTGGCGCTGTTGCCCTTGCCGCGGCGGCGGCCGTCATCGCGTCCCAAACGCTCGCCGGCACACCGCCGATCACAGACTCACACGGTGATCCGCTGCCGGGCAGCATCGCGGGCGCAGAGAAGGTGCAGCTGAACGGCAGCGAGCAGTGGATCCTGGTGCGCGGGCAGAACACCTCCAACCCGGTATTGCTGAACCTCGGGATGGGCGGCCCCGGCGGTGGCGGTTTCTTCAACGCCCAGGAGTTGCGCGCTTTGGAGGACCAGTTCACGGTGGTCAGCTGGGACGAGCCGGGCACCGGGAAATCCTACGGGGCTGCGCCCATCAGCGACCTCAACAAGGAACGGTACGTCAATGATGCGGTAGCCCTCACCAATCTGCTGCGGGAGCGCTTCGACCAGCAGAAAATCTTCATTTACGGCGTCTCATGGTCCAGCATCGTCGGGATCTGGCTGGTCCAGGAACACCCGGAGCTCTACCACGCCTTCGTGAGTACCGGCCAGATGGTGAACACGACGCAGAACGACCGCATGGGCTACCAACTGGCGCTGCAACACCTTGACGACCAGGGCGACACGGGCCGGGCCGAAGAGCTCCGGCGGAACGGCCCTCCACCCTACCGCGGTGACAACGTGGCGTCCCCTTACATCGCCTACCTGGACGTTCTGAACGAGATGATGGGGTCGCTCCGCTTCTCGGTGGCCGTACCCCTCATCCCGTTCTTCGTCCCCGAGTACGGCTACCTGGACAAGATCAACCACACGCGTGGAGTCACTGAGTCGTTCAATGCCGTCTACCCGCAGCTGGAGAACCTGGACTTCCGGCAGCAGGCCCTGGAGCTGGACGTTCCTGTCTACTTCTTTGTGGGCCGGCACGACATCAATGCCATGGCCTCACTTGTGGAGGATTACTACAACGCGCTCTCGGCGCCGGGGAAGCAGCTGATTTTGCTGGAGGGCGGGCATGGGCTGGGAAGCGCTGAGAACCAGGACGTGTTCTACGACGCCATGCGCAAACAGGTCCGGCCGCTGGCTGGCCAGCCCGTGCCAGCCTCCCCTAGCCCTGCTTGACCAGGGCTGCCTCCAGGCTGATCTTCACCTTGTCGCTGACCAGCAGGCCGCCGGCCTCCAGCGCCGCGTTCCAGGTGAGCCCGAATTCCTTCCGGCTGATCTCGGCCTCGGCGGAAAAGCCGGCACGCGTGGCGCCGAACGGGTCCACGGCAACACCCGTGAACTCAACTTCCAGCTCGATGGGCCGGGTGACGCCCTTGATGGTGAGGTCCCCAGTCAACGTGTATTCCTCGCCGTCGCCCTCGATGTGCGTGCCGCGGAAGGTCATCTCGGGGAACTTCTCGACGTCGAAGAAGTCCTCGCCGCGAACGTGGGCGTCCCGGTTGGCGTCGCCGGAGTTGAAGCTGGCGGTGGATACCGTGGCGTGCACCGACGAGTCCGCCAGGGACTGGCCCACCCGCGCCTCGGCCTGGGCTTCGGTGAAGCGGCCCCGGACCTTGCTGATCCCGGCATGGCGGACGCTGAAGCCGATCTCGCTGTGGGACATGTCCAGGGTCCAGGTTCCCGGCGTGAGTTCCTTGGGAAGGGTCATGGTCATTCTCCTTACTCGTAGGGTCGCAGGCTCAGCCGCCCGCTACAGGCGCAAGGCTGCGGATGCCCCTAAATATTCCCCCTGGAACCCACCTGGAGAACAGGGCCGTATGAACCGGAAAGGAACTTCCGGCGTATACATAAGCGTGGCTCTACGACTATTGACCGCCCTGGCACTGTTCATCGACGCCGGCGTCCACCTGTTCCTGGCCCCGGGCTACCAGAACGCGCAGCCGGGCACTGTCAGCCAGGGCACCCTGTTCCTGCTCGAAGCCGCCGCCGCGCTGGTGGCCGGCATCTACGTCCTGGTCCGCGGCAGCAGGGCTGCCTATGCCGTGGCCCTGGTGGTGGCCCTCAGCGCCTTCGCCGCCGTCGTGCTTTACAGGTATGTGGACATCCCGGCCATTGGACCCATCCCTGCCATGTACGACCCCGTCTGGTTCTTCTCGAAAACCCTCAGCGCTGTGGCCGAGGGAGCCGGGGCCGTGCTGGCGCTCGCCGGCCTGGTGCGTGCCGGCCGCAGGAGAACGTACGACGACGGCGCCAGGCTTCCGGCCCGGCGTCACCTGCCGTGACCATCACCCCGGCCGTTGTTAGCATGCGAAGGGAGGTGGCACATGGGCGCAGCTGAACGGGCGGTGCCGGACGCGTACGGCGCCGTTTCCGCCTACGTGGTGTCGGCCCTCTGGCTGACGTCCCTGTCCCCCTCCGCGCCGGTTCTTCAACTGGCAGGCCTCTGCGCCGGCACCCTCGTGGCCATGGCCGCCGCCGGCTCCGTCCTGCGGCGGATCCCCCGGTTCTCAACACCTGCCGACCGGGTGACCCTGCTGCGCGCCATCCTCGTGGCCCTGTGTGCGGTGCTGGCGGTTCCGCAACTGTTCACGGGCCGCCGCACGGACCTGCTCCTGCCCGTCCTGGGCGGCGCGGCGTTCCTCCTGGACGGGCTGGACGGCGTGGTGGCGCGGCGCACCGGAAGCTCGTCGGCGGCCGGGGCACGGTTCGATTCGGCCACCGACGCCGCCCTGGTGCTGGTGCTGTCCGTCGCGGCCGCTCCCGTGGCGGGCCCCTGGACGCTGGGCATCGGATCCCTGTACTACGCCTTCGTGGCCGCAGGTATCTTCCGGCCGCACCTTCGCGTGGCGCTGCCGCCCAGGGTGTCACGCAAGGCCATCGGGGCGTTCCAGCCATTCGCGCTGCTGGCCGCGCTCCTCCCCGCCGTCCCGGCGGTTGCCGCCGCTTCCCTGCCGGCACTGGCCCTTGCCTTGCTCACGGTGTCCTTTACGCGGGATGTGGTCCAACTGGAGCACCTGCACCGCGCCCGGCACCAGGACGTGGCGGCCCAGGTGGCCTAGGAAATCCCTGGGCCGGCCGGGCCTACAGCAGGGATGCGAGGGCCAGGCCACCGGCGGCGGCACCCAGCGCGGCCACTGCGGTGCCGACGGCGTTGAGGACAGCCAGGCCCGTGCGGCGGGACTGGACCAGGCGGACCGTTTCGAAGCTTGCGGTGCTGAAGGTGGTGTAGCCGCCAAGGAACCCTGTGCCGGCGATGGCCTGCAGCTCGGGTGGTGCCGCATGCACGATGACGGCGCCGGCCACCAGGCCCAGCAGGAACGATCCCGTGACGTTGATGGCAATGGTGCCTACGGGCAGCGCTGTACGGATTTTGGCACGTACCAGGCCGTCGACGATGAAGCGCGTGGCGGCTCCGAGCCCGCCGGCGAGCCCCAGCAGGACGATGGTCAGGGGGCTCACGGTTTTCCCTCCTTCTGCGGGCCGGGCTGCGGGCCGGGCTTCCCCGGCCGGGAGCTGGTGCGGGCATGGTGGCCCGCCGCCAGCCGGATGCCTGCCACGGTTGCTGCAGCGCCGGCCACCACGGAGGCTGCCACATAGATGAAGGCGTCGGCGCTGCGGCCGGCATTGAACAGGGTGGTGGCTTCCACGGCCAGGGTGCTGTAGGTGGTGAAGGCGCCCAGGAAACCGGTGCCCACCAGCAGCCGGACCAGTCGCCTCCGTCCCGTGTCAGGACCCCGGCGGACCAGGGCTTCAAGCAGGGCGCCGAGCAGGAACGCCCCCGTCAGGTTGATCACCAGGGTGGGTACCGGCCAGCCGCCCGGTGCGGGCAGGATGCTGCCCAGCCCGTAGCGGGCCAGGGCGCCGAAGGTGCCGCCGGCGATGACCACCAGCACGAACCCGGGGTGCAGGTGGACCGGGCGGGGGACGCGCGCCTCCCCCAGCGTTCCCTGGTCCGTGTCATCGGGTGCTTCAGTCCCGGGGACCGGTTGCTCCATCAGTGTCCCGCCTTCGGCTGGTGCCGGGGGTGCGGGGCCAGCGGGACAACCAGGACGGGCCGGTGCTGGCGGTGGGTGAGGTGGACTGCTACAGATCCCACGAGCAGTTCCTCCAGCCTGGCCCCGAGTCCGCGTTCCCGTGTGCCCACCACAATGACGGACGCGTCAGTGGTTTCCGCCAGGCGTCCCAGCGCCCTGGCCGGGTCTCCGGCCAGGGTCACGAAGGACCAGTCGATGTTGGTCCCGTCCAACGCTTCACGGAGGTGTGCGGCCAGGGAGGCGTTGATCCCTTCGATGTCATCATCGATCCCGTCCGGATCGATGGGGCGGGCCTCCACCCGGCCGTCCGGCTCTTCGGCGAGGTAGGTGGTGACGTCCACGTACGCACAGACCAGCTTCACGCCCAGGCTGTAGGCAAGCTCCGCTGCACGGTGGGCGACGGCCAGCGGCTGGCCGGGCACCACTCCCATGAGCACCGGCCCGCTGATTTTCCGCGGGGCATACGGAACGCTGCCGGCGGAGGGGTTTGGTTTCTGGGGCTCAGTCATGTGCTCTCCTGTTGGGCGCGGGCAGGAAGACTGGGCCGGGTGCGGGCACGGGTCACCTGCCTTCTCATCAGCAAAGGCAGGAACCATCAGCCAGGCGGCGGTTCGAAGACCACGCACCTGCGCAGGCCTTCCGGCGGGATCCATCACCGTGAACAGAGACTACAGGTTTTCCCGCGGCGTCCGCCACCACGGCGGCGGGCAGGAGCTATTCCCCCGAGCCTTTGGAACCCGGCTTTAGTCGCTTCTTCCAGGCCGATCGCCGGCCAGGTGCTCCAGGATGGCCGTGGCGACGTCGTCCGGTGAATCTTCGGTGGGGATGTGCTTGCCGTCCACCTCCACCAGATCGGCATTCGGGATCTCTTCCACGTAGCGGCGGGCGAAGGCGATCTTCTGGAAATCGTCGTCCCGGCCCCACACCAGGCGGGTGGGGATGGCTGCTTCCTTGAGGGCCGGCACCAGGTCCAGGGTGTACCGGGGATCAGCAGCCGCTGCCATGGCCATCCATGAACGCGCCCGGGCCGGGGACTGCCACGGCGAGAGGTACTCCGCGAGTTCCTCCTCGCTCAAGGTCCGGATGGCACAGGCCTGCGTGGATTTGCGCCGGGCACCGAGGAGATCCTCCTCGCTGGTGTTGTCCCGCACCTTGGGGTCCCGGAAACGCTCGACGGCGGGCACCGGCCAGGAGTCGAACATGACGGCATTCATCAACACCATCTTCCGCACCCTCCCGCTGGTGGCGGCGAGCTGTTGGGCCACGCCGCCACCGATGTCATGCGCCGCCAGATCAAACTTGTCCACGCCCAGGGCATCCGCAGCCTTGAGCACAACCTGCGCCAGGGCAGGGACGGAGGCCTGCCCAACGTCCAGCTCTCCCCCGCTTCGGCCGAAGCCCGGAAAGTCCAGGGCATAGCAGCGGTGGTATTCGCCCAGTGCCGGCAGGATGGGCTGCCACACCCGGCTCCAGAACGTGCCGTGGAGCAGGATCAGCGGCGGGGCGGCTTCATCCCCCGCCACAAGGTAGGACAGCGGGACACCGTCCACCTCAAGAGTGCGGCGTTCGACGGACTGGGCCATCAGTGGTCTCCGTTTCATCTTCGGGGGGCGTTCCGGTAGCCCGTTTCGCTTATACGGCGAGGACCGCCGGCAGTCCGGTCAGGGCCGGGATGACGATGTCCGGCGCCTGGAAGTAGGAGGGGTAGCGGGCGCCGGTGCGGTTGATCCACGCGGTCCGCAGCCCGGCTTTGGCTGCCCCATGGATGTCCCATGGGTGCACGGCCACCAGCAGCATCCCGGAAGGATCTACTCCCGCCGACGCAGCCGCATACTCATACGCGGCCTTGGCCGGCTTCCAGGCAGGGGCGTCCTCCACGGACAGGAGCAGCTCGAATTTGTCCCGAATGCCGGCGGCAACCAGGAGCCTGTCCGTGTTGGCCGACGCGCCGTTGGTCAGGGTAACCAGCCGGTGCCCGGCTGCGGCCAGGGCGCTGACGCCACCAGGGACGTCGGGGTGAAGGGAAAGGTTCTGCATGGCCGTCATGATCCGTTCGACGGCGGCGTCCAGGTCCCCGGAGATCCCTTCGGCTGCCAGCAGGGTGCGGAGGGCTTCGGCGCCGATGGCCGCGAACGCTTTGTTGTCACCGCTGGCCGTAAGGGCGAACCCGTCCCGCAGCAGGGTGGCGAACCAGAGCTTTGCCAGCTCCCGCGGCGCCCCGGTCTGCGCGAATGCTTCGGCGAGCGGGGCCATGTCTGACAGGGTCTCGTTGACGTCGAAAACAATGACCAGCGGTTGGGTGGGCATGGGCTTCCTTCCTGTTCCGGAGGCGGACTTGGTGCGCTACTTCGCGGGGTATTGGCTGGAGCGCAGCAGCCGTGCCAGGTGCACGGCATTGCGGGCCAGCCCTGCGTTGGTGGAGGCCACCGGATCCGGCACCTGGTCAAGGTCCTTGAAGTCCACGGTCTGCATGGCCTCGCCCACCCAGTAGGTGCCGCCCTGCGCCGGAAGGCTGAAACCGACGTCGTTCAGGCCCTGCATCATGTCAGCGATCGTCTTGTGCGCCCCGTCCTCGTTGCCCACCACGGCCACCGTGGCCACTTTTCCATACATGACGGGCCGGCCGTCGTCGTCCGTTTCGGACAAATCGGCGTCCAGGCGCTCCATGACCTGCTGGGCAACGCTGCAGGGGTGGCCCATCCAGATGGGGGTGGACAGGATCAGGATGTCCGCCGCCAGGATCCGCTCGCGTATGGTTGGCCACTGGTCGCCGTTGCCCATGTCCACCTGCACGCCGCGCTTAACGTCATAGTCCACGATCCGTAGGGAATCCGTGGTGACGCCCTGGCCTTCCAACTCGTCCAGGATCTGCTGGGCCATCAGCTCGCTGCTGGAGGGCTCCGGGGAGGGGGTCAGGGTGCAAATGAGGGCAAGAGCGGACAGTTCGGACATCGGCGGAAGCTCCCTTGATTTTCTCGGCGAAAATAGTCAGTCTACTTAGTAGTAGATCACAGAGGGTGCTGGCTGCACTACGGAAACTGCGGTGCCGCGAACCGCGCGCTCGAGGAAGGAGACTGCGACGAGGCCTGGGACGATTGATGGAAATGTCGTTCGCGTGCCTGCAGCACCGCGGGCCGTTTTGACTTGGTTTCTCCTGGCCGTCCTGCTGGTGGCCGCAGCCTCCTACTCGCAGGGCAGCAGGTACACCCTGGTGGCAGGGCAGGACTCGGTCCAGGCCGCGGCCCACTCCTCAGCCCAGACCGCAGCAGCCGCCCACCCACAGGATGATTCGCAGCAGCATCATGCCTGCTGCCAGCGCTACCCGGCGTCGCGCAGCGAACCGGCGCCGCTGAAGACGGCAGTGCCGGACCCGCCGGCTGTGGCGCTCCCCGCGGGTACGCATCCCCTCCTTGCCAGCGGGCCTCCGGACACCCAACCCAGGCGCCAAGCCCTCAGACTGGACCAACTCTCCATCAGCCGGACGTAAAGGGATCTTTTTCCCAAGCAATGACCATTACGACCGGAAATGAGAGACAACAATGACCCACATCCAGTCCATGCTGGACACCTACCCCAAAGACCTCGGCAACCTGGACAAGGGCAAGCTCGCCGAATGCATCAAGGCCTGCTTCGAATGTGCCCAGACCTGCACAGCCTGCGCCGACGCCTGCCTCGGTGAGGACATGGTGGCGGAACTGACGAAGTGCATCCGCACAAACCTGGACTGTGCTGACATCTGCGCAGCCACCGGCAATATCCTCTCCCGCCACACCGGCTACGACGCCAACATCACCAGGGCCATGCTCGAAGCCTGCCGGGCCGCATGCAAGGCCTGCGGTGACGAATGCAGTGAGCACTCTTCCATGCATGAACACTGCCGCGTCTGCGCCGAGTCCTGCCGCCGGTGTGAGCAGGCCTGCTCCGACCTCCTCGCATCCCTGGGCTGAGGCGCTCCGGCAGCGACCCCGCAACGCTGGAACCAGCCCAGCGCGGAGCCCGCTGACAGCGCGGCTCCGCGCTGGGGTTTCCGCGCGTGCTGGAAAAGCGCGCTGATGGAACGGTTCTGCCAATCATTCATTAAGGACCGTTCCTAAGTCTTGAAAGGAAGTTCACGTGAGTTCAGAAAATTATCCAAACCGGAAGAATCACACGCATCAACACCAGCATGAAGCCCAGGACGGAACCGGCCATCAGCGGGACGGGGCCAACGGCGGCCACGGGTCATCCCGGATGTACTGGAAATTTGCCATCATCCTGCTGGTGAGCGTCGCCCTGATGTGGGTGCTGTCCATGTCGATGGTCCGCTCGATCGACCACTTCTATTTCAACCTGAGCAACTTTTGGATGGCATTGCTGATGGTGTCGGCCATGGCGATGGTCATGCTGGTGGGCATGTGGTCGATGTTCAAGAACCGGAAGGCGAACATCGCCATGCTTGCCGGCTTTGCGGTGCTGTTCGTGGCGGTGTTCGCCCTGGGAAGGACGGAGACGTTCGTGGGGAATGAGCAGTTCCTGAAATCCATGATCCCGCATCACTCCCGCGCGCTCCTTGTCTGCCAGGAGTCGAATATCACCGACCCGGAGATCGTCAAGCTGTGCGATTCGATTGTGAAGTCCCAACAGGAGGAGATTACCCAGATGAAGGCCATTCTCGACCGCTACTAGCCCGGCTGGCGGCACGCTTTTGCTGCTAAGTGAGCCAATCGGCGGCCGACGTCGATTGGCGCATTGGGGTAGCCGCGCAGGAAAGCAGTCAGGGTTCCGCTGTAGGCCAGGAGTACCTCGTCGGCCAGCTCTTGAGCCCGCGGGCCGGCGAGGGGGCGTGAGAAATGCAGGAGCCGGGTGGCGAGCAGGTCGGTATCCGCGGCGAGGACGGCGCTGATCTCTTCTGCGGCTGCGGGAAGCTCGGTGGCGGCAGCAAGGAAGGCGCACCAGCGTGAAGGGTGGCCCTTGTCGCGCCGGTAGGAGGCAAGGGCGTCAAACACTGCCAATAGCCGCGCCATATCGTTATCGGCCGCCACGATGTGCTGGTCCCAGACTCCCTGCCAGTCCGCCAGCCTGACTCTCAAGGCTTCAGCGATCAGTGCATCCTTGCTGCCGAAATGCGTGTACAGGGTGGCGGCAGAGACCTCCGCCTGCTGCAGCAGTGCATCGACGGGAGTAGCCCGGATGCCCTGGTCGAACAGAACTTGATCGGCCGCCTTGAGCAAGCGTGCGCGGGCTGGAAGTCGCGGGCCTGTGGTCACAACACCACTGTAACTGCCCCTATTTCAGAACGATAGTTCTACTGTACTGTAACGACCGTTCTGGTTTTGGCGTTTGAGGAGGATACCGTGCGGGCGATGGTGGTCAGCGGAATGGCATTGATAGCGGCGACCTATGGGCTGGCGCGCTTCGGTTACGGGCTTTTCCTGCCCCGGTTCAGCGAGACCTTTCAGATGGGCTCAGCCACAGCCGGGTTCATCCAGGCCGGGAGCTTCCTCTCTTTCTGCCTGGCGGCAGTTCTTGCTTTACACCTTGCTGCCCGTCCAAGGCTCGTCGTCATGTGCGCGGGGATTACCGCTGCCCTCGGATCGATGGGCGTTGCACTTGCGCCTAATGTCGACTTCCTCGGGATGAGTGTTGTCCTGGCCGGCGCCGGCGCCGGGTTCGCCACCCCGGGCCTGGTCACGTTCATCGAGCGCAACATCGCCCCGGCCCGCCAGGAAAGCGCGCAGACGATAGTTAATGCCGGCACCGGAGCGGGCATAGTCGTCGCGGGCATCCTCATGCTCCTCACGACTGGCCAATGGCGTCTGGGCTGGGTGGCAATCGCTGCCCTGGTCACTGTCGCAGCCATTGCGACCCTCCGTGCTGACCGGGGTACTGACCGGGCGGTCGGCCGCGACCGCCCGGTTGGCCCTCCATCTCAGGTGCGGGTCCGCGGCCTGATGCCACTGGCCTGGCCCATCGCCGCTGCAGTCCTGGCCGGCGCATCCAGTGCCGCGATCTGGACTTTCGGCCGCACCGTCATGGCCGTGTCCCGCCCGGCCGACGAGACATACTCCATCCTTGCGTGGATGGTCCTGGGCGCCTTCGGGGTACTGGGCATGGCTGCTGGAAAGATCGTGCAGGTCTGGAGCCCGCGGACGGGCTGGAACCTGACCTCGTTGGCCATGGCAGGGTCGACCGTCGCACTGGGCGTGGCACCGGGCAGTCCCTTCACCGCGTATACCTCCGTGGCGCTGTTCGCCGCCAGCTACACCGCCCTGTGCGGGGTTCTGATCATCTGGGCCATCCGATTGGTTCCCGACTGCGCTGCCGAAGGCACTGCCGCACTGTTCATTGCCCTCGCCATCGGTCAGGCGCTTGGCTCGGCAACACTTGGAGTCCTGTTTGACCACGCCTCACCGGCCCTGGCCTTCACCGTGGCCGGAATCCTCGGAATCCTGGCAGTACTGCCGGCAACGAAATGCCGGCCTGACACATCCTCCCGCGCGGCACTACGGCAGCGGACACCATGACGCGAACCCTTAGCGGCCTGCCAACAAGGTCACCGGCAGGCCGCCCCTTCTGGGATCACTCTCAACTCAAACCTGTAGCTGGAACCCTTGTTTACACGGACATCCCTACTTGGTCGTTCCGCCCAGCTCGGCCAGGGCCTTGCGAAGGCGCGTGCCGGCGTCGTCCGCAACTTCCTTAACGGAAGGGGCGCTGCTGAGCTGCACCATAGTCTGCGGGTCGATGGCTTCCACGGTAGTGGAGTCCGCGGAGCTGTTCCGGCGCACCACCACATTGCAGGGCAGCAAGGCACCCATTTCGGGTTCGGCAGCCAGGGCACGGCTGGCAAGGGCGGGGTTGCAGGCACCAAGGATGACGTAATCCCCGACGGCGTCCGCGGCCTCGGCGCCAAGCTTGGCTTCGAAGGTGGACCGGACATTGATTTCGGTCAGGATCCCGAACCCCTGCGCGGCAAGGGCTTCACGGGTTCGCTCCACCGCCTCCGCCCAGGGAAGGGAAACAGTGGTGGCCAGGGTGTAGGTCATGATGCTCCTTGAAGTTGCCGGGCGGTCCGTTGTGTTTGGGGGCAGCTGTGGCCGATCAGGCCAGGGAGAGGAAAAGCTTCTCCAGGTCCTTCCGGTCCATGGTTTCGTCCTTCTGGACGATGCACTGCTCAAGCCCGGTGGCGATGATGGCGAAGCCGGCCCGGTCAAGGGCCTTGGACACGGCCGCCAGCTGCGTGACGACATCCTTGCAGTCCCGGCCTTCCTCGAGCATCCGGGTCACGGCGGCGAGCTGGCCCTGAGCGCGCTTGAGGCGGTTGATCACGGGCGTCAGTTCGGTTGGGTTCAGTTCCATAAGGGGGTCTCCGTCGATGGGGGGCTTGGTCTCAACTATATACCCCCATGGGTGTTTTGACTACCCCCGGGGGTATCTGCAATACTCGGTGGGGTATCCACCCGCCCCCTTCCGAGAGGCCACCCATGACATCCCCTTCCAAAGCAACAGCCGTTACCGCACTCGCCCCTGAGGCCCTCCAGTCCTGGATCAAGGAACACCAGGACCTCGTGGTGATCGACGTGCGTTCTGCCGCTGAATTCGAAACCATGCACATCCGCGGCTCCTACAACGTGCCGCTCCCGCTCCTCTCCGAGCACACCGACGAGCTCGCCGCCCGGCTGGGCTCCCGCGTTGTCCTGGTCTGCCAGTCAGGCGTCCGCGCCGAGCAGGCCCGCCAGCGCATGGCCACCGTGGGCCTGGACACCGCCTACGTGCTCACCGGCGGGGTTCCCGGCTTTGCCGCCGCCGGCGGCGACGTGGTCAAGGGCAAGGACCGCTGGGACCTGGAGCGCCAGGTCCGCCTGGCCGCCGGCTCCCTGGTAGTGCTGGGCCTGGCCGGGGGCAAGTTCGTCTCCCCCAAGGTCCGCATGCTGGCGGGTGCCATCGGCACCGGGCTGACGTTCTCGGCCGCGACCAACACCTGCGCCATGGGCAAGGCCCTTTCCGCCATGCCGTGGAACAAGGCCGCCAAGGAGCCCACCCGCGAAAGCGCCATCCTGCAGCTTCCCGTGCAGTCGGCTGAAGAGGGCGCGGCCGCATGATCCCGGCCCTGGGTCTGGGGCTCGTCGTCGGCGTCGTACTGGGCGTGGTGGGCGGCGGCGGGTCCATCATCGCTGTTCCCGCCCTGGTGTACGGCGTGGGCATGAGCCCCGCCCAGGCCATCCCCACCTCACTGCTGGTGGTGGGAATCTCCTCGCTGGCAGCCCTGGTCCCCAGGATCCGCGGGGGCCTCAACTGGCCGGTGATCGCCCTGGTTGGGGGTGCCGGCATCCCGGCAGCCTGGGCGGGGGCGGCCGTGGGCAAGCTGCTGGACCCGAACATCCTGATGCTGGCTTTCGCCGTGATCATGGTGGCCGCGGGCATCCGGATGCTCAGCAAGCCCCGCGAAACCGAAGGCTCCTGCAGCACCGGGCCGAACCGGGCATTCCGGTCCTGCGCGCCGAAGGCCGTGGGAGTGGGCCTGCTGGTCGGGTTCCTCACCGGGTTGCTGGGCGTGGGCGGCGGCTTCCTCATCACCCCCGCGCTGACCATCTTCCTGGGCCTGCGCATGAAGCAGGCCGTGGGAACGTCCCTGGCCATCATCGTGGTCAACTCGGCCGCCGGGTTCAGCGCCCACGCCGCCGGCTACACCATCGACTGGGCCACCACCCTGGCGTTCGCCCTCCCGGCGATCGTGGGATCGGTGGTTGCCGCCCGGTTTGCCCGCCGGCTGCATGACAAGCACATCCGCATCTCATTCGCGGTACTCATCTTCGCCGTCGCGGCATGGGTCACCGCCGGCACGGTCACCGCCTGACCCACCCACAGAGGAGAACACCATGGGACTGATTGATTCCCTCAAGAAGGCCTTCAGCAAGCCCTACAAGACCATATCCGTGGCCCAGGCCAAGGAACTCTTGGGTTCCGGCGCCACGCTCGTCGACGTCAGGTCCGCCCAGGAGTGGCGGACAGGCCGGGCACCCCAAGCCAAGCACGTCCCCCTGGACCGGCTGCAGGCCAGCACGGCGGGCATCCAAAAGACCCGTCCGGTGATTGCCGTCTGCGCCTCCGGCGTACGCTCCGCCTCCGCAGCCCGGCTCCTCGCCGCCAAGGGGTACGACGCCTACTCGGTGCGCGGCGGCATGGCCGCCTGGCGCCAGGCCGGCGAACCCGTCCGCTAGAACCACCACCATCAGCTCCAGCCACAAACCACTTCGAAGGAGAACCACCATGGCTGAAATCACCATCACCGAAACCGAACAGCGCCGCTCCACCGCGCGCATCCTGGACGTCCGGGAGGAGTTCGAAGTCGCCGAGGGCATGATCCCGGGCGCCCTGCACATTCCCATGGGCCAGCTCCAGAGCCGCCTGGGCGAGCTTGACCCGGCCGTGCCCGTGATCGCCGTATGCCGCAGCGGCAACCGCAGCGCCGCCGTCGCCGATGCCCTCAACGGCGTCGGTTACAAGGCGGACACCATGGCCGGCGGCATGACCGCCTGGACCCGCGCCGGACTTCCCACCACCTAATACTGCCGCAGGGCAATCCCCCACAGCCCCACCCGCCCGAAAGGACACGACAGATCATGGCAACCATCGACATCACCCAGCAATCCTTCGCCCAGACCTTGGAGGACAACGACATCGTCTTCGTTGACTTCTGGGCAGCCTGGTGCGGTCCCTGCCGCATGTTCGCCCCTACCTACGGCGCCGCCGCCGAACGCCACCCGGACATCACCTTTGCCAAGGTGGACACCGAAGCCGAACAGGCCCTCGCCGCCGCAGCGAACATCACCTCCATCCCCACCCTGATGGCATTCAAGGACAAGACCCTGGTCTTCTCCCAGCCAGGCGCCCTCAACGCCACCGGCCTGGAGGAAGTCATCCAGGAGGTTAAGAACCTGGACATGGACAAGCTCCGCGCCGAGGCCGGCCACCAGCACGCCTGACTCCCTGCGTCCCAAGCACTCCCATATCGCTCATTGCGATATACCCCCCGGGGTATCTATAATAGATTCAAACAACCTCCCATCCCCTTTCAACTGAAGGAGCGCACCAGATGCTTATCGAGCGCATTTACGACGAAGACCTCGCCCAGGCCAGCTACCTGATCGGCTGCCAGGCCAAGGGTGAGGCAATCGTGGTGGACGGCCGCCGCGACATCGCCGTCTACCAGGACCTGGCTGCCAGGAACGGCATGAAGATCGTGGCGGTCACCGAGACCCACATCCACGCCGACTACCTCTCCGGCACACGGGAGCTGGCTGCCGCCACCGGCGCCAAGATCTACGTCTCCGGCGAAGGCGGACCCGACTGGCAGTACGGGTTCGACGGCGAACGGCTGTACGACGGCGACACCATCACCCTGGGCAACATCAGCATCAAGGCGGTGCACACGCCGGGCCACACACCCGAGCACCTGTCCTTCCTGGTGACGGACGGCGCGTTCAGCGACAAGCCCGGCTACCTGCTCTCCGGTGACTTTGTATTCTCCGGCGATCTGGGCCGCCCGGACCTGCTGGACGAAGCAGCCGGCGGCGTGGACACCCGCTTCGAGGGCGCCAAGCAGCTCTTCGCCAGCCTGCGCGACAAGTTCGTCACCCTCCCGGACTACGTCCAGGTCCACCCCGCCCACGGCGCGGGCAGCGCCTGCGGCAAGGCCCTGGGCGCCATCCCGTCCTCCACGGTGGGCTACGAACGCCTCTACGCCTGGTGGGGCCCCTACCTGGCCGCCAATGACGAGCAGGGCTTCATCGACGAACTCCTCGATGGCCAGCCCGACGCCCACGCCTACTTCGGCCGGATGAAGCGCGAAAACCGTGTGGGCCCCGACGTGATGGGCGAACGGACCCCACTGCCCGAGCTGTCCGCAGGGATCGTTGCCGCCGGCCTGGCCGAAGACACCCTGACGTTCATCGACACCCGCTCCAACGGTGAGGTCCACCAGGGCACCGTGGTCCGGTCCCTGAATGTTCCGGCCGGCAAGTCCGTGGCAAGCTACGGCGCCTGGGTGGTCAACCCGGAGACGGACAAGAACCCGCTGGTGCTCCTTGCCAAGGACCAGGAACAGGCCCAGGACATGTGGGACCACCTGGTCCGCGTGGGCATCGACAACGTGGCCGGCTACCTCACCAGCATCGAGGGCCTGCCCACCTTCACCCCCAAGCTGATCCAGCCTGAGGAACTCGACGGTTTCGACGCCGCCATGGTCCTGGACGTCCGCAACAAGACCGAATACAAGGCCGGGCACGTTCCCGGCTCGTACCAGCTCAGCGGCGGCCGCGTCATGTGGCACCTCGACGAGCTGCCCGCCGGCGGCACCATCGTGAGCTACTGCCAGTCAGGGGTCAGGAACTCAGTAGCCGCCAGCGCCCTGCGCCGTGCCGGGTACGACGTCGTCGAACTTGACGGCAGCTACGCAGCCTGGAACGCCTGGCAGAACAGCGTCCCCGCGGCCTAAACCACCCAAGACCGCCCGGGCAGGACCCCCCTCCCGCCCGGGCTTCCGGCCCGGGCGTGCCCCCACACGCCCGGGCCACCTTTATGTCCCCCCACCGATATCCAGCATCAGGAACGGAGCAGCACATGCCGGGCACAACGCTTCCCCACGCCGCCGGTTCAGCAGGTCCCAGGCTGGGCCTGCGGCAGAACCTGGCGCAGTTCATGCTGCTGGTTGCCATCAACGCCCTGGTGGGCGGCACCCTGGGCCAGGAACGCACCGTCCTGCCCCTGCTGGCCTCCCAGGAATTCCACCTGGACCAGTACACCAGCGCCCTGACGTACATCCTGGCCTTTGGCCTGTCCAAGGCCGCGATGAACTACTTCGCCGGCACGCTCTCCGACAGGTACGGGCGCAAGCCGGTCCTCATTGCCGGCTGGCTGGCAGCGGTTCCGGTGCCGCTCATGCTCATCTTCGGTCCGTCCTGGGCCTGGATCGTGGCGGCCAACGTGCTGCTGGGCATCAGCCAGGGGCTCACCTGGTCCACCGCCGTCATCATGAAAATGGACCTGGCGGGCCCCAGGCAGCTGGGCCTGGCCATGGGCTTCAACGAGGCTGCCGGGTACCTGGGGGTGGCCGCCACCGCCCTGGCCACCGGCTACCTGGCCACCTCATTCGGACTCCGTCCTGCCCCGTTCCTGCTCGGAGCCGCGTACATCGCCCTGGGCCTGGGCCTGACAGTCCTGGCCGTACGGGAAACCCACCACCACGCCAAGACAGAGGCCACCCAGCATGCCGGCACCCGCACCAGCGCCCATGCCGGCCTCACCACGGGCCAGGTCTTCACGCTCACCAGCTTCAAGGACCGCTCCCTCTCGGCAGCCAGCCAGGCCGGCCTGGTCAACAACCTCAACGACGGCCTTGCCTGGGGCCTCTTCCCCATCCTGTTCGCCGGTGCCGGGCTGAGCCTTGCCCAGATCGGGATCCTGGCCGCCGCCTACCCCGCAGCATGGGGCGCTGCGCAGCTGGTCACCGGCGCCGCCTCCGACCGGTGGGGCCGCAAATGGTTCATCACTGCCGGCATGCTGGTACAGGCCGTGGCCCTGGGCATCGTGGCATCCGCCCACAGCTTCGGGCCCTGGCTCGCCGCCGCCGTCGTCCTGGGCCTCGGCACCGCCTTGGTCTACCCCACCCTGCTGGCCGCCATCGGCGACGTGGCGCACCCGGCCTGGCGGGCCCGCTCCGTGGGGGTGTACCGGTTGTGGCGCGACGGCGGATTCGCCGTGGGTGCCCTTCTCTCCGGTGTCCTGGCCGACCTTTACGGCATCCCCGCCGCGGTTGCCGCCGTCGCGGTAATTACCGCCGCCTCCGGCGTGGTGGTTGCCGTCCGGATGCGCGGCAACGACCATGCGGTGGGATAGCGCCCGTCAGCCGGCCGGGGAAACGAACTGCCGGATTTCCGCTGCCATCCGTTTGGACTGCGTCCAGTGCAGGTAATGCCCGCCCTCAAGGGTCAGGACCTGGTGCCGGGTGACGTTCTTGAGGAGGTTCCCGGCAGCGGCGGCTTTGGTGGCTGCCCTCCCGTCCTTTTCATCCGCAATGAACGCCAGGACCGGCAGGTCGGCGGGATAAGTGACTCCCCGGAGGGCTGCCGCGTTGTTGCCGATCCGGGCGGTTTCATCGGCCACCGCGGAGTTGCCGACGTTCCACAGCATCATGGTGCGCATCCGCGTCAGCTCCTCGCCGGAATAGGCATTGCCGTCCGGATCAAAGAAGCCCGGTGCCACCGCGGCCACGTCGCGGATCAGTCCGGTGGCGGCCACCAGCTTCACCCAGTTGACGCCGGGCTGCGGCTCCTCCACCGGGTGGTCCCCCGGCTTCGGGATAGTCGCATCGATGCCCACCACCGCTGAAACTTCCGGGCGGTACCGGTTGGCGTAGTCCAGCAGGTAGAAGCCGGCGATGGAGTGGCCGGCCAGGACGTAGGGCTGCCGGACCTGGAGCTTTGACAGCACCTCGTGAAGCTCGTTGCTGATGTGCTCGTTGGTCCGGGCGCTGGCCTCCATGTCGCTGTAGCCATAGCCGAACCCCTCCACCACGATCACGTCGAAATCGCTGAGTTCGTGGATCAAGGGGGCGAAGTCCAGGCCGGGTGCGGCGGTTCCCAGGCCGCTGAGCAGGATAATCGGCGGGCCCTGGTGCGCGTTGCTGGTCCGCACCACGTTCACCGAGCCTCCGGACACCGGAACCCGCTCCCCGTAGGCCGGGGTGGTGGCCTTCTCCTGCGCCTCCAGGGCCGCGTTGGCCACCGCCGAGACCAGGACCAGCCCCAGGACGACCAGCGCCGCGAACCCCAGCCGGCGGAGCCAGCGCCGCGGCTTCTTCCGCGGTTTCATCCGTGCCCGGCGACATAGGTGACCAGCCCATCCACAGTGGCCACCGCCGGGTAATCCGCCTCCGGGATGTCCACCCCCGTGGATTCCGCGATGACCTCCACCAGGCGGAGGAAATCCAGCGAGTCCAGTTCCAGGTCCTGGCGCAGGCGGGCGCCGCCTTCCAGGTCGTCAGGCTCGACGTCGGGCGCTACCTTGCCGATGGCAGCCTCCACTGCCTGGCGCGCGTCCTGTTGGTTCACGGCTCCTCCTCGCTCATATGTTCTACGGCCGCGGGCTTCACAGTTCCCCGGGCTTCTGCAGCAGCTCGTCGATGCGGGCCAGGAACCGGCCGCCGCGCAGCCCGTCGCTCACCCGGTGGTCCGCGGACAGCGTGGCGATGGCCGCATGCCGGATACCGAGCATCCCGTTGTGCGCCCACGGCTGTTCCAGGACCTTGCCGAAGCCCACCATGGCCACCTGCGGCGGATAGATCACGCCGTACACGCTTTCGACGCCGAGATCACCCAGGTTGGTCACCGTGATGGTGGGGTCGGCCATCTCCGCGCGCTGCAGCCGGCCTGCCCGGGCCCGGCCCACCAGGTCGCGCAGCTGGTCCATGAGCTCATCGAGCGTCAGGGTGTCGGCGTCGTGCAGGGCCGGGGCCACCAGGCCGCCGTGCCGCAGGGCCACCGCCACGCCCAGGTGCACGGCCGCGCTGGCTTGAAAGGCGCCCTTGGTGAAGAAGCCGTTCATGTCCGGCACCTCCTTGGCCGCGAGCGCAGTGGCCTTCAGCAGCAGGGCTGACGGCACCAGCCGCGAGGAGACCGGCCGCTGCTGGTTCGCCGCCTGCATCCAGGCCATCGCGGCCGCCAAATCCAGGGTGGTGGAGAGGTAATAGTGCGGGATCTCCTTCTTGGACCGCGACATCAGCGCGCCGATGGCCTGCCGCAGGGTTTCGGCCTTGCCGGTGTCCTTCCTGCCCCGCGGCGGGGACACCTCCGGTTCCGGAGCTTGAACGGGCGACGGCGGCGCTTCCGCCGGCTTGTCCGCTTGGAGCTCCCGGGGTGCCCGTTCCCTGGGCGGCACCGCGGCGAGCACGTCCTCCTCGGTCACCGCACCGGCCGGCCCTGTTCCGGTGATGGCCTGCAGCTCGACGCCGAGCTCCGCTGCCAGCCGCCGGGCCAGCGGCGAGGACCGCACCCGGTGCGACGCGCGCTCCCCCGGTTCCGCCGGCACTTCCCCAACCGCTGCCGGAGCAGCCCCGGCCTCGGTGCCGGGCCCTGCCACGGCGCGTTCGACGTCGGCCCTGGTCACCTCCCCGCCGGGACCGCTCCCGCGGATGCGTCCGACGTCGACCCCCAAGGCGTGCGCGAGGTGCCGCACCGGCGGCGCGGCTTTTCCGGCCTCCTCCACGTCCCCTGCCGGGCTTCCCGGGTGAGCGGGCGTTGGTTCTTTTGGTGCCAAAGGCGAGCGGGCGTCGGGGGAAAACGTGTTGGAAGTGAGCGGGGGTGAGGGCTGGAGTTCTGCCGGGGTGGCCGTGATCCGGGCGATGGGGGTGCCCACGTCAACGGTGTCGCCGATGTCCACCAGGAACTCGGCCACCACGCCTTCCTGGAACGACTCGATGTCCATGACGGTCTTGTCCGTGTCCACAGCCGCCACCAGATCGCCCTTATGGACGTAGTCCCCGGGCTTGACCAGCCACTCCACCACCTTGCCGTGCTCCATGTCCGCGCCCAGGGACGGCATCCGGAGCTCAGCCACCGGCGCCCACGGCCCTTCGCGCGGCGGCCATCACCCGCTCCACCGACGGCAGCGCCGCCTGCTCCAGGTGCTTGGCGTACGGGACGGGCACCTCCAGGCTGCACACCCGCTCCACGGGGGCGTCCAGGTCGAAGAACGCCTGCTCACAGATCCGGGCCGCGATCTCGGCCGAGATGCTGCCGCTGCGCCAGCCCTCGTCCACCACCACGGCCCGGTGCGTTTTGGCCACGCTGTCCATGACGGTGTGCGCATCCAGCGGGCGGAGGGTTCGGAGGTCGATGACGTCTGCGTCGATGCCTTCCCCGCCCAGCTGCTCCGCGGCCTCCAGCACCAGGGGCAGGGTGCCGCCGTAGGTGATGAGCGTCAGGGCGCCCCCTTCGCGCAGGACCGCTGCCCTGTCGATGTCCACGGCGCCGGCATCGTCGTCGAGCTCCCCCGCCACGTTGTAAAGGGAGCCGTGCTCGAAGATCAACACCGGGTCCGGATCCTGCAGCGCGGTCCACAGCATGCCGCGGGCGTCGGCCAGGGTGGCCGGGGCCAGGATGCGCAGCCCCGGAATGTGCGCGTACCAGCCTTCCAGGCTGTGCGAGTGCTGGGCACCGAGCTGGCGGCCGGCGCCGGTGGTCATCCGGATGACGATGGGAACGTTGAACTGGCCGCCGGACATGTGCAGCAGGGTGGCGGCGTTGTTGATGATCTGGTCCAGGGCCAGCAGGCTGAAGTTGACGGTCATGATTTCCACCACGGGCCGCATCCCGCCCAGCGCCGCGCCGATCCCTGCACCCACAAAACCGGATTCGGAGAGCGGCGTATCCCGGATGCGGTCCGGCCCGAATTCCTCCAGCAGGCCCAGGCTCACGGCGAAGCTGCCGCCGTACCGGCCCACGTCCTCGCCCATGAGGAACACCCGTTCGTCGCGCTGCATGGCATCACGGAGGGCCGCGCGCATGGCCTCCCGGTAGGTGGTTTTCATCCTGCAGTCCCGCCTTTCCCTGCTGTGCCGTTCCACTCCGATGCACCGCCGTCGCCGGCGCTGCCGTCATCCGGCCGGTCGCTGTAGACAAACCGGCTGAGCTCGGACACCGGCTCCGGCGTCCCGTTCTCGGCGAATCCGACGGCGGTGCTGATCTCCGCGTCCACGTCCGCCCGCAGCGCGTCCCAGTCCTTCTCCGGCAGCTGGCCCGCCGCCTGCATGGCGGCCTGCAGCAGGCTGATGGGGTCCCGTTCCATCCACTGGGCCACCTCTGATTTCTCCCGGTACAGCTCCGGATCGAACATGGAGTGGGCCCGGAACCGGTACGTGCGCAGCTCCAGGAAATGCGGGCCGCCCCCGGACCGCACCGCGTCCACCGCGCGCCGGGCGGCTTCCTCCACAGCGAGCACGTCCATGCCGTCCACCGCCCAGGCGGAGATTTCGTAGCCGGCGGCCTTGAGGGCGATGTCCGTCTGGGATTCGGAGCGGCCCAGCGCCGTGCCCATGGCGTAGAGGTTGTTCTCGCAGCAGAACAGCACCGGCAGCTGCCACAGAGCAGCCAAATTCATGCTTTCGTGGAACTCGCCCTCGGCCACGGCGCCTTCGCCGAAGAAGCAGACGGTCACCCGCTGGCGGCCGGCCATCCGGTCCGCGAGCGCCAGCCCGACGGCGAGCGGCAGCCCGCCGGCCACGATCGCGTTTCCGCCATAGAAGCGGGTGACGGCGTCGAAAAGGTGCATGGAACCACCGCGGCCGCGGCAGCAGCCCTCGGCGTGGCCGTACATTTCGGCGAGGATGGCGCCGGCCGAGACGCCGCGCAGGAGGGCGTGCCCATGTTCACGGTAAGTGGCCACCACGGCGTCGTCCGGTGCCAGGGCTTCCATGACCCCTGCGGCCACGGCCTCCTCACCGATGTAGACGTGCAGGAAGCCTCGGATCTTGGCGGCACTGTAAAGCTCAATGCATTTTTCCTCGAGCCGGCGCACCCGCAGCATTTGCCGCAGCAGGTGCACGCCGTGCTCCGCGTCCGGGATCCCTTGGCTCCTGAGCGTGGTCATGGCTGGTCCTTGCGGGTACTGATGGCCGTTCCTGCCGGGGACTCCAGGGTAGAGGTGTCACCTTCGGGAAGCCCCAGCTCGCGCGATTTCAGGAGCCGGCGGAGGATCTTGCCGCTGCGGGTCTTGGGCAGCGTGGTGGTGAAGTCCAGCAGCCTCGGTGCCACGGCCGCGCCCAGCCGTTTCCGCGCAAAACCGATGATGTCCAGCTGCAGCTCCTCCGTTGGCTCGTAGCCGGCCTTGAGTTCCACGAAGGCCTTGACCACCTCTCCGGCCACGGGGTCCGGCACCCCGATCACGCCGGCCTCGGCCACGGCCGGATGCTCCATGAGGCAGCTTTCCACCTCGAACGGGCCGATCAGGTGGCCGGAGGACTTGATCACGTCGTCGCCGCGGCCCACGAACCAGAAGTAGCCGTCGCCGTCGCGCTTTGCCAGGTCGCCGGTGAGGTACCAGCCGCCGGCGAAGCAGCGCTGGTAGCGCTCCTCCTCGTTGAGGTAGCCGCGGAACATGGATGGCCAGCCGGGCCGCAGGGCAAGCTCGCCCATGGTGTCCGGTCCGGTGACCAGAACCGCCTCGCCGTCTTTGACGATGGGCTTGCCGTCGGCGTCGCGGGCCACCAGTGCCGCCTCAATGCCGGGAAGCGGCCGGCCCATGGAGCCGGGCCGGATGTCCATGGCGGGATAGTTGGCGATCATGATCCCGCCGGTCTCGGTCTGCCACCAGTTGTCATGCACCGGCAGGCCCAGCACGTCCTGGCCCCACACCACCGCCTCCGGGTTCAGCGGCTCGCCCACACTTGCGATGAAGCGCAGCGCGGAGAGGTCATGCCCGGCAGCCCGTTCGGCGCCTGCCTTCATGAGCATCCGCAATGCCGTGGGCGCCGTGTACCAGACCGTGACGTGCTGCTCCGCGAGGATCCGGTACCAGCGGTCGGCGTCCAGTTCCTCCTCATCCACGATGGCAGTGACCCCGTGGACCAGCGGGGCGATGATGCCGTAGGAGGTGCCGGTCACCCAGCCCGGATCGGCGGTGCACCAGTAAACGTCGTCCGGGTGCAGGTCCAGCGCGAAGCGGCCGGTGGCGTAATGGGCCGCGACAGCGTCGTGGACGTGGATGGCACCCTTGGGTATGCCCGTGGTGCCGCTGGTGAAATGCAGCAGGGCCATGTCCCCGGGCTGGGTGGCGGCGATCTCCTCGATTGGGTCGGCCTGGGCCAGGAGGGCGGCCAGGTCCAGGGTTCCCTGTTCAGGGCTTCCCTGTTCCCCGCTGCCGTCCGGGTCCACCAGCAGGACGTGGCGGAGGTCGGGAAGGGAGTCCCGCACGGGCGCCACCTTTTTGCGGTACAGCGCCTTGGTGGTTACCAGCACCCGGCCGGCGCCGAGGTGCAGCCGCTGCCGCACCGGTTCCGGGCCGAAGGCGGAAAAGAGCGGGCAAAAGACGCTGCCGTTCTTGAAGGTGCCCAGCACCGCGGTGTACAACTCAGGGCTGCGGCCCAGGAGCGAAAAGACGCGCTCGCCGCGCCCCACCCCAAGGCTCTTGAGCACTGCCGCGAATTTGCTGGACCCTTCCGCAAGGCCGCCGTAGCTGAGGGACCGGGTGCCGCCGTCGGCCTTTACGAAACGCAGGGCCTCCTTGCCGCCGCGGCCTTCCGCCACGTGCCGGTCCACGGCCTCGTACGCGATGTTCAGGCCCCGGCCGCCGGGCAGTCCGGCCAGCGCCTGCCGTGCCTGGTCCCAGCTGAAGTCCCGCCGGGCGGCGTCGTAATCGAGCAGGTTGGGCTGGACCCGGAAGGCGGTTACGTCCTTGGTGATGGCAGGCCAGCGTGTGGAACGCTCAACTGCGGCGGTCACGGTGCTCCTCTGGTCCATCATGTTCCTTTGGTTAGGGCTAGAACCCCGTTGGCTCGGTCTCGAGCTCCGGTTCGCCGGGCTGGTATTCGTGGTGCAGCGGCCGCAGCGCCTCGGTCCGCGGATGCCAGAACAGGGCGTCGTAGCGGTCCCCCATCCGCGTGGGCACGTAGTTGCCCCTCTCCCGGTGCGGGTTGTACACCACGCCGATGGCCCGGTGTCCGCGCCAGGACCCCAGCCACGGCCCGGACCGGTCAGCTCCGAACACCAGCACCGACGGCTCCCCCAGCGCCTCGTTGAGGAGGTCCTCGTGGCTCCCGTGCACTGCCGCCGGAACCTCCATCACCCATTCCGGGGAGCCCCATGATTCGGCGGCGGTCACGGACCCGGCGAAGGACGCGAACCCGGCCAGTACCACCTCATTGGGGTGGCGCTGGCGCACCAGCTGCCCGATGTTGACCATGCCGTCGTGGGACATGTCCGTGGCGCGCGCATCGCCCACGTGGGTGTTGTGCGCCCAGACCAGCCCCTTGGACCCGGGCCCGTGGTGGCGCGAGATGCGGTCGATGGTGTCGCTCATGTGATGGTCGCGGATGTTCCAGGACTGCTGGTCGCCGCGGACCATGGTCCGGTAGTAACGCTCGGCGTTCGTTGCCACAATGGCGTTCTGGATGGCGTCAAAAGCGGCCGGATCGTCCTGCATCCGGCCCAGGGCCTGCCGCCGGACCTCCGCCAGCAGGGTCACCACGTCCGCTTCGCAGGACTGCGGGACCAGGCGGTTGCTCAGGGCATACCGCTGCGGGTCCTCGCGGAACGGGATGAAGCAGTGCCAGGCCTGGAGTGCAGCCGGGAGTGCCTCACTGGCGTTGGCCTCCAGCCAGGCGAAGATTTCCCGCAGCGAGTCCCACAGCGAGTAGACGTCCAGGCCGTAGAAGCCCGTCCGTTGGTGCTCCGGGAGCCGCATGTTCCATTCACGGAGCCAGGTGAGGAATTCGGCCACTTCGTAGTTGGCCCACATCCACGTGGGCCAGCGTTCAAAGCCGGCCAGCAGCCGGCGCGCGTCCATGTCCTGGCCGGACTCGCCCCTGACCCAGCGGTTGATGCGCCAGCAGTCAGGCCAGTCACCCTCCACGCCGATCCAGGTGAAGCCGTATTCTTCGATCAGCCGGCGGCTGAGCAGTGCCCGCCAGTGGTAGTACTCCTGGGTGCCGTGGGATGCCTCGCCCAGGCACACGAAACGGGCCGGGGCAGCGAGGCGGACCAGCGGTTCGAGGTGGTCGGCGGTGGCCAGGGGGTGGGCCAGGCTGCGGATCTGGGCTGCTTCCGCCGCGCGTTCCGCCCCGCGTTCCTCCCAGCGGCCGGTGCCGGTGTTGCCTGCGGCGGTGTTCATTCCCTGGCCTCCGGCGCGTGCCGCCCTACCGGCGAGGGCAGGAGGTAGTGCCGGAACCAGTCCGCGGCCAGGGTGGCCGCCATGGCAAGGGTGCCGGGTTCTTCGAAGAGGTGGGTGGCACCGGGGACGACCTCCAGCCGGGTGGGGGCCTGCATGCGCGCCATGGCCTGCCGGTTGAGGGCCAGCACCTGGGTGTCGGCGCCGCCAACAATCAGGAGGGTGGGGGCTTTCACGGCGGCGAGCCGGGAGCCCGCCAGGTCCGGCCGGCCGCCACGGGAAACGACGGCGGCCACCTGGGCACCGGGCGCGGCGGCCGCCCACAGTGCAGCCCCCGCGCCGGTGCTGGCACCGAAGTAGCCGATCCTGCCGGCCGAACCGTCATGCCGTGCCTCCAGCCAATGCGTCGCGGAGGAAAGGCGGCGGCCCAACAGGCGGATGTCGAATACGTTGGCCCGGTTGACCTCCTCTTCGGGTGTCAGCAGGTCAAGGAGCAGCGTGCCCAGGCCGGCACCGTGCAGCACCGAGGCGACGAACCGGTTGCGGGGGCTGTGCCTGCTGCTGCCGCTGCCGTGGGCGAAAAGGACCGTGCCGTCGCAGCGGCCCGGCAGGTAGAGGCTGCCGCGCAGGACCACCTTTCCGTCCGGGATTTCGACGTCGTCCTCCAGGCTGCCGTCTCCCCCGTACCCGTCGCCTTGGTGCGGCAGGGCGGCAGCGGCGTCCAGCAGCTGCACCACTTCGCCATCCTCGGTGGGCGAGAAGTCGCGGTAGTAGTAGCCCACGGCCTGGAAGTCCTGGGGCGAAAGCAGGCAGACGACGTCGTCCGGTTCCTTAAGCTCCACAATGGCTCGGGAGGGGGCAACGGGGACGGCAAGGATGACTTTCGCTGCGCCGAGTTGCCGGGCCACCTGGCAGGCTACCCGGGCGGTGGAACCGGTGGCGATGCCGTCGTCAACAATGACCACGGTGCGCCCGGTAAGGTCGACGCGCCGGCGTCCCTGGCGGAACCGCGCCACCCTGCTTTCAAGCAGGGCGCGTTCCTGCCGCTCCACCCGCTGCAGGTCTTCCTGAGACACCCGGGCCATGGAGATGGTGCGCGGATCCAGGACGCGGACATTGCCCTCCCCGATGGCTCCCATGGCCACCTCGGGTTGGAACGGAACCCCCAGTTTGCGCACCACCACCACGTCCAGCGGCGCTTCAAGGGCCTTGGCCACCTCGAACGCAACAGGAACGCCGCCCCGGGGCAGGCCCAGCACCACGACGTCCCGGCCGCGCAGGCCGGCCAGCCGCTTGCCCAGCCGCCGCCCGGCGTCGGACCTGTCATGAAACGCAACCATCGCCGTCACCCGTTATGTGTGATTTCTTCCCCTGGCAGGGCTGCCGCCGCGGGGTTCCATGTCATCCGGAGGACGAAGTGGGCGTCGGAACTGCTCTTGGCAATCACCGCCCCTGCGTCCCCCGCGAGCTTTACGCCGAACTCAACCTGGATCTGTTCGGGGGTGAGTTCCGCCATGGCCTCCAGTGCTGCGCGGGCGGCGGGGCGGACGCTGGCAAGTGCATCTTCCAGGCGCCGGCCCGTGTCCAGGATGCCCTGTTCGTTGCGGGCGGGATGGTCCACGCCGTAGCTGTTGTCCGCAGCCTCAACGAGCACGGTTCCGGATCCCACTTCGTAGCGCAGCACTTCAGTCATGGCGGATTCCTCCTGCTAATGCGAGACGCGGTAGGTGTGATGGAGGTCGGTGCTGGGCTTAATGGCCACCGCTGTTACCACCAGTGCCACCGCCCCTGCGATCCACGACGTCCAGGCTGCGCCCGTAGCGCCCGTGTATGTCCCGAGCCATGGCGAGAGGACCAGTCCTGCGGCGAGGATGGCCTGCACGTATTCCATGGCCGGAGTTCCCGGCATTGCCAGGTTGATGATGCCGCTGACCACCAGGAGCCCGCCGAAGACGAGCATCAGGGTGGTGGACATGTTTTGCTGCCGCGTGAACAGGACCGCCACCGCGGTGAAGAGTCCGGCGGCGGCTGCTACATAATCCTGCCACCGATACCACTTTTTCACTGAACTTTCCTTTCTGTTCAGGGCCGGATGCGTTGTGCGTTTCCAGCCCGCGGGCCTCAGCTTCCCGCGATTTAAGTCAACGCCTGCCGGACACCCCCTTCTAGGGCAGAAAGACCTGTGGCGTGGGCGGCCGGCAGGTGAATGGCGCGGGCCGGACAGGGGCACGGATTCACTGCCAACTCACAGGCATTGCCCTTTCGAAACGCGGTTTCGGTGTGCAAGAGTGTCCGCAACGCTGGGGCGCCAAAACCTCCCGGCCGGACTGCCCGGCAGCCCGGCCGGCAGGCACCTACGATCAAGGAGACCGGGCGTGCAACCAGCATCAACTCCCCGAAAAAGGGCCCGGTGGTGGCGGGCCCCCGGCCTGCTCCTGGGACCGGTCCTTGTGGTATCCGTCGTGGCAGGATGCCAGGCCGCCAACCCCGCGCCCGCTCCTGTGGACACTCCCACGACGGCACCGGCGCAGGGCCCAACGCCCCCGGCAGGCATCAGGGCCACGGCGAGCCCCACCCCCGCCGCCCCGGGCGCAACACCGGAGGCAGCCCGGCCAAAGGGCAGCCCCGGGCATGTCTTTGTCATCAACCTCGAAAACAAAGGCTACGACTCGGTGTGGGGTGGCAACTCCCCCGCCCCGTACCTGTCCGGCACGCTCCGGAAGCAGGGGGTGCTGCTGAACAACTACTACGGAATAGCCCACAACTCGCTGCCCAACTACCTGGCCCAAATCTCCGGACAGCCGGCCAACGACAGTACAAGGCAGGACTGCCGCACCTACACTGCGTTCCACGCCACCGGCACCGGGCCGGACAACACATTGCAGGGCAACGGCTGTGTCTACCCGCAGGGCACCCAGACGTTGGCCGGGCAGCTGACCGCGCAGGGCAAAACGTGGAAGGGCTACATGGAGGACATGCAGCAGCCCTGTGAGCACCCGGCCATCGGCGAAGCGGACGACCACATCAGGGCCACCCGGGATGAGATGTACTCCACGCACCACAATCCGTTTGTCTACTTCCGCTCCATCATTTCGTCCCCGGGCTGCGCCAGGAACGTAGTCAACTACTCTGCCCTTGGGGATGACCTGAAGTCCGTGGACACCACCCCGAACCTTGCCTACATCACCCCGAACCTGTGCCACGACGGGCATGACGATTCCTGCGCGGACGGTACCGCTGGAGGCCTGGGAGCGGTGGACGACTGGCTCAAGGACCAAGTCCCGGCCATCCTCTCCTCCCCCGCCTACAAGCAGGACGGCATGCTGGTGATCACCTTCGATGAGGCCGAGGGAGATTCGGCCGGTCCCTCCAAGGGAGACTCGGGGAGCCCTGCCGGGGGCGCGGCCGGGGGGCGGGTGGGAGCGCTGGTCCTCTCCCCGTTCGCCACTGCGGGCGGCTCCTCGGAACGGCCCTACAACCACTACAGCCTGCTGGCCACCATCGAGGACATCTTCGGCCTTCCCCGGCTGGGACTGGCCGGGGACCGGGGCGTGAAGACCTTCGGCGACGACGTCATGCAGCAGGCATCCTAGGGTGAGGGTTCCAAGGATGGGGCGGCGGCCAACCGTCCTGGCCGTGAGCGTGGCGGTGGCTTTGGTGATTCTCGCCGTCGCAATTCCTGCCGCCCTGCGCCCCGGGACCTCGCCTGACCCGGGCGCCGGCATTTCCAAGATCAAGCACGTGGTGATCATCACCCAGGAGAACAGGTCCTTCGACAGTTACTTCGGCACCTATCCGGGGGCCGACGGGATTCCCATGAAGGACGGCAAACCCGCCGTGTGCGTTCCGGATCCTGCCAAGGGCGGCTGCGTGGCGCCTTTTTACAGCACCGCGGACGTTAACGCCGGCGGCCCGCACAGCCCTGATGACGCCGCCGCCGACATCAACGGCGGGGCGATGGACGGGTTCGTGGCGCAGGCGGAAAAAGGCATCGCCCACTGCGGGCCAACTGCCACTGACTGCACGTTCACGTCGAAGGCCACCGATGTGATGGGCTACCACGACCGGAAGCAGCTGCCGACCTACTGGGACTACGCTGACAACTTCGTGCTCCAGGACCACATGTTCTCGTCCGCCGCGGCCGGAAGCCTCCAGGCCCACCTCTACATGGTCTCGGAGTGGTCCGCCAAGTGCACCAAGGCCGGGGACCCGTCCTCCTGTGTCAACGCGCTGGAAAGCCTCGACCCGGAGCCGGAGAAGGCGGACTTCGACAAAAGCCTCATCGGCAAATGCCAGGCAAACGCGGATCTGCAACCTTGCCGGGACGCCCTCCAGGCCGCTGGCATCAGTTCCGACCTGGCCGTCCAGACTGAGCAGATTGCCTCCGCCGACTGCAAATCCACCGATTCCTTCACCGCCTGCAAGGCCGGCGCCAACGCGGCCGACATCCCGGACGCCCTGAAGGAGAAACTGGCCCAGGCTGCCAGGACCCTCAGGCGGCCGGACTATGCCTGGACCGACCTGACGTACCTGCTCCACAAACATTCCGTCCCGTGGGCGTACTACGTGTTCAGCGGCACCGAACCTGACTGCCGCAACGACGCCGCCACCTGCCAGCCCGTCAAGCAGGACGCCGAAACCCCGGGCCGCTGGAACCCGCTGCCGTACTTCGACACCGTCACCGAGGACGGCGAGCAAGGAAACATCAAACCGCTGGATGGCTTCTACGACGACGCCCGGCAGGGCAGGCTTCCGGCCGTCACCTGGGTGGCCCCCACCGATGAGGTCAGCGAACATCCCCCGGCCAGGGTCAGGACAGGCCAGCAGTATGTGGCCGGGCTGATCAACGCCATCATGAGCGGGCCCGACTGGAACAGCACGGCCATCTTCCTCAACTGGGACGACTGGGGCGGGTTCTACGACCACGTCCCCCCGCCGGTGGTGGACAAGAACGGATACGGCCTTCGTGTCCCGGCCCTGGTCATCAGCCCGTACGCCAGGAAGGGATTCATCGACCACCAGGTCCTCAGCCAGGATGCCTATCTGAAGTTCATCGAGGACGATTTCCTGGGCGGTGAGCGGATCGACCCCGCCACCGACGGCCGGCCGGACAACCGGCCCGGCGTCCGCGAGGACAACCCGCTCCTGGGCGACCTGGCCAGTGCCTTCGATTTCAGCCAGGCGCCGCGGCCGCCCCTCATCATGCGCAACGCGACCACCTACTGACAGTGCCTCCTCCGCCCGGCGTCCGGTCCGGAACCGCTGGCCCTGCTACGTCGTGGCCCCCTCTGCCGGATTGGAATCGGGCGGCGCAGCCTCCCGCCGACGCGCTTCCTCCGGCATGGCCTCGGCCTGCAGCACGGCCGGGCGCTCTGCCGGAACGGGTGCGGCCGCGGCGCCGGCGGCTGCCGGCGTGATGTTCTGGTTGACATGGAAGAAGTTGTCGGGGTCGTACTTAGCCTTGAGTTCGGCCAGCCGTGCATAGTTCGACCCGAGGGTGTCCTCAATCCTGGACTGGTCGTCTGCGTCCTGGAAGTTAAGGTAGCCGCCGGGCTCCGAGAATTCGTGGAGGGCGTTCCAGTATTCCCGGACCCAGGCGATGTTCCTGTCGTTCTCGGCCGGCTCGGGCCACTGGGCTGCGATAACCGGCGCAAAATTCACGTCACGGTAGGCGAAGGCGGTGGCCTCCGGGGCAACACGTTGCACGGCGCCGTCGATCGGATAGAAGTGGTTTGCGGAGTGAACGCTTGGTATGCCGGGTGCGTAGGCGACGGCGGTGCGGAGCGCATCATCGCTGAGCGTGCGGAGGAAGTCAGCCTTCCAATAGCCCTGCAGTCCGGGGACGCCGCTGAGCCCGTCGAACATGATGTTGAGTGCGGGGTAGGGCATCGGTGCAAAGAAACTGCCCAGCACCTGCCCGGCGTCCAGCATTGGCTGCCATTGCGCAGGTCCGGCGTCAAGATCGCCGGTCCACATGCCCGCGACTACAGCCACCGGTTTTCCATGCCATTCCTCGGGCAGGAACGGCACCGGAGGACCCAGGTGGAATCCCAGGAAGGCGCCCATTTCTTCGGGTTCGGCGGCAATCCATTCGCGGTAGGCGGCGCCAACCTGGACTCCGGTTGCGGCATCGAAGAACATGATCCCCACATGGACCATGTCCACGGGGTGCAGGCGGAATTCCATGGACGTGACCACGCCGAAGTTGCCGCTGCCGCCACGGAGCGCCCAGAAAAGGTCGACGTTTTCCGCTTCGCTGGCAGTGACAAAGGTTCCGTCGGCGAGGACGACATCGGCAGAAACGAGGTTGTCGCAGGACAACCCGTACTTACGGGAGAGGTATCCGATGCCACCGCCGAGGGTAAGGCCGGCGACGCCGGTTGAGCCAATGATGCCGCCTGTGCTGGCCAGCCCGAATGCGTGCGTGGCGTGGTTGTAGTCTGCCCACGTTGCACCGGGCTCCACCCGGGCCACCCTTGCCACCGGGTCCACCCGCACTCCCCGGCGGGCTGAGAAATCAAGGACCAGTCCGCCGTCGACCGTCCCGAAACCCGGCGCGCTGTGCCCGCCTCCGCGCACGGCAACCTCAATATCAAGGCCACGGGCGAAGCGTACGGCCGCCAGAACGTCCGCCACCTGGGACACCCGAAGGACTGCTGCGGGACGACGGTTGATCATCCCGTTGTACACGAGGCGCGCGGCCTCGTACTCGGCGTCGTCCTCTTCGATAACCTGCCCGCGGACCTGTTCGCGGAGCACGTCGAAACGATCGCTACCCATCACAACTCCAGTTATTTTGTTCGAAGACCAGGGGCAGCCGGCTCCATACAAGGCCCAGCGGGGACCAGCATGATGATTCTTTCGGTATACGCCGGGGGGTGAAGGGGGTCAAGGGCCAGCCCGTGTCACTTACGAGGCGGAGACGGTGCAGTTGGCCGCGTCCTCCACTACCCGCTCCAGGTCCCCGGTGCGGTGCAGCACCTCCATCTGCCGCACGGCGCCGGTGCCGCCGGCCAGCAGCCTGTCCATCAGTTCCTCCACCCGCTGCAGGTCACCCATATCCTCCAGCGCCCCCCGGACGTGGTGCAGCAGCGAATTCACGACGGCGAGCGCGGGCGCCGGGCGGTGCGTTTGGGGATCCAGCAGCTCACCGCGGAGGCCCCACCGGCTTGCTTTCCAGCCCGCCAGCCTGAGCAGGGCTGACGGGACGGACACTGGTTCGATCCCCTCCCGCCATTCCCTGGCGGCGGTTTCCACCAGGCCCCGGGCGATTCCCGCCAGCAGCACGGTGTTTTCCGGGCGCAGGCAGACGTCGGCCACACGGATTTCCACCGTGGGGTAGTGCCGGGAGAGGCGGGCGTCGAAGTAGATCATGCCCTCGTCCATGGCCACGCCCGTACTCACCATGTCATGCACCAACTGGTGGTAGGAGTCCGGGGTGCCCAGGAGTTCCAACGGCCCGGCGGACGGCCAGCGGTTCCACACTTGGGAGCGGTAGCTCGCGTAGCCGCTGTCCTCCCCGTGCCAGAAGGGGGAGTTGGCACTCAGCGCGACGAGCACCGGCAGCCAGTTCCGCATCCGGTCCAGCACGGCCACGGCTTCCTCCGGCGACTCCACCGAGACGTGGATGTGGCAGCCGCAGGTGAGCTGTTCCCTGGCAGTCAGCCCGTACTCCTGCATCATTGCCCGGAACCTCCGGAGCTGCACGGGATGGGGATCCGCAGGAAGGGGCGAGGTTCCCAGCGCGGCCACCCTGACGCCTACGTCCTCGGCTGCCTGGTGGGCGATGGCCCGTCCGGCCACGATGTCCTGCTGGAGTTTTGCCAGGGTGGCGTGCGGCGGGCTGACCACCTCGATCATTTCCTGCTGGAACTCTGCTGTCAGGACGGGCCCGGCTGCGGCCTCCAGCGGACGGACGTAAAGGTCCAGGAGGGCTCCTGCCAGCGGCACGGCTTCCCCGGTTCCTGGATCCACCAGGAGCAGCTCCTCCTCGATGCCGAACGTCCGCCTGCCCGGACCCGCGCCGCCGGTGCCGTCATTGCCGTAGGTGTCCATCGTCGTCGTCCCCTATCCCTTGCATCGTTGCAAGTTCCTTCCAGCCGCAGGCAAGTGCGATCCATCCTGTTGCCCTCTATTCGTCGGCGGAAGGAAACAATAATAAGCATCCTTATTAACGGGTGGGAAGAGTGCCCCCGGGCGGCGTCCGGGGCAAGCCCGTTGTACTTCAGCCCTACCCGCAGGTAGATTTGGACTGTGACGGGCGCCATACCCGTCCTCCCCGGCCCTTCTGCAAAGGCCAAGGGAGCAGCTGCTGTAGCCCAACGGCAGCGCATTATGCAAGAGCGAAAGAGCCAAGCATGTCGGCCTCGCATTTCCAACAGTTCCTTAATGAAGCAACCACGTCCGAGCCCTCCGGCGATTCTCCCCTGGGCCCTGATTGCCTTTACGGTCTTTATGTCAGTTGGGCGGCCCTGCACGGCCTGGCTCCCAAACCCGACCAGGCGTTCCGTGCCGGGATGCTGCGCTGCGGCGTGGATGTCCGGGACTCCAAGCTCCGGATGGCCGGTCCCGCCGCGGCCGACTACATCCTCAGCAGCTACCCCGCCGTCGCCTGATGGGCGGGCATTCCGGGAGCCGACGCCGGGACACGTGCGACGTATTGGTCCACGATGGCCACTACGTCCACTGCGGGCAGGTGATGACGGCGAGCGGAGCCGAAATGCGGAGCATCCACGGCACCTATGGCCAGGTGCCGGAGATCCTCGGCGTGTACCTGGCCACCAGGGTGCTGCGCTGCGCGTGCGGTTTCCAAATCGAGATACCAGACCAGGAGAGCCCTGCCCCCTGCTGAGCCCTGTCGCGGCCCTCCGCTGTTAGGGGATGCAAACCTTTGTGGCACAGGGGGCCGCGCAGTGCTTTACTGCCAGCATGTCTGAAACCCTTAAGCTCAACCGCAACGAGCCCCACGACAGCAGCGTGGCAGCCCGCCTGAACTGGCTGCGCGCCGGCGTACTGGGCGCGAACGACGGCATCGTCTCCGTCGCGGCAACCGTGGTGGGCGTGGCGGGCGTGACCAACGACCTCGCTCCCATCCTGGTGGCAGGCACCGCAGCGGTGGTGGGCGGGGCCGTGTCCATGGCACTGGGGGAATACGTCTCTGTCAGCAGCCAGAGTGACAGCCAGCGCGCGCTGATCGAAAAGGAACGCCAGGAGCTCCGGGACGATCCCGAGGGCGAACTTGACGAACTTGCCCACATCTACCAGGCGAAGGGGCTCAGCGAAACTACGGCCCGGACTGTTGCCGAAGAGTTGACGGCGAAGGATGCATTGAAGGCGCACCTGTCCGCCGAACTGAACATCGACGAAGAAGAAGTGGTCAGCCCCTGGCACGCCGCCTTTGCCTCCGCCATCGCCTTCACCGTGGGCGCCATCCTGCCCATGCTGGCCATCATCTTCCCGCCCGAGGAAGCCCGCATCCCGGTCACCTTCGTTGCCGTCATCCTGGCGCTCGCGTTGACCGGCACCATCAGTGCCAAAGTCGGCGGAAGCTCCAAGCGGAAGGCAACAATCCGGCTGGTGGTGGGCGGTGCCCTGGCCATGGCCTTCACCTTCGCGGTGGGAAGCCTGCTGGGCACCACCGGCATCGCCTAGCAGCCCTGTATTCGGCCCACCCTCTATTGTTCAGGAGCGTCCACTTGGTGCAAATCGGCGGCCTGCCGGCCCACATTCTGTTGATTCACGGCGTGGTGGTCCTGGCCCCGCTGTCCGGGGTTTTGGCGGCGGTTTTCGCGCTTATCCGCCGCAGCAGGCGCTACTTGGCCTGGCCCTTGGGAATCCTGGCACTGCTGCTGGTCCCGCTGACCGTGGTCACGGCGGAAGCAGGGGAACAACTGGAGAAGGCAAAGCCGGCATCACAACTCATTGAGGACCATGCACATCAGGGAAGCTTCCTCCGGTACGTTACGCTCCTGTTCCTGATCGTGGTGGCAGCACAGATCGGCGCCGCCTTCCCGTCAATCCTGACCCGCCGGCCCGCGTTCCGCGGCCTGGCCCCGCTTCTGGAATCCCGCTGGCTGCTGCCTGCCACCTCGGTGCTGGGCGTCCTCGCAGGACTGATCCTGCTCTACCAAAGCATCGCCACCGGCCACTCCGGAGCCGCATCGGTCTGGGCCGCCACCCGGTAGCCGCCGCCGCTGGTTCCTGCATCGGCCCGGACGCCGTAAAACCTCTTCCCATCGACATCCTCCGCGCGTAGGGTGGGGCACACAACCGCTGGTCCCCGGGCCAGTGGTGGGCTCATACAGTCGGGCTTCTGGAGCATGCCGGAGGGACCACAGGTGGGTAAAAGACCATTGCGAAACCACAGCTGGCGGCGCTTCGCAGCGCTGGCCGCAGGCGTTCTTACCCTGCCCGCGCTGACGTCCTGCTCCGACCTGGTGTCCCGCGGTTTCCTTCCCGGAGCCCGTGACACCACCAACAATACGGAGCTGATCACGGACCTGTGGGTCAACTCCTGGATCGCTGCGCTGGTGGTTGGCATCATCACCTGGGGGCTGATGATCTGGGTCATCGTGGCCTACCGGCGCAGGAAGAACACCGTGGGGTTCCCGCCGCAATTGAGCTACAACCTCCCCCTTGAAGTCTTCTACCTGGCCATCCCGCTGATCGTCATCGGCGTCCTGTTCGTCTTCACGGACCGGGAACAGCGGGCCATCGACGAGCGCTACCCCAACCCGGACGTGGTGATCGATGTCTTCGGCAAGCAGTGGTCCTGGGATTTCAACTACGTCAAGGAGCAGGTCCACGAGGACGCCGGACAGCAGGCCCACCTGACCGGTGACTGGGGCGCCCCGGACCGGCTGCCCACCCTCTACCTGCCCGTGGGAAAGAAGGTGGAACTGCATCTGCAGTCCCGCGATGTGCAGCATTCCTTCTGGGTGGTGGATTTCCTGCAGAAGCGCGACCTCTACCCGGGCCACGAACAGTACAACCCCTACATCAGCATCACCCCCAACCGCACCGGCGAGTACATGGGCAAGTGCGCCGAGCTCTGCGGCGAATACCACTCCGAAATGCTCTTCAAGGTCAGGGTGGTGACCCAGCAGGAGTATGACAGCCACATCGCCGACCTCAAGGCAAAGGGCAACACCGGCAACCTGGGTACCGACTTCGACAGGTCGCCGATATCAGCTCCTGCACCCCAGGTCCTGGAACCAGCACAGTAAAGGACGGCACGGTCATGACCACCACAGGCCAGAGAATGGGCGGAACCGCGGCCACCGCGGCACCGGCAGTGGTCCGGCGCCCCAAGGGAAGCATCGTCGTCAACTGGATCACCTCCACCGACCACAAGACCATCGGCTACATGTACCTGATCTCATCCTTCGTCTTCTTCTGCGCGGGCGGGGTCATGGCGCTGCTGATCCGTGCCGAACTCTTCGAGCCCGGAATGCAGATCCTGCAGACCAAGGAACAGTACAACCAGCTGTTCACCATGCACGGCACCATCATGCTGCTGATGTTCGCCACCCCATTGTTCGCCGGGTTCGCCAACGTGATCATGCCGCTGCAGATCGGCGCGCCGGACGTGGCGTTCCCCCGCCTGAACGCGCTCGCGTTCTGGTTCTTCCTCTTCGGCTCCACCATCGCGGTGTCAGGCTTCATCACCCCGCAGGGCGCCGCGTCCTTTGGCTGGTTCGCCTACGCACCTTTGTCCAACACCACGTTCACCCCGGGCATCGGCGGTGACCTGTGGGTCTTCGGCCTTGCGCTGTCCGGCTTCGGCACCATCCTGGGGTCGGTCAACTTCATCACCACCATCATCTGCATGCGGGCCCCGGGCCTCACCATGTGGCGGATGCCCATCTTTACCTGGAACACGCTGGTCACGGGCATCCTGGTCCTGATGGCGTTCCCGCCGCTGGCAGCCGCCCTGTTCGCACTGGGTGCGGACCGGAAGTTCGGTGCGCACATCTTCGATCCCTCCAACGGCGGTGCCATCCTGTGGCAGCACCTGTTCTGGTTCTTCGGGCACCCGGAGGTGTACATCATTGCGCTGCCGTTCTTCGGCATCGTTTCGGAGATCTTCCCGGTGTTCAGCCGCAAGCCGCTGTTCGGCTACAAGGGCATCGTGTACGCCACCATTGCCATCGCGGCCCTTTCGGTAACGGTGTGGGCCCACCACATGTACGTCACAGGCGCGGTGTTCCTGCCGTTCTTCGCGTTCATGACCATGCTGATCGCGGTGCCAACCGGCGTGAAGTTCTTCAACTGGATCGGCACCATGTGGGGCGGGTCGCTGACCTTCGAGACCCCCATGCTCTGGAGCATGGGGTTCCTGGCCACATTCCTCTTCGGCGGCCTCACCGGCATCATCCTGGCTTCGCCGCCCATGGACTTCCACGTTTCGGACACCTACTTCGTGGTGGCACACTTCCACTACGTGGTGTTCGGCACCGTGGTGTTTGCCATGTTCGCCGGGTTCTACTTCTGGTGGCCCAAGTTCACCGGCACCATGCTCAACGAGCGCCTCGGCAAGATCCACTTCTGGATGCTCTTCTTGGGCTTCCATGCCACGTTCCTGATCCAGCACTGGCTGGGTGTCCTGGGCATGCCCCGCCGGTACGCGGACTACATGCCGGAGGACAACTTCACCTTCATGAACCAGTTCTCCACCTTCGGCTCTTACCTGCTGGGCGCGTCCCTCATCCCGTTCTTCTGGAACGTGTACATCACCTGGCGGGCAGGGAAAAAGGTAACGGTGGATGATCCGTGGGGCTTCGGGGCTTCACTGGAGTGGGCCACGTCCTGCCCGCCGCCGCGGCACAACTTCACCTCGCTTCCCCGCATCCGGTCCGAACGCCCAGCCCTGGACCTGCACCATCCCGAGCTGAGCGTGCGGCTCCACCCCTCAGAGGATGCACCAGCGGAAAGCGTTCTGGGGGCTGCCGATATCGGCGAGCACGACCTCCACGACCCCAACCCGAATAAGTAGCGGGGCTGCTTTTCGAGCCGCACCGCACTTTTCGAGACGCAGAAACCCTGGCGCTACGTAAATTCGGGCAGCGCCAGCGTTTTGTGCAGCGCCAATATTTCTGCGCAGCAGACGAGGTCTTAGGGCAGCGCCCGCTTCGGGCTGGTTGCAGCACGCCGGTACAGCAGCCAGCCTGCAATGGCCAGCACTACGCTCAGGCCCAGGAACCCGAGGTCCCAGGCAAGCGGGCCGCCCAAGTCGTCGCGCACATGGTGGATCCCCAGGAGTTGGTGGTCCACCAGGCCTTCCACCACGTTGAAGGTGCCCCAACCAGCCAGGACCAGCCCCACCTGGAAGGCCAACTCGGGGACAGCGCGCCGTTCCGGCGCGCTCTGATCGTGAGAAGTGCGGAGGCCGCGACCAAGGCCCACATGGCGCCGTGAAATACGCCGTCGGCCAGCGTGTTCAGCTCCAGCCCCTGAACGGTCTTGGGATCGCCGGACGGAGTGTGGGTGAGTATGTGGTGCCACTGCAGGAGTTGATGCAGGACGATGCCGTCCACGAATCCGCCCAGCCCCATCCCCAGCAGGAACGCGGGCCCGACGGCGGCACGGGAGTTGGCAGCGCCGGTGACGGCAGTCCCGCTGCTTTCGCTGGACATCCTTTTCCCTTCGGCCGTTGTACCTTTCCCCATGCTCCTACCCGGCGTCGTCCGTCCCAAGCGCCCGAACCCACCCTTGACCTCATTCCCCGCGGATGGAAGCCTGTGAGGATCGCGGTGGGCCTCAAGCCACGGGGTTTTGTTCCTGCCAGGGGCACACCCACTGCCGGCCAACCACAGAGGCGGCACGAATGCGAGCCATGGTGTACCGCGGTCCTTACAAGATCCGGGTCGAAGAAAAAGACATTCCCAAGATCGAGCATCCCAACGACGCAATCATCCGGGTGACCACCGGGGCGATCTGCGGATCGGACCTGCATCTCTACCACGGCATGATGCCCGACACCCGGGTGGGCACCACGTTCGGCCACGAATTCGTGGGAGTGGTGCACCTGGTGGGCTCCTCGGTGCAGAACCTGATTCCCGGCGACCGCGTGATGGTTCCGTTCAACGTCTACTGCGGCTCCTGCTGGTTCTGTTCCCGCGGCCTCTACTCCAACTGCCACAACGTCAACCCGAACGCGACGGCGGTGGGCGGCATTTACGGCTACTCCCACACCTGCGGCGGGTACGACGGCGGCCAGGCGGAGTTCGTGCGGGTTCCGTTTGCGGACGTGGGGCCCAGCAGGATTCCGGACTGGATGGATGAAGAGGACGCCGTGCTGCTCACCGATGCCCTCCCCACCGGGTATTTTGGCGCGCAACTGGGCGACATCGTGGAAGGCGACACCGTGGTGGTGTTCGGCGCCGGGCCGGTGGGCCTGTTCGCTGCCAAGTCGGCGTGGCTGATGGGCGCGGGCCGCGTGATCGTCATCGACCACCTGGACTACCGGTTGGAGAAGGCCCGCAGCTTCGCCCACGCCGAGACGTTCAACTTCGCGGAGTACGACGACATCGTGGTGCACCTGAAGAAGGAAACCGACTACCTGGGCGCCGACGTCGTCATTGACGCCGTGGGGGCCGAGGCGGACGGAAACTTCCTGCAGCACGTCACGGCGTCGAAGCTGAAGCTCCAGGGCGGCTCGCCCGTGGCGCTGAACTGGGCCATCGACGCGGTCCGCAAGGGTGGAACGGTGTCCGTGGTGGGCGCCTACGGACCCGTCTTCAGCGCCGTCAAGTTTGGCGATGCCGTGAACAAGGGGCTCACGCTGCGAATGAACCAGTGCCCGGTGAAACGGCAGTGGCCGCGCCTGTTCGAGCACATCCGGAACGGGTACCTGAAGCCCAGCGACCTGGTGACGCACCGGATCCCGCTGGAGCACATTGCCGAGGGATACCACCTGTTCTCGGCCAAGCTGGACAACATCGTCAAGCCCCTCATCATCTCCACCACTGCCTGAAAGGGAGCGCAGCATGACTGAACCGGCAACCCCGTACACGGCAGGCAAGCCAGCCACCCCCGATGCGTCCGTGGCACTCCGCGCCCGGATCCCGGGCTGGGGCGTGGACCTTGACCCGAAGGACCGCCCGTCGTTTCCCAGGGAACAGCCCGGCATCGCTACCGGAGCACACTGGAAATTTCCGGACCGGCAGCCCGAGGAACAGCCCCGGGAACGGTCAATCGAGCACGCCATGCTGACACCCGTCTTTGGCACCTCGGTCCCCCTGAGGGGTGCCTCCGGTGTAATCCGGCGGTATGCCTACGGGCGGTTCAGCGAAGGCCGGGCCGCGCACTGGCTGCTGCTGATTGCCGCGGACCGGGTGGATGCCTGGGAGAACCACCTGAAGTCCCTGGCCTCGCTGCGTCCCGACAATCCCATTACCGAAACCGGGATCGGCAGCGAATTTTCCGGCAACGGATTCACGTCCCGGACCGGGAACCGGGTGGACGTCAACCACTCCTGGATGGACCCGGTCATCGTTGCCGGGCCGTGGGTTCTGGCGGGGCTGGCAGGTGCGGCAGTGTTCCGGGCCGTCCGCCGCCGCGTCTGAGGGTTCAGTAATTACGTCACGCCACAGTGCCGTAATTGATGTGAACCTCGTCACTTAAAGCGCTTTCCGGCTTGGAGCTTAGGTATGCCTACCCTACAGTTTCCTGACATAGGCAACATTTGTGTTGCCGAATAGGACTTAGGTTCAAGCAGACTTTTTTCCCCACCGAAAGCAGCCTCAATGAAGATCCGCAACAGCGCGCTGGCCGGCATCGCACTCGCCGCCACCGCAGCCCTTGGCCTGACCGCCTGCGGCGGCGGCACCCCTGCCGGCGGCACCTCCCCGTCCGCCTCCAACGGCGCCGCCTCCGGCGAGATCACGGTCTACAACGCCCAGCACGAAAGCCTCACCAAGGAATGGGTGGACGCCTTCACCGCGGAAACCGGCATCAAGGTGACGCTCCGCCAGGGCGACGACACGGAAATGTCCAACCAGATCATCCAGGAAGGCCAGGCCTCCCCGGCGGACGTGTTCCTGACCGAGAACTCCCCCGCGATGACGCAGGTTGAGAACGCCGGCCTGTTCGCGGACGTCGACAAGGACACCCTGGCCCAGGTCCCCGCCGAGTTCTCTCCGTCCACCGGGAAGTGGACAGGCATCGCAGCCCGCTCCACCGTGCTGGTGTACAACAAGACCAAGCTCACCGAAGACCAGCTCCCCAAGTCCATGCTGGACCTGGCCAGCCCGGAGTGGAAGGGCCGCTGGGCTGCCTCGCCCACCGGCGCCGACTTCCAGGCGATCGTCTCAGCCCTGCTGGAACTCAAGGGCGAGTCCGCCACCGAGGACTGGCTGAAGGCCATGAAGGACAACTCCAAGGCCTACAAGGGCAACAGCACGGCCATGAAGGCTGTCAACGCCGGTGAAGTGGATGCCGCCCTCATCTACCACTACTACTACTACGGCGACCAGGCCAAGACCGGCGAGAACTCCAACAACGTCACGCCGTACTACTTCAAGAACCAGGACCCGGGTGCGTTCCTGTCCGTCTCCGGCGGCGGCGTGCTCAAGTCCTCCAAGAATGCTGCCGCTGCGCAGGCGTTCCTGAAATTCATCACGGGCAAGAAGGGGCAGGAAGTCCTGAAGAACGGTACGTCCTTCGAGTACGCCATCGGCTCCGATGTGCCCGCCAACGACAAGCTGGTTCCCATCAAGGACCTGCAGGCTCCCAAGGTGGACGCCGCCAAGCTCAACTCCCAGAAGGTCAGCGATCTGATGACCCAGGCCGGACTACTCTAATTCCGTGACCTCCGATCTATCGGCTCCGCCAAAGGCGGGCACGACGACGGCGGGCCGGGGCAGCAGCCCCCGCCCGCCTTTCGGCGTTTCCGCGGTGTCCGTCCTGGCGGTGCTGATCGCCCTCTTCTCCCTCGTCCCCCTGGGGTACGTGGCCTACATGACGGTGGCAACCGGGTGGGATACCGCCGTCGGGCTCATCCTGCGGCCCCGCGTGGGCGAACTGCTGCTGAACACCCTGTTCCTGATGGCCGGCACCATCCCGCTGTGCCTGCTGCTTGGCGTGGCAGGAGCCTGGCTGGTGGAACGGACCAACCTGCGCGGCCACCGCGTCTGGGCCGTGCTGCTGGCCGCCCCGCTGGCCGTCCCCGCGTTCGTGAACAGCTACGCCTGGGTGTCCGCCATCCCGTCGCTGGGCGGCCTGGGCTCCGGGATCCTGATCTCCACCCTGTCCTACTTCCCGCTGGTGTACATCCCGGCGGCCGCCACCCTCAGCCGGCTGGACCCGGCCATCGAGCAGTCCGCAGCCGCGTTGGGGCTGGGCGCCTGGCGGGCCTTCTTCCGGGTGGTGCTTCCCCAGCTGCGGATCGCACTTACGGGCGGCGGGCTGCTGGTGGGGCTGCACCTGCTCGCCGAATACGGCGCGTTCGCCATGATCCGTTTCGATACCTTCACCACCGCGATCATGACCCAGTACCGGTCCACGTTCAACGGGGCCGCCGGGAACATGCTGGCCAGCGTGCTGGTGTTCTTCTGCCTGCTCCTGCTGCTGGCGGAGGTCCGCAGCCGCGGCACCGCCCGGTACGCCAGGATCGGATCGGGAGTCCAGGCCAAGGCGCTCCGTCTCCCGCTGCACGCCTACCAGGTCCCGGGCCAGGTCTTCCTGCTGTCCCTGACGGCGCTGGCGTTCGGCCTCCCCCTGTACTACGTGCTCAAGTGGATCGTGGCCGGCGGCGCCGGGGTGTGGACCGCCGCCGAGTTCCTTCCCGCGCTCCTGGCCACCTTCGGGTACGGGCTGGCCGGTGCCGCCGCAACCATCGTGGTCGCCTTCCCCATGGCATACCTGGCGGTCCGGAAGCCCGGCTGGTTCAGCAAGTCCCTGGAACTGTCCAACTACGTCACCAGCTCCATGCCCGGCATTGTGGTGGCCCTGGCGTTCGTCACCGTCAGCATCCGGCTTGTGCCCGGGGTCTACCAGACGGCCGGGGTGCTGGTGGCGGCCTACGTGCTCCTGTTCCTCCCGCGCGCGCTGGTAAACCTTCGGGCCGGGCTGGCGCAGGCCCCCAAGGAACTCGATGAGGCGGCCCAGGCGCTGGGCAAGCCCCCGTTGCTCGCCTTCATCAGCGTCACCCTGCGGCTCACTGCCCCCGCCGCCGCCGGCGGCGCGGCCCTGGTATTCCTGGCCATTGCCAACGAGCTGACCGCCACCTTGCTCCTGTCCCCCAACGGCACCAAGACGCTGGCCACCGAGTTCTGGAGCAAGAGCAGCGAGATCGATTACGCCGGCGCCGCGCCTTACGCCCTGCTGATGATCCTGCTTTCCGCCCCCATGACGTATCTCCTCTTCCAACAGTCCAAGAAAGTAGCCGGACAGTGACAGCACCATCAACCCGCAGGCTGCCCGAGCCCCGGGTGGCAGCTTCGGTGGCAGCAACCACCAACAGCCACCTGCAGATCACGGACGTCACCAAGAACTTCGGATCCCAGGCGGTCCTGAGGGGCGTCAACCTGTCAGTGGCCAAGGGCGGGACCACCGCGATCGTGGGGCCGTCCGGTTCCGGCAAGACCACCCTCCTGCGCTTGATCGCAGGCTTCGAGCACCCGGACACCGGGACCATCTCACTCAACGGCACCACCGTGGCCGGCGACGGCGCGTGGCTTCCGGCTCACAAGCGGCAGATCGGGTATGTGGCGCAGGACGGTGCCCTGTTCCCGCACCTGAATGTCGGCCAGAACATTGCCTTCGGCCTGAATCCGGCCAGGCTCGACGGCGGGCGCCGCGCCGTGAACGCCCGCGTCGCGGAGCTGCTGGAAATGGTGTCGCTTGATCCGTCCATGGCCAAGCGCCGGCCGCACCAGCTTTCGGGCGGCCAGCAGCAGCGGGTTGCCCTGGCCCGGGCGCTTGCCCGCGAACCGGAGCTGATGCTCCTGGACGAGCCGTTCTCCGCCCTGGATGCGGGCCTGCGCGTTGCCACCCGCCGCGCCGTGGCCAAGGTCCTGGCCGAGGCCGGCGTCACCACCATCCTGGTCACCCACGACCAGGCCGAGGCCCTCTCCTTCGCGGATCAGGTGGCGGTGATGCGCGGCGGCAAGCTGGCCCAGATCGGCAACCCCTTTGTGGTCTACACCCGGCCCGCGGACCGTGCCACCGCCGAGTTCCTGGGCGACGCCGTCATCCTGGACGCGTGGCTGGAAGGTACGCTGGCCACCTGCTCGCTGGGCGCGATCCCCGTGCGCCGGCCCCCGGCGCAGGGACGCGTGCAGCTGATGCTGCGGCCGGAGCAGATCCGCATCGCCGAGGATGGCCCCATCCGCGGCGTGGTGGTGGACACTGACTACTTCGGCCCTGAAACCACCGTGCGGCTGAAGCTGAACGTGCCGAAGGAAGTGGCGGAACACACGGACCACCGCTATCCGGGCGGCGGGGAAGTCATCACCATCCGGCACTGGAACGCCTCGATCGCACGGCCGGGAATGGAGCTGTGCCTGCGGGTGGTGGGCGAAGCCGTCGCGTTCCCCATGGACGAGTAAGCCTCTTCAGCCACAGGCGTCACAGAAAAAACATGGGGCCGAAACACTGCCGCAACCTCTCCACGGCAAGCTGTGCTTACGGGGATACAACAGCAGGAGGCAGCCCATCATGGAGGCACAAGGAATACGCACCGCCCAGCTCCGCATCGGCGACCAGATCGAGGCGTGGCACCGGGGCAGGCTCTTCCACAAAGGCCGGGTGACCGACGTCGTCCCGGCCCTTGAACTCTTCTGGATCCTGGACGCCCGGACCGGCGCGCGCAAGCTGCTGGACCCGGAGGCCCTGGAGATCCGCCATGTGGACCCGGCCCCGGCCAAACTAGAGGTTTCAGCCAAACCCCAGCCTCCGGCCCAGCCCCTCGCGAGCGCCTGAACCCCTCGCGAGCGCCTGAACCCCTCGCGGGCGCCTGAACCTTTGAGTGGGGTCAGGTGCGCTCCTGGTAGACGTCCGGGACGCCGTCGTGGTCCGAATCAACTTTCTCGAGCTCCTCGGCAAGCCGGTACTGCCGGTTCCGGGTGCGGAGCACGGCCGTTGCCAGCAGCGCGGCAAGCAGTGATGCGGCCAGGATACCCACCTTGGCGTGGTCGTCATGCAGGCTGCCGTGGCCGAAGCTGAGCTCCGCCACCAGCAGGGAGACTGTGAATCCGATGCCCGCCAGCAAGGCGACACCGAAGACGTCGATCCATTTGAAGGAGCTGTCCAGGCTTGCCCTGGTGGCTTTGGTCAGGATCCAGGTGGTGGCCAGGATGCCGATTGGCTTGCCCAGGACCAGGCCCAGGATGATGCCCAGCGCCACCGGGTCGGACAGCGCTGACCCCAGCCCGTCCCACCCGCCAACGGCCACACCGGCGGAGAAGAACGCGAAGATGGGCACCGCAACGCCGGCGGAAATCGGCCGGAACCGGTGCTCAAAAATCTCAGCCAGTCCGGGGCCCGCCTCGGGTCCGCCCGAGGCCTGCGAACGGATCACCGGAACGGCGAAGCCCAGCAGCACCCCGGCCACGGTGGCGTGGATGCCGGAGGCGTGCACCAGCGCCCAGGTCATGGCCCCCAGCGGCAGCAGCACCAGCCAGGCGGCGGCAGCATGGAGGCCGAAGAACCGGCGGAACCACTGTGCCAGGAAGGTGTAGACGGCCAGCGGGATGAGCGCCAGGAGCAGCGGTACCACCTGGATATCGCTGGAGTAGAAGAACGCGATGATGGTGATGGCGATCAGGTCATCCACCACGGCCAGCGTCAGCAGGAAGATCCGCAGGGCGCTGGGCAGGTGGGAGCCGATGATTGCCAGGACGGCAACAGCGAACGCGATGTCGGTTGCGGTGGGAATGGCCCAGCCCCGGAGTGTCTCCGGGCTGGCAAGGTTGACAACGGCGTAAATCACCGCCGGGACCGCCACGCCGCCCACGGCGGCCGCGACGGGAACGATGGACTTGCTGATCTGCCGGAGGTCTCCGGCCACGAATTCGCGCTTGAGTTCCAGGCCCACCAGGAAGAAGAAGATGGCCAGCAGCCCGTCGGCGGCCCAGGCTCCCAGGCTGAGCTCAAGATGCCACGGTTCGTAGCCCACCTTGAAGTCGCGGAGGGCAAAATAGCTGTCCGACGCCGGGGAGTTGGCCCAGATGATCGCGACCACCGCAGCGGCAACCAGGAGGGCACCGCCCACCGTCTCTTTGCGGAGGATCTCGCCGATCCGCAGCGCCTCGGAGTAACTGCCGCGCGAAAAAACGGTTGAGCCCAGGAACTTGTTCCGGCGTGGGGTGGGCGGCGTGGAGTTCATGCAGGCGTCCTTAAATCAGGGTTCGACAAAGCCATGCCGACCAGACTTCCCGGCGCACCTCCGTCCATCCTACGGGTAACAGGCGTCAGCCCGCGCGGCGGCCTCCGGCATGGTCGGGGCGCCCGCGCACCTGGATGGCCCGCACGGCCCGGTCAAGGTAGGTGCGTGCCTCCGGGGAATTGGCAAGCTGCACCAGCTCGGCCGCCACCACGACGAGTTTGACGTTTCTGTGGCTGCTGGTGCTCACCAACATCTGGAAGGCATCATCGGAGCCAAGCTTCAGCTGCCCCATGAGGATCCCCCGGGCCTGGTCAATCACCGTGCGGGTTGCCGTTGCGCCGGCCACAGCCTCGCGCGCTGTTCGTTCGGTTTCGAGCTGCAGGGTCCGGCTGAGGTCCACCATCACGCCTTCGAGCGCCACCACCGCTCCGTCCGGGCCCAGGACCGCCTCGCCGGAGGACAGCACCCGCCGGGTCTTGCCCTGTGCATCGACCAGCCGGTGGTACATGCAGAAGAACCCGCCCGTAGTGGAAACCTGCGCCACGATCTCCTCGCACCGTTCCCGGTCATCGGGATGCTTGTGGGCGAAGACCAGCTCCATGGTGGGGACGACTTCGCCGCGACGGTAACCGTGCAGCCGGTACATCCCGTCCGACCACTGGAAGGTTGGACCTGCCGATTCGATAGCCACCCTGAAGGTGCCGGCGTCGCTTTCGCTGTCCCCGAGGGCACTCGAATACGTGTACAGGTCGCTGAGCTCCGTCACAGGTCCACCTCCCGCGCATAGGCCAGCCCCCAGCGGGCGGGCTCTGTCCTCGCTCTTTCCAGTATGGTCGCCCCCCGCAGCAGAAGGTAGTGCGGGAGGCCCTATGGAAGTCCCGGGAGAAATACCCTATGGCGCTTGACTTTGTATACCCCCTGGGGGTATATTGACCATGTTGTCAGTGAAGTGGTATGTCCCGGCTGGTGCACAACACCGGCCTTCACAGCCGTTCAACCCCAGCGCCCCTTGAATACCTCAACGGATCGGAACTGACATGAACAACGCAAACCGTCCCCAGCTCCCCCTCGCCTCCCCAGGCTGCAGCTGCTGCGCACCTGCCAGTGCGGCCGAGCCTGCCCTCACCCTTCCCGCACCTGCCAAGCAGGACTCCCCGGCCGCCGTCGTCCGTTCCGGCGCCGGCGCCTCCGCCCGGCGGACCTTTGCCGTGGAGGGCATGACGTGCGGGCACTGCGTCCGGACCGTCGAAACGGCCGTATCCACCCTGGGCCGGCGTCACGTCGGCACGTGTCGACCTGGTGCCCGGCGGCCGCTCCCGGCTTGCGGTGACCGGCTCGGCCCCTGAGGCCCAGATCCGCCAGGCCCTGGCTGCCGCCGGCTACCCCCTGGCCTGAAATGGACCGCGCCTCTACCGCGCGGACTCCGATTTACCGCTTGGCCGCCCCGGCGGCGACTGCTTCCAAGGAGGAGCAATGCAGGACCATCACAACACGCACCACCAACACGGCACGCACGATCCAGGCACCCCCGGCCACCACCAGCCATCCAGCGGGACGCTGACCCAGCCGCCGGCGCACGGTGCAGGGCACGCACAGCACGGCACCCACGGCGACGACGACCACACCATCCACACCCATGGCCAGCACGCAGGGCACAGCACCGCCATGTTCAAGAACAGGTTCTGGCTGACCCTTGCCCTCGCTGTTCCCGTGGTCTATTTCAGCCCCATGATGGCCCACCTCCTGGGCTACATGCCGCCGGAGTTCCCCGGTTCCGCCTGGATTCCGCCGGTCCTCGGCACGGTCATCTTTCTCTACGGCGGGCAGCCGTTCCTCAAAGGCGGCCTGCAGGAGCTGAAGGACCGTACGCCGGGAATGATGCTGCTGATCGGTATGGCCATCACCGTGGCCTTTGCCGCGTCCTGGGTCACCAGCCTGGGGATCGGCGGTTTTGACCTTGACTTCTGGTGGGAACTGGCGCTGCTGGTGGCCATCATGCTGCTGGGCCACTGGATTGAGATGCGCGCCCTCGGGTCTGCGCAGGGTGCCCTTGACGCCCTCGCCGCGCTGCTGCCGGACGAGGCCGAACGCATCACGGACAACGGCACCGAAACCGTTCCTGTGTCCGAGCTCAACCCCGGGGACCTGGTCCTGGTCCGGCCCGGCGCCCGCATGCCGGCCGACGGCAGCGTGGTGGACGGGCAGGCCGAATTCGACGAATCCATGATCACCGGCGAATCCAAGACCGTGGCCCGCGGCGCCGGGGACGCAGTGGTGGCAGGAACGGTCGCCACGGACAGCAGTGTCCGGGTCCGGGTCACGGCCGTTGGGGACCAGACCGCCCTGGCCGGGATCCAGCGGCTGGTGGAGGAAGCGCAGGCCTCGTCCTCCCGCGCCCAGGCCCTGGCGGACCGTGCCGCGGCGTTCCTCTTCTACTTCGCCGCCGGCGCCGGCGTCCTGACCTTCATCGCCTGGACGCTGCTGGGTAGCGTTCCGGACGCCGTCACCCGGACCGTCACCGTGCTGGTCATTGCCTGCCCGCACGCCCTGGGCCTCGCGATCCCCTTGGTCATAGCCATTTCCACCGAACAGGCTGCCCGTGCCGGGGTGCTGATCAAGAACCGGATGGCCCTGGAACGGATGCGGACCATCGACGTGGTCCTGTTCGACAAGACCGGCACACTGACCACCGGCGAGCCGGAACTGAAGGACGTTGCCGTGGCTGACGGCGCGGATCCCGACGCGGTGCTGGCCCTTGCCGCCGCCGTCGAATCGGACAGTGAACATCCCGTCGCACGCGCCATCGTGCGGGCCGCCAAGGCACGCAACCTGGCACTGCCCGCTGCTACCGGCTTCACCTCGTTGACGGGCCGCGGTGTCCGGGCCGGCGTGGATGGCCGTACCGTGCACGTGGGCGGGCCGGCGCTCCTGCGCGAGCTCGGCGCCGTCGAACCTGCCTCTTTGGCCGCCGGCACCAAGGCGTGGATGGACCGCGGCGCCGCCGTGCTCCACGTGGTCGACGACGGCAGGGTCCTGGGTGCCGTGAGCATGGAGGATGCGGTGCGGCCGGAGTCGCGGCAGGCCGTGTCAGCCCTGCAGCGGCGCGGCGTCAAGGTGGCCATGGTTACCGGCGACGCCCACCAGGTGGCGCAGGCAGTGGCCGCGGACCTTGGCATCGATGAGGTATTCGCCGAGGTCCTGCCAGCAGACAAGGACAAGAAAGTCGCTGAGCTGCAGGGTCGCGGCATGAAGGTGGCCATGGTGGGCGACGGCGTCAACGACTCCCCTGCCCTGGCACGGGCCGAGGTTGGCATCGCCATCGGCGCCGGAACCGATGTCGCCGTGGAATCCGCCGGCGTGGTGCTGGCCGGAAACGATCCCCGGGCCGTGCTGTCCATGGTGGACCTGTCCCGCGCCAGCTACCGGAAAATGTGGCAGAACCTGGTGTGGGCCACCGGCTACAACATCCTGTCCGTGCCGTTGGCTGCCGGCGTCCTCGCGTTTGCCGGGGTGGTCCTGTCCCCCGCTGCCGGGGCGGTGCTGATGTCCGCCTCTACCGTGGTGGTGGCGCTGAACGCCCAGCTCCTCCGGCGCCTGAAACTGAACCCGTCAGAGGTACGTTGAGTGCTGGAGACCAAATGGAAGGAGGGACCGGCATGACCACCCGCGCCGTGGCGTCCCTCCTCCGCTGGGCGTGGCTGCTCGCCGCTGCCCTGGGTGTCATCACGGGGTTGCTGGGCATGCACGTACTGACCCCAGGGCACGCTTCCCACGGCGCGGTTTCGCCAGCCGGTCACGCGACTGCCGGTCACGCGGCTGCCCTTCACGCGACTGCCGGGCACACCGCCGTCGCGCAATCTCCCGTTGGTGGCCAGGCCGGTCACGTTGACCACGCGCCGGCCGCTTCCGCCCTGGACATCCCAGGCATTGCCGCCGCCTGCGGCGATTCCTGCCCGGGGGCACAGGAATCGGGGGCGCCCTGCATTCCGTCAGCCCCCAGCGGCCCGGTCACCATTTCCCCGCCCCACGCAACCCTGACCGTCCTGCCGCTGCAGCCGGCAGCCGCCAAGGCCCGCGCCGGCTACGGCTACCTGCCGCCCAGCCCCACACCCTGCGACCTGTCCATCAGCCGGACGTAAACCGGACTGCGCCACCCATAACGGCCCAGTTCCCTACGTCCCTGAAGGACAACCCATGAACACCACTTTCAAGAACCTTTCCATTGCTGCTGCCTTGGCCGCTTCGCTCGGACTCGCCGGCTGCGCCGCGGATACCGGCTCCGGCTCCGGCATGCCCATGGACCACGGCAGCTCCGGCGCCATGTCAAGCAACATGCCCAGCGCCAGCAACATGCCGAACATGAGGCCGGGGGCCAGCGCGGACCACAACCAGGCGGACGTCATGTTTGCGCAGATGATGGTCCCGCATCACGCCCAGGCGGTGGAGATGAGCGGAATCATCCTGGCCAAGACGGACATGCCTGCGGAGGTGACCGCACTTGCCACCAAGATCAAGGCGGCGCAGGCCCCGGAGATCGAGCAGATGACCGGCTGGCTCACGGGCTGGAACGTGCCCACCATGATGAGCGACGACTCCGGGCATGGCATGGCCGGCATGGTGGACGACCAGGGCATTGACAAGCTCAAGTCCGCCACCGGGACCGAGGCCGCCAAGCTGTTCCTGGAGCAGATGATCGGCCATCACGAGGGCGCCATCGACATGGCACAGCAGGAGATCAGCGCCGGAAAGTTCCCGGACGCTGTCAAGCTGGGCCATGACATCGTGGACGCCCAGCAGTCCGAGATCACCCAGATGAAGCAGCTGCTGGCCACGATGTAGCCGGCATGCGGCGGGACCAGCGATGACGCCCGGCGCGGCGGCGGCACCCAGGTTTGGGACGCCGCCGCGCCGCTGCGTGTTAAGTTGAAAGGCACGGGCCCGAGCGGGTCCGGCACCCGCTGGGAAAGAGAACATCTCCTTGGACACTTCCGCACCAGTACGAATCCTGACTGTCTGCACCGGGAACATCTGCCGGTCACCCGTGGCGGAGCGACTGCTGCAGGCAGGGCTGGACCAGGTGGTGCCGGGCGGTTTCCAGGTGTCCAGCGCCGGAACCCGCGCCTTGGTGGGAGAGCCGATGCAGCCCATTTCCGCGGACATCGTGCGGACCTTTGGCGGCGCCCCGGACGGGTTCGCGGCCCGGCAGCTCACGCCGAAGATCCTGCGCGGCGTGGACCTGGTGCTCACCATGACCTCCGGGCACCGCGGGGAAGTCCTCCAGCTTGATGCCTCCCTGCTCAAGCGGACATTCACCATCCGCGAGTTCGCGCGGATGCTCGACGTCCTCGACCAGCGGGCGCCTAGTGGAGACAGCCAACGGGCGCCTGCTGCGGGCAGCCAGCCTGCCGCCGTCGTACCTTCTGTAGGTGCCGGGACCGGCGCGTCCCACGTCGACGCCCTCCTCGCTGCCAACGCCGCCGTCTGGCGGTCCTTGCCGGCGCGGGCCGCCGGGGTGCGGCACCTCTCGCTGCCGTCGGACGCTTCGGACAACGACATCGTGGACCCGTACCGCCGTGCAGCCGAGGTGTACCGGGAGATGGAGGACCAGCTGGCCCCCGCGATCATCTCCATCCTGCGCCATGCCCGGCTCAACGCCCCCAAGGACTAGCCGCTGCACCGTTACCGCAGCTCCACGCCAGCGGCAGCCGACATTGCGGCGGACATTCCCGCGGACACCCCAGGTGACAGTTTGGATACTCCTGTAGCCAACTGGGGCCTGCGGGACGGACACTAATCCCACCAGTCACAATGAGGTGGAGGCGTCATGAGCATCCCAGGCGGTTCTGATCCAACCGGGCCCGCCGGCGCCGGAAACTCCGGTTCCCGGCAACCGGGCCCAACCAGTTCCCACCGGCCTGCCTGGATGCTTGCCTTGGGCCGCCGCCGCTGGATCGCCGCGCTGCTCGCGCTGGTGCTGGTGGTGGCTGCCGGCATCGCGGTCTTCAGCCTGAACCGGGCGGGCCGGCAAGCACAGCCTGCAGCCTCCCAGACCCAGTCGCCCAGCGCCACGCCAACGCCCACCCCTTCACCGTCAGAAACTCCCCCGCCGGCCCCTGCTGCACCGCCGCCGCCTGCTCCCATCCCGGACCTGCCCGCGGCCCCCATGAACATCCTGGTCATCGGCAGCGACATCCGTGACACCCCCGCCCGGGACGCCGCAGCCCACACGGCGGCCACCGGCGAAGCCGCTGACCAGCGGGCTGACACCCTCATGGTGGTACACGTTCCCGCCGATCGCAGGAACCTCTACTTAATCTCCATCAACCGCGACAACTGGGTGGACATCCCCGGCTACGGGGCTGCCAAGATCAACGCCGCCCTGCAGTATGGCGGGATCGACATGGAGACCGCCACGGTGCAGCAACTGCTGGGGATCACGATTGACCACACCCTGATGCTGGACTTCGGCGGGTTCAAGATCCTGGTGGACGGCCTGGGCGGCATCGACGTCAACGTGCCCATCCCCTTCCAGTCCACGATCGAAACCCAGCACGTCTTCAGCGCCGGCGTGAACCACCTGGATGGCCAGGCTGCCTTGGAGTTCTCGCGTGAGCGCTACGCCTTCTCGGACGGCGACTTCCAGCGCGTGCGCGACCAGCAAATCATGCTCCGCGCCATCCTGGCCCGGCTCACGGCCGGGGGTGCCCTGAATGACGTGAACGCAGTGCGCTCGCTGGTGGATTTCGCGTCCTGCTGCCTCACGGTGGACCGGGGCTTCGATCCCGTCCAGGCCGCGATGCTGGCCTACAGCCTGCGCAACCTCGATGTGAACGCGATCGGCACCATGACGCTCCCGACGGCGGGCTCCGGCTTCGTTGCGGGGCAGTCCGTGCTGTTTCCCGACTACGGAGGCATCGCCGCGGTGGGCGCGGCCTTGCGGGAGGGCCGGATCGCCGACTTCGCGAAGCCATAGGGCCGGGCCGCCAGGTCCGCCTGCTGTTCAGCCGCGCCTCACCCCGGGTTCACTCCGCCGCCAGAATCTGTGTGCCCGCCCGGGAAACCCTGAGGACATGACTGAGACTTCCCAGGCCGGGGTTGCCCGCCGCACCATCATCAAGAGTTCCGTCCTCGCCGCCGCGCTGGCCTCCGTCCCCGCCGCGAACGCCACGGCAGCCAGCCAGTCGCCCGCCGGCGTCGCACTGGTCCGCAACCGGCTCACCCTGCCCAGCGGCGTCGCCACCGGCGACGTCACCTCGGATTCCGCCGTCCTCTGGTCGCGTGCCTCGGGCGCCGGGCGGATGACGGCTGCGCTGCGCGCCGTGGACGACGCCGGCCAGGTGCTCAGCGGGCGCGGCGCCTTCGAGCGGGTCCTCCGCGGGCCCCGCGCCACCCCGGCCTCCGATTTCACCGCCAAGATCCACGCAGGGAACCTGCCGTCCAACACCCGGTTCGCGCTGGAAATCAGCTTCGAGGACGACGGCGGAGCGGTCAGCGAGACGGTCCGCGGCAGCTTTCGCACGGCGCCCGACATGGGGACGGCCAACGGCAAGGGCCGCACCGGTGGGACGGGCAACGGAGGCGACGTCCCGGCGTCGTCCGCGCAAAGCTTTGTGTGGACGGGCGACACGGCCGGCCAGGGGTGGGGCATCAATGAGGAGATCGGCGGCATGCGCGGCTACCGGGCCATGCACCAGACCCGTCCCGACTTCTTCATCCACTCCGGCGACACCATCTACGCCGACGGCCCCATTGCCGAAACTGTGGTGGAGAAGGACGGGCAGGTGTGGCGGAACCTGGTCACCGAAGAGGTGTCCAAGGTGGCCGAGACGCTCACCGAATTCCGCGGCCGGCACCGCTACAACTCCATGGACGTCAACATGCGGGCCCTGTTCGCGGACGTTCCGGTGATTGCGCAGTGGGACGACCACGAGACACACAACAACTGGTACCCCGGCCAGATCCTGGATGACTCCCGCTACACCGTGCGGGACGTCAACGCCCTCGCCGCCCGTGGCCGGCAGGCCTGGCAGGAGAACATGCCCATCGCGGACAGCTCGGCCATCTGGCGCCCGGGAACATTCGACGACGCCGGCACCTACCAGCCGGCCCGCATCTACCGGAAGATCTCCCGCGGCCCGCAGCTGGACATCTTCTGCCTGGACATGCGCACCTACAAGTCCCCCAACACCGACGGCAAGGAACCCTACGCCACCGCCATCCTGGGCCAGGAGCAGGTGGACTGGCTGATCCACGAAGTGTCCCGGTCCAGGGCCACGTGGAAGGTGATTGCCGCCGATCTTCCGCTGGGGATCATAGTGCCGGACGGCCCGGTGAACCAGGAGAGCGTGTCCAACCGCGACGCCGGTGCCCCCTTGGGCCGTGAGCTGGAGATCGCCGGGGTGCTCAGCGCGATCAAACGCAACGGCGTCAAGAACACCGTCTGGCTCACCGCCGACGTCCACTACTGCGCCGCCCACCACTACTCCCCCGAGCGGGCAGCCTTCACCGATTTCGATCCGTTCTGGGAGTTCGTGGCCGGACCCATCGCGGCGGGATCCTTCGGCCCGAACGCGATGGACGGCACCTTCGGTCCCGAGGTGGTGTTCTCCAAGGCCGGACGCTTCGCCGGCGAGTCCCCGCGCGACGGCGAAAACCAGTTCTTCGGGCACGTGCAGCTGGATCGGGACAACAGCTTCACCGCCAGCCTCCGCAACGCCAACGGCGCCACCGTGTTCTCGAAGGTCCTGACCCCCGCGCGGTAGGCCTTCGGTTATTTTCCGCCGCCCCGTGGGTACGCCTTGGGTAATGTTCCTGCATTTGGCGCGGCGAGCGGATGGGGTGGTGTTGTGAAGGATGAGCGGGCGAAGGGTGCTGCGGCGGACGACGACGGCCTGACGGAGGCGGTCCAGGAAGCCGGGGCGGTAGAGCTGGTGTTGATCCGGCACGGCGAGAGCGAAGGCAACGTTGCGGCCACCGAGGCGCGCGAAGCCGGGGTGGAGGTCATCCAGGTTCCCGCCCGGGACGCAGACGTGGACCTGTCCGGAACGGGCCGGGACCAGGCCAAAGCCCTGGGTACTGCCTTGGGCCGGATCACCGAGGAATTGCGCCCGGATGCGGTCGTCTCCTCCCCCTACGCGCGTGCCCGGCAAACGGCTGAGATCGCGGTGGAAACGGCAGGCTGGCCGGTCGAGGTGCGCATCGACGAGCGGCTCCGGGACCGCGAACTTGGCATCCTGGACCGCCTCACCCGGCTGGGCGTGGAGAACCGCTACCCGGAGGAATCCGAGCGCCGTGACTGGCTGGGCAAGCTGTACTACCGGCCGCCGGGAGGGGAATCGTGGGCGGACGTGGCGCTGCGGCTGCGGTCGGTGCTGGCGGAACTGAACAACCTGGGCACCGGCCACCGGGTAATGCTGGTCTGCCATGATGCCGTGATCATGCTGTTCCGGTACGTGCTGGAAGGGCTTAATGAGAAGGAACTGCTGGACCTTGCGGCCAGGGAAGCCATTCTCAATGCCTCGGTGACGCGGTTCGTCCGCCCGTCCGGGGTGGGCCCCTGGACGTTGGAAAGCTTCAACGTTGCCGACCACCTCGCGGAGCAGGGCGTCGCCGTCACGGAGCACGCGGGAGACACCAGTGTCCGGCCGCGGTGAATCCTCCGGCCCCACCCTGGTAGCGCCGTCGCTCCTGCGCGATTGGCCGCTGCCGGCCCCGGGCGAGGATAAATATTCACGCGGGTCGGTGCTGGTGGTCGGCGGAGCCCGGGCCACTCCGGGCGCTGCACTGCTGGCCGGCGTTTCAGCACTGCGGGCCGGCGCGGGAAAGCTCACGCTGGCGGTGGCCGGGTCCGTGGCCGTGCAGCTGGGGGTGGCCCTGCCCGAATGCGGCGCAATCGGCCTGCCGGAGACTCCCGGGGGCTCCGTCAAGCCCGAGCTCGACAGCATTTCCTCCTACCTGGACCGGGCAGACACCGTCCTGGTGGGCCCGGGGCTGGATGACGAGGACCTCGCCCGGGAACTGCTCCAGGCCATGCTCAACCGCGAGGCGGGCCGCGACGGTGCCTCCGATGCTGACGGCGCTGGAGGTCCCGCCGTCGTCCTCGATGCCTACGCGCTGGGCGCCCTGGTGCATGTGGAGGACCAACTGGGCCCCTGGCGCGGCCGGCTGATCCTCACACCAAACCCGACGGAAGCGGCGATCCTCCTGGGACGGGATGTGGCGGACCTCGAAAAAGACCTCCCCGAGATCTCCGCAAGGTTCGACGCCGTGGTCAGCTGCCAGGGGCTCATCACGCAGCCGCCGGGCCTGAATCCCGACGAGCCGGAACTGTGGAAAATCACCACCGGGTACGGCGGCCTGGGCACCTCCGGCAGCGGCGACGTGCTGGCGGGAGCGATTGCCGGACTCCGCGCCCGTGGAACCACCGGCGCCCAGGCGGCCTGCTGGGGGACCCACCTGCATGCAGCGGCGGCGGACCGGCTGGCCAGCAGGCTGGGGCCGCTGGGATTCCTGGCCCGCGAACTTGCCGACGAACTGCCCGCGCTGATGCTGGAACTCAGCGTCTGACGCACGGCCCCGGCGGCGGAGCCGAGGCCCGGCATCGCGCCGCACACGTGGATGGCCCCCGGCCGAAGCCGGGGGCCACCGTGGCGGGAGGTTAAGGCCTACGCTGCCGGTGCGCTGTCTGGCGCTGTGGCGTGCACAGAATGGCGATTCGCCCCAAAAAGGCAGTCAACAGATGTGCCCGCCTCCCGGTCCTGTGGTGAAACTAGGCAGCGATTTCCTGCTTTGCCCCCTTCGTTTCAATCTCGATCTTGCGCGGCTTGGCCTTTTCGGCAACCGGGATCCGCAGCGTCAGGACGCCTGCGTCGTAGCTGGCCTTGACATGATCGGTGTCCAGCGTGTCGCCAAGGATCAGCTGGCGGCTGAAGACGCCGCGCGGCCGTTCGGAGGCGATCAGTTCGGTGTCCTTGCCTGCCGGGTCCGGGCGTTCGGCCCGCACCGTCAGGACATTCCGTTCAACATCCAGGTCCACCGAGTCCACTGCGACGCCGGGCAAATCGAAGGCCACGACGAATTCCTGGTCCTCACGCCATGCATCCATCGGCATCGCCGCCGGGCGTGCAGCCGTGCCGAGGACCTGCTGGGCCAGCCTGTCCAGCTCGCGGAACGGATCGGTTCGCATCAACATGGCTTCCCTCCTCGTAAGAGATGGTCCAACACAGTTTCCATATCAGCCGATCTGTAGTGGCTGATATAGATTTTTTAGCACCCGAGAAGTAGGTCTGCAAGGGTTTCAGGAACGATTTTTGAAGGATTTTCAGCCGCGGGAACGACGCCGTCCAGGACAGGCGAAAGGGACCTCCTACCCGTGCCGGGGCACGCGGCGGGAGGTCCCCTTATGGCTGTTGGAGCCGCTCAGTCCCGGGTGGGATCCGGGCGGAGCGGCGCCGGGCCGGGATCCGGGACGGGCAGCGGGCCCGGGGGCGCCGGTGCGGGGAACGGATTCGGGGACGGCGGGCCGGGTGGACGCGGCTGGGTGGGGTCCGGGGACGTGGGCTCCGGGCCGGGGTCCGGCGGAAACGGCTCAGGTTCGTGCACTGGCGGGATGGTCATCAACTTCCCCTCTCACGCTGGGCGGATCACACTGGGCAGGTCACGCACCGGGCGGACGTGCCTTGGACTGACCAGACTACGCTTGCCGTCCGCCCGCAACCACCCTCCCCCGCTGCTCCATCAGCTTTGGTTCCGTGACGCCGCCTTGTGAGCCACAAGTGATGGCATCACGACGTCGGGGCTTGCAGGGGTAGGCAGCGTTCAGTCCCGGGCGGCACCGACCAGCCGCAGCCAGCCGCGCAACTGGGCGGGGTCTGCCTCCCCGCAGCGGAATCCCACGTACCCGTCGGGGCGGACCGCGACCACACCACGGCCGGGGTGGCTGGTGAGCCGGTGCAGGTGGAGCAACGGGACCCTTCCAGCGCCTGCCGGGGCGGGGACGGCACCCAAGGCGCCGGAGCCGGCGTCGCGCTCCAGCAGGAGGTGTACCCCCGGGGCGGCGGTCAGTTCGTGAAGGCGGACCGGCCGCCCGTCGACCGAAGCGGGCGCGTCCGGCAGCCGCTCCCCGGGCCTGGGCCACCGGCCGGACCGGGGCGTGCCGTCACGGGAAATGGCGCTGTTCCGGTAATGCACGAAGGGCTGGGCAAGCAGCCTGATGCCCTTGGATGTGAGCCACCGCTGCCGGAGCAGCAGTGGCATGGCCGGGGCCAATACGGGCAGGATGCCGCGGGCCAGGCGGGCGGCGGGATGCGGCGAAGCTTCCCCGAAGAAGATGACGTGCGTCAGTGCCAGCACCCGCCGGGCGGCAAGCCGCCGCTCCTGTCCGTAGGTCTCCAGCAGTTCCGGCAGCGGCCTGCCTGCCGTCGAGGCGAACCCGAGCTTCCAGCCCAGGTTGAGGGCGTCAAGTATCCCGTTGTTCATGCCCTGGCCGCCGGCCGGAGAATGGGCATGGGCGGCGTCGCCGGCCAGGAAAATGGGATCGTTGCCGAACGTCCCGGCAATCCGGTGCTGCAGCGGAACCTGCGCCGACCAGCGCACCTCCCGGACGGCGGCGCCGAGCCCTGATTCCCCCACCAGGCGCGCCACCTCATCCTCCGGAACGGGCGGCCCCAACTGGCCGAAGCGGGCGTCCGGTGGCGGGACTGCCGGCCGGGTGGCCAGCATTCTCCATGTAGCGCCTTCGCCCAGCGCGAAGAGGAAGACCAGCCCCGCCTGCCCCACCGCAACGTGCAGCAGACCGGGGTCCAGGGGCCCGTCCAGTTCCAGGTCGGCCATCACCGCTTCCACCCCATACGGGCCACCGCGCCACGGTGCACCGATGAGGTTCCTGACCGTACTCGACTGTCCGTCACAGCCGACAAGGAACCGGCTGCGGTGCGCTTGATGGCCACCGTAAACGGCCTGGAGCTCAGCGTAAACCGGCCCGTCCGGAAGCTCCTGCGCCCCGCCACCTTCCGTTCCGAGGCCGCGGAACTCGACGCCCCAGTCCACGGGCACACCCCTGGCCTGCAGCGCATGCCAGAGCACATCCTCGACGTCGGCCTGCCGGACCAGGGTCAGGTGCGGAAAAGCGGTGTCAGGAAGATCCGCGTGCCCCAGCCGTGCCTCCACGATGCGGCGGCCCAGGTGGATGCGTGCTTCCGGCGTGGTGTCGGCCCGGTCCAGCAGCTCGTCGGTCACCCCCAGCGGGCGCAGGCCCTCCAGGGCCCGGGCATGCAGCATCATGGCCCGGGACGGGCGGACCCGGTGTTCGCGCCGGTCCACCACCCGGACGGTGGCGTCATGCGCGTGGGCCTGGAGGGCGGTGGCGAGCCCGGCGGGACCTGCGCCCACCACTAAAACGTCCGTGTCCGCCGTCGGACTTTCCCCGACTGCCATGCCAGCGCTGACCTCACGCCTTGGGAAGCACCCGCCACCAGGCGTGGTCCGCTTGGTCCGTGGCCTTCATCCGGCCGGGGTCGGCCAGCACCTCGTCGCGGCGCAGCCCGGGAAGCACTTTGTAGCTGATGGAACCGGGAACGCTCACCAGTTCCAGGACCCGCCAGAGGGCCGCGGCATACTTGCGGGCCCGCTCCGCGCCGTCCCATTCATACAGCCCGCGGTAGGCGCCGAAGGTGTCGTGGGCGCACCAGAGCTTGGAGACGAACCCCGGGAACCCCACGAACAGCGGGGTGTTCAGCAGGCTTTCTGCTTCAAAAAAGCGGTGCGCCTTGCCCCGGGTCCACCTGAGGGTGAAGGCCACCACCAGGATGCAGGGCTCGCTGGGGCTGCGGTCGACGGCGGTCTCCCGGTAGACCCGTGAGGTGCTTCCGTCGGCGAAGTGCAGCATCCGGCCCACGTTTTCCCTGGGCAGGTGTACCTGCCTACGGGCCAGCATGAGGCAGGACGTTCCCACGCCCCTGGCCACCGCCAGCCATGCTTTGGCCCGGGGAGCCGGTCCGGATTCGGGGGTCATGGCTTCTCCTTTCCTTGCAGCGTATTCCAGCCTGCGGGGGCCGCGCGCAGGATCCCAGAGTCTTTCGCCCTCCTTTCCGGCCGCCGCCTCTCCCCCGTCAGCGAACGGCCTGCTGACTCACGGTGGTGGTCTATATATTGAATCCATGACCTCCATTTCCCTGCAGGACTCCACCGGCACCGCGGTCCCGGCGCCTCCGGTTGCCAAGAAGATTCCCACCGAGCGCACCCACCACGGGGAGACGTTCGTGGACAACTACGAATGGCTGCGGGACAAGGAGTCGCCGGAGGTGGTGGAGCACCTGCGGGCCGAAAACGCCTACCAGGAAGCCGTCACCGTCAACCAGGAACCGCTCCGCGAGGCCATCTTCCAGGAGATCAAGGGCCGCACCCAGGAAACCGACCTTTCCGTGCCGCACCGCAAGGACGGCTGGTGGTATTTCAGCCGCTCGGCGGAGGGCAAGGAATACGGCATCCACTGCCGGGTGAAGGCGCAGGACACCGGGGACAAGGTGGCCGACTGGACTCCGCCGGCCGTGGAGGCAGGGGTGGGGATTCCCGGTGAAGAGGTCCTCCTGGACGGCAACGTGGAGGCGGAAGGCAAGCCGTTCTTTTCAGTGGGCGGCACCGCTGTCACCGTGGACGGCAATCTGTACGCCTATGCCGTGGACAACTCCGGCGACGAACGGTTCACGCTGCGGATCAAGGACCTGCGCACCGGTGAGCTCCTGCCGGATGTCATCGAGAACATCTTTTACGGGGTTGCTTTCTCCCCGGACGGTACCCGCCTGTTCTACACCGTGGTGGACGAGTCCTGGCGCCCCTACCAGGTGAAGGCGCACGTCCTGGGAAGGCCTGTGGCCGACGACGTGGTGGTGTACCAGGAGGACGACGCCGCCATGTGGCTGGGCTTCGAGCTCTCCGCGGACCGGCGCTACCTGGTGCTGGGGATCGGATGCTCGGAGTACAGCGAAACCAGGCTGCTGCGTTTCGACGACCCCGAACAGGCCGTCACCACCGTGATCTCCAGAAACGAACGCATCCTCTACGAGGCAGAACCCTTCCTGCTCGACGGGCAGGAGCGCATCCTGCTCACGCACAACCGGGGCGCCATCAACTCCATGGTCTCCCTGGCTGACCCGGCCGAGCTGGATAGGCCGCTGGCCGAACAGACCTGGCAGACCGTCGTCGAACATTCCGGCGATGTCCGCGTCAACGGTGCCGGCGTCACCGCCACTCACCTGATCGTGTCCATCCGCAAGGACACCATCGAACGCGTCCAGGTGATGGGGCTGGCCGGGCTGGGCACGCCTGCCCAGCAGGAGCCCGTGGAACCGGCGTTCGATGAGGAGCTCTACACCGCAGGCGTGGGCGGCTCGGACTATGAGGCACCCGTGATCCGGCTGGGTTACACGTCCTACTTCACGCCGTCGCGTATTTATGACTTCGTCCTGCCAACCCCGGAGCAGCCCGCGGGCGAGCTGCTGCTGCGCAAGGAAAGCCCCGTCCTTGGCGGCTACGACGGCAGCGACTACGTTGCCACGCGTGAATGGGCGACGGCGGCGGACGGCACCCGCATCCCGCTGTCCGTCCTGCGGCACAAGAGCGTCAAGCAGGATTCGACGGCGGCGGGCCTGGTGTACGGGTACGGCTCCTACGAGATGAGCATGGATCCCGGCTTCGGCATCGCGCGGCTGTCGCTGCTGGACCGCGGCGTGGTGTTCGTGATCGCGCATATCCGCGGCGGCGGGGAGCTGGGCCGGCACTGGTACGAGGACGGCAAGAAGCTCACCAAGAAAAACACCTTCACCGACTTTGTGGATGCCACCGACTGGCTGGCGAACTCCGGCTGGGTGGACCCGGCACGGATCGCGGCCCTGGGCGGTTCGGCGGGCGGGCTGCTGATGGGTGCCGTGGCGAACATGGCACCGGAGAAGTACGCGGCCATCGTGGCGCAGGTGCCGTTCGTGGATCCGCTCACCAGCATCCTGGACCCTGACCTGCCGCTGTCTGCGCTGGAGTGGGAGGAATGGGGCAACCCCATTACCGATCCGCAGGCCTACGCCTACATGAAGTCCTACTCGCCCTACGAGAACGTGCGGGAGGTGGCCTACCCCAGGATCGCCGCCGTCACATCCTTCAACGACACCCGCGTCCTCTACGTGGAGCCTGCCAAGTGGGTGCAGGAGCTGCGGAACAAGACCACGGGATCCCAGCCCATTGTCATGAAGATCGAGATGGACGGCGGCCACGGCGGGGCGTCCGGCCGGTACGTGCAGTGGCGCGAACGGGCCTGGGACTACGCGTTCATCGCCGACGCCCTGGGCGCCACCGAACTCCTTCCCGGCGCGGGCGTGAAGTAACCCATCGATTGCTCCGTAAATGTCGTTTTGGGCTCGCTAAACGACAGGTACGGAGCAATCGATGCGCATCGCCATATCCGGAAAAAGCTAACCATGCTTACCATTGGGGGGCACTTGTTTTCCGCAGGGACACCAGAGGAGCAGGCATGTCATTGGGCAAGGGAACGCACGTGGAGTGGAACACTTCACAGGGCAAGACGCACGGCAGGATTGTCGAAAAGAAAACCAGCGACTTCGAGCTCGACGGCAACACGCACCGCGCCAGCGGGGATGAGCCGCAGTACGTGGTGGAATCGGACAAGACCGGCGCCCGGGCAGCGCACAAGGCGTCCGCGCTGACCGAGAAGAAGTAGCGCCGTGGCTGCCCAGCATGAGGTTGTAATCATCGGTGGCGGCAATGCCGGGATCTCCCTGGCGGCCCGGCTGCAGCGCTACGGCGTCAAGGACGTGGCCGTGATCGAGCCCAGGGACCACCACCTCTACCAGCCGCTGTTCTCGCATATTGCCGGCGGCCGGGCGCCGGCCCAGGAGGCTGTGCGGAGCCAGGAATCCGTGATGCCCCAGGGCGTCACCTGGATCCGGGATGCCGCGGTGGGCGTGGACGCGATGGCCAACACCGTCACCCTGGGATCCGGAGCGCAGGTGGCTTACGGCCAGCTGGTGGTGTGCCCGGGGCTGCAGTATGACTGGAACGCGGTACCGGGACTCGCCGAGGCCGTGCATTCACCGTACGGCGCATCGCATTACGAGTTCGAGCTGGCCCCCAAAGCCTGGGCGCTGCTCAGCGCCATGACGTCGGGGACCGCAATTTTCAGCATGCCGGCAGGGCCCATCAAGTGCGGCGGCGCAGCCCAGAAACCGATGTACCTGGCCTGCGACTACTGGCGGGAACAGGGGGTCTTGGACAAGATCCGGGTGGTCATGGTCCAGCCCTACCCCACCGTGTTCGGGGTGCCGGAAGTGGACCGGGAACTGGACCGCAAGATCGCCGAGTACGGCATCGAACTGCGGACCAACAGCGAGCTGGTGGCGGTGAGCCCTGCCGGCCGCCGCGCCACCATCCGCGACCACGCCGCGCACACCACGGAGGACCTGACGTACGACGTCCTCAATGCCGTCCCCCCGCAGTCGGCCCCGGACTGGCTGAAGGCCACGGACCTGCCGGCTAACGGTGACGCCGGCGGCTTCGTGGAGGTGGACCGGCAGACGCTGCGGCATCTCCGGTACCCCAATGTGTGGTCCCTGGGAGACGCCGCGGGTACCACCAATTCCAAGTCGGGCGGATCCCTGCGCAAGCAGACCAAGGTGGTGGCGAAGAACATTGTGGCAGCCCGGAAAGGAAAGCCGCTGCGCGCCAAGTATGACGGCTACTCGGTATGCCCGTTCACCGTGTCGCGGAACACCGTGGTCTTCGCCGAGTTCGATGACAGGTACCGGCCCATGCCCAGCATTCCGCGCGTTCCCACTTGGAACGAAAGCAGGCTGTCCTGGGTGGTGGACCGGGACCTGTTCCCCAAGGTCTACTGGAACCTGATCCTCAAGGGCCGGGCGTAGAGCCCCTCCACCCCATCCATTGCTGACTAGTTGTCGTTTCGGAGGCTCAAAAGGACAATTACGGAGCAGCCGATGAGGCGACGACGGCGGCGGTCGCCTCCGCGATGGCGCGCTCCTCGTCCGTGGGAACCACCAGGACGGGGATCGCGGAGGACTGAGTGGAAATGACGCGCGGTTCCTTTGACCGCTGGGCGTTCAGGCCGGCGTCGAGCTCTATGCCCAGCGCGCCCAGCCGGTCCGCCACCTGCGCCCGGAACTGCTGTGAGTTCTCGCCGATGCCGGCGGTGAACACCAACGCTTTGGCCCCGCCCACCGCCACGTGGTAGCCGCCGATGTACTTGGCCAGCCGGTAGGACGCCACGGCGAGCGCCATCGAGGCGCGTTCATCGCCGGACTCGGAGGCCTCCACCACGGAGCGCATGTCGTTGTTGCCGGCCAGGCCCTTCAGCCCGGATTCCCGGTTGAGCATGGTGTCGATGTCCTCCGGCGTCCAGCCCGCGCGGCCAAGGAACACCAGGATGGAGGGGTCCAGGTCGCCGGAGCGGGTGCCCATCACCAGGCCCTCGAGCGGGGTGAAACCCATGGAGGTGTCCACCGAGTGTCCGCCGCGGATAGCCGTCACCGAGGCGCCGTTGCCCAGGTGGGCGATGACGCCGTCGAACTCTTCGACGGGAAGGTCCAGCAGCGCCGCCGACCGGCGCGCGACATACTCGTGCGACGTGCCGTGGAAGCCGTAACGGCGGATGCCGTGGTTGGTGTAGAGCTCGTCCGGGACGGCGTACCGCCAGGCGTGCTCGGGCAGGGTGCGGTGGAAGGCGGTGTCAAAGACGGCCACCTGCGGCATCTTGGGCCACTTCTTAGTGATGGCCCGGATGCCCAGGACGTTGGCGGGGTTGTGCAGCGGCGCCAGCGGGTTGAGGCGTTCGATGGCACGCGTGATCTCGTTGTCCACCAGCACGGGCTCAGCGAACCGCTCGCCGCCGTGGACCACCCGGTGCCCCACGGCGCCCAGTTCCCGGTCCCCCAGTTCCTCGTGAATCGCTGCGTCAACCTGCTCCAGGGCCTCGGCATGGTCCCGCGGGCCTTCGACCTCACCGTCGCCGCCCCCGCCGTTGCCCATGCCGATCTTCTCGATCAGTCCCTCGGTGAGCACCGTGCCGGCGGCCACGTCCCGGACCTGGTACTTCAGCGACGACGAACCGGAGTTGATGACGAGCACGAGCATGCGGGGCCTCCTCAGCCTGGCGTCTGCAGTTCAACCCCCACTATAGGTTGCCCGCTATATGTGGCAGCCCTCCCCGTGCCGTTCCTTGCGGATCAGCGAAGCCTGTGCATAGAGTCGGCGGACAAGGCTGGACCACGCCGAGAGGACAATTCCATGACGAACGAGCCCAATTCGATCGACGAGAACGACCCCACCAACACGGGATCCAGCAGCACCGCCCCGCTGAACGCGCAACCCGACTCGGGCAGCAAGGATGACCCCACGGGGGTGGAGGGCGCCAACCCGGCCCTGGACGACACCGGCAACCTCAAGGCGGCCGAGACCGGGGAGGCGCCTGAGGCTCCTCAAGACCGGGAAGGCCTGGACCTCACGCCGCAGGGCCTTTCGGACGAGCCGGCCAAACAGGAAGACCCGGAGAGCCTGGCCAAGCCGGACAACAGCTGACGGATCCACACGCAAAAGGACGACGCCGGCACTCACCAAAGTGCCGGCGTCGTACTTTGTAGGTGGTCTCCTAGGAGGCGGGTGCCTCCGCGGGGGCGTGTGCGGCGACCTGGGCCTGCGCTGGATTCTGCGCTTGCGCCTGGATGGCCGTGATGGCCACCGTGTTCACGATGTCCTCCACCGTGCAGCCGCGGGAGAGATCATTCACGGGCTTCCGCAGCCCCTGCAGGACCGGCCCCACGGCCACGGCACCGGAGCTCTGCTGCACAGCCTTGTAGGTGTTGTTGCCGGTGTTCAGGTCCGGGAAGATGAACACGGTGGCCTGCCCCGCGACGGTGGAACCGGGCATCTTGGATGCGGCGATCGAGGCATCCACGGCGGCGTCGTACTGGATGGGGCCCTCCACGGCGAGGTCCGGGCGGCGCTGGCGCACCAGTTCGGTGGCCTGCCGCACCTCGTCCACCGCTTCGCCAAAGCCTGAGCCGCCGGTGGAGTAGGAGAGCATCGCCACCCGCGGCTCCACCCCAAACTGCGCCGCGGTCTCGGCCGAGGCCAGGGCGATGTCCGCCAGCTGCTCCACGTTGGGATCCGGGTTCACGGCGCAGTCGCCGTAGACCAGCACCCGGTCCGGCATCAGCATCAGGAACACCGAGGACACGATCTTCACGCCCTCACGGGTTTTCACGAACTCCAGGGCCGGCCGGATGGTGTGGGCGGTGGTGTGGGCGGCGCCGGACACCATGCCGTCCACCACGCCCAGCTGGACCATCATGGTGCCGAAGTAGCTTCCGTCCTGCATGATCTCCAGCGCCTTGGGCAGGTCCACGCCCTTGTGCGCCCGCAGTTCGGCATACTTCTCGGCGAATTTGAGCCGCAGGTCGGAAGTGGCGGGGTCGATGACATTGATGCCGGACAGGTCGATGCCGTTGGCCGCAGCCAGCTCACGGACGTCGGATTCCGGGCCCAGGAGCGTCAGGTCGCACACATCGCGGCGGTGCAGGATTTCGGCGGCCCGCAGGATCCGGACGTCAGTCCCCTCCGGGAGCACCACGTGGCGGCGCTGCGCCCGGGCCCGCTCGATGAGGTCGTGCAGGAACCGCAGCGGCGTCATCCGCTCGGCCCGCGGCAGGTGCAGCCGCTCCACCAGTTCGGCCTCATCCACCCGCCGGGACCAGAGGCCCAGGGCGGAGGCCACCTTGCGCCGGTGGCCCGACCAGATCTCGCTGCGCACCTCGGACACCCGGCGGGCGGTCTGGTACGTGTCCTCGTCCGCGGCAAACACAGGGAACGGCGCCTGCGCCAGGAGCGGGTAGATGTTGGCGTCCGGGGCCAGGCCACCGGTGAGGATGAGCGCCGAAGCCACGGGAAATTCGGGCGAGAAGGAGGAGGCCAGGCAGGCCACCATCACGTCGGCCCGGTCCCCCGGCACGATCACCAGGGCGCCCTCGTCCAGCACGTTCAGGAAGTTGCCCACGTTCATGGCGGCCACCTTGATGTCCCTGACGTCGCGTTCCATGTCCGGCGTTCCCGCGATCTGGCGAACGCCCAGCGCCGCTGCCACCTCACCGGTGGTGGGACGGGCGATCTCTTCCAGCTCAGGCAGGATATACACCGGTCGGCCGGACGCCCCGGGCTTCAGGGCAGCCGCGATGGCGTCCAGCTCCCCGGCGCTGGCCCTGTTCACCATGATGGCCAGCAGGGCGCACCGTTCGGCGGCGAGCTCCTTGCGGGCAACCTCGACGGCGGCGGCGGTCTCAGCGACGGTCCGCCCCTTGGCCCCCACCACCGCCACCACAGGTGTGGCGAGGTTGTTGGCCAGCCGGGCGTTGAGGTCGAACTCGACGGCGGAGTCCTGGCCCACCAGGTCGGTGCCTTCCACGATCACCACGTCGCAGTGGCGCGCGATGTCAGCGAAGATCTCCACGCACCGGGCATCGATTTCCGCCCGGTTTCCTTCCGCGAGCAGGGTGCGGACCTCGTCGTAGGTCAGGCCGCCGCGGCAACGATCGTCATCCAGGGCGAACCGGGCCTTCATCAGGGCCACCATCGGGTCATTGGCGGCCGAGGGCCCGTGGACCACCGGCTTGAAGAAGCCAATCCTGTCCGCATGCCGGTGCAGGGTATCCGCCAGGCCGAGCGCCACCAGGGACTTGCCCGAGCCGGGGGTGGTTGCGCTGACGTAGATGCCTTTGGCCATGGTCCGCCCTTTGCTGTTCTTGCTGGTGCCGGTCCCCCCATCCTTGCACTTCTGTCCCGCGAGATGGCACTTCAGGGCAATGTCGGGGACGGGGACTGCCGCCAAGTGCCATCTCGCGGAGGGGCGCGGGAAGGCACGCGCGGAGCCGCCTCCTCTTGACACCGGACCCCCTCATGGGATTACCTAATGAACATTCGGTAAATAAAGCTGGAGGCAATGACGCATGGCTGAAACGACAGTTTCCGGGGCCACCCACCCCATCCTGGAAAACGACTACGCCTCCGAATGGATGGGAATCGAGGTCCTGGCCCTCAGCGACGGCCACGCCACCATCCGGATGACGCTCCGGCAGGAAATGCTCAACGGCTTCGGCATGGCCCACGGCGGAATGATCTTCGCCTTCGGCGACACTGCTTTCGCCCTGGCGTGCAACCCCATCCACCCTGCACCCGGCGAGGAAAGCACCATCACCGTCGCCTCCGGCGTCGACATCAACTTCCTCAAGCCCGCCTTCCGGGGCCAGGTACTCACGGCAGTGGCGGACCGCCGCTCCAGTGCCGGCCGCAGCGGCCTGTACGACATCCAGATTTTCGCCGCGGATGCCGGTACCCCGGCTTCCGAAAAACAGCCCAATTCCCCGGGCGAGCTCATCGCCGAGTTCCGCGGACGCAGCCGCACCATCCCCAAGAAGTAGGAAAACCATGACCCTGCATGCCCCCGAAACCCCCGCCGCTGCCGTTTCCACCCAGGAGTCCGCAGGCGCCGGCACCGACGCCGTCCTGGACCGCGAGGAAACCATCTCGCGCGACGAGCTCGAAGCCCTCCAGCTCAGCCGCCTGCAGCACACGGTCCAGTACGCCTACGACCGGGTCCCCCTGTACAAGCGCAAGTTCGACGAGGCCGGCATCCATCCCAACGACCTGCGTGAACTCGAGGACCTGGGCAACTTCCCCTTCACCACCAAGGACGACCTGCGCGAGGAATACCCGTTCGGCATGTTCGCGGTGCCGCAGAGCGAAGTAGCCCGGATCCACGCCAGCTCGGGCACCACGGGCCGGCCCACCGTCGTCGGCTACACCAAGCAGGACCTCGCCGACTGGGCCAAGCTCGTGGCCCGCAGCTTCCGCGCCTCCGGCATCCGCCCCGGCATGAAGGTCCACAACGCCTACGGCTACGGCCTGTTCACCGGCGGCCTCGGCGCGCACGCCGGCGCAGAAGCCTTGGGCTGCACCGTCATCCCCATGTCCGGCGGCCAGACCGAACGCCAGATCCAGCTGATCCAGGACTTCAAGCCAGACGCCATCCTGGCCACCCCCACCTACCTGCTCACCATCGCCGACGCCATGGCGCACATGGGCATCGACCCCGCCTCCACCTCGCTGAAGTTCGCCGTCCTCGGCGCCGAGCCGTGGACCCAGGAGATGCGCCACGAACTCGAAGTGATGATGAACATCAAGGCATGCGACATCTACGGCCTGTCCGAGGTCATGGGCCCGGGCGTCGCCGGTGAGGCCGTGGAAACCCAGGACGGCAGCCACATCTGGGAGGACCACTTCCGCCCCGAAATCATCGACCCCTTCAACCCGGCCCCCGGCAAGGAAAACGTCCTGCGGGACGGCGAGCACGGCGAACTGGTCTTCACCTCGCTCACCAAGGAAGCGCTGCCGATCATCCGCTACCGCACCAAGGACCTCACCCGCCTGCTGCCCGGCTCGGCACGTCCGGCACACCGCCGGATGGGCCGCATCACCGGCCGCAGCGACGACATGATCATCCTGCGGGGCGTGAACCTGTTCCCGTCCCAGATCGAGGAAATCGCCCTCCGGATCCCCGAACTCAGCCCGCATTTCCAGCTCGAACTGACCCGCCCGGAAGGCCAGCGGATGGACCAGCTGACCGTGCGCATCGAGCGCCGGGACACGGTCACCGTTGAGCAGAGCACGACGGCGGCACGCACCTTGAAGGAGCAGATCAAGATCCACGTGGGTTCTTCGTGCACCGTGAACGTGGTGGACCCGGGCTCGCTGGAGCGCTCCAACGGCAAGCTGCGCCGCATCTACGACATGCGGCCGAAGGCGTAGCGAAAGATGTTGCCGGGCATAGCCGACGCCGGCCGGGTTGCCGCCCGGCCGGCCCGGAGCTCCCGGACCGACCGACCGTTCGTGAGAAACTAGCCACTATGCCCAGCACCACTGAAACATCCAGCCCCGCCGGCGCAGCAGCCAACGGAACAGCTAAGCGCGGCCGCCCCGGCTACGACCAGCAGTCCGTGCTGCGCATCGCCGTCGACGTCTTCAACCGCCACGGCTACGACGCCACATCCATGGGGATCCTGGCGGACAACCTGGGCATCTCCAAGTCCGCCATCTACCACCACGTGCCGTCCAAAGGCGACCTGCTCAAGCTTGCCCTTGATCACGCGCTGGGCGGCCTTGAGGCCATCCTGGAGCAGCCGGAGGCCACCTCCGGGGCCGCCGATGCCCGGCTGGAGTTCGTCCTCCGGCAAACGGTGGCGGTGCTGGTGGACCGCTTGCCTTTCGTCACCCTGCTGCTGCGGCTGCGGGGCAATACGGAGATTGAGCGGGACGCGCTGGAACGCCGCCGGACCTTCGACCATAAGGTAGCCGCGCTGATTTCCGCCGCCCGCGATGAAGGCTCGCTCCGCCAGGACATCGATCCCCGCACCGTCACGAGGCTCCTGTTCGGCATGATCAACTCGATCGTGGAATGGTACAAGCCTGGCGGTTCCCTGTCCCCGAAACGGCTGGCCGACGACGTCATCACCATGGCGTTCGACGGCCTCCACGCGGACGTGTAGGCCCGGATGCACCGGTCCGCAGCCAACTAATAAGGGTGCTTGGTATTTTGCGGGCTCCCCGGCTACGGTGGTAGAAAGCCATCGTCCGCAGGGAGGTCCTGAATGAGCCAGGCCATCGGTCCACGGTGTTCATGCCGCCTCCGGACAGTTCTGACGGGCGGCCTCGTTGCCGCAGCCCTGGCACTCAGCGGCTGCACGGGTACGCCAAGTCCCCCAGCCTCCAGCAGCGCCTCCCCTGGCGAGGCATCGCCGTCGGCTGCTGCCTCCGGAGCTCCCGGCTCAGCAGCGCCAAGCGCCGGCGGTGGCTCCGATTCCGGAACCGCAGCCGGCAACCTGCCGCAACTCGTGGAGAACCTTTCACCTTCCGTGGTCACCATCTTCACCGAGGGCGGCCTGGGCAGCGGCGTGGTGTACTCCGCGGACGGCCTGATCCTCACCAATGAGCATGTGATCCGCGGCGCCACTACCGTGGAGGTGGGGTTCGCGGACGGGCAGCGCGTCGAAGGGACTGTCAAGGCAAGCGATCCCGTGACCGACCTCGCGCTGGTCCAGGCCAAGCGCACGGGCCTGCCCAAGCCCACCTACCAAAGCACCCTGCCCAAGGTAGGCGAGGGCGCGCTGGTCCTGGGCTCCCCGCTCGGATTCGAGAACACGGCCACCGCGGGCATCATTTCCGGGCTGCACCGCTCCATCCCGGGCTCCGCTTCTAACAGCCTCTCGCTGGTGGACCTTATCCAGACGGACGCCCCCATCAGCCCCGGCAACTCCGGCGGCGCCGTGATCAACATGCGCGGCGAGGTAATCGGGATCAGCGAGGCGTACATCCCGCCGTCAGCCGGCGCGGTCTCCCTTGGCTTCGCCATCCCCGCCGCCACCGCCGTGGACGTGGCGGAGGAACTGTTGGCCAACGGCACCGCCAAGCACGCCTACCTGGGCCTTACCCCGGGCGAACTGACGGCCCAGATCGCCGCCCAACTGGGCATCGAGGCAGGATCCGGAGTCGTGGTCCTCGCCGCAGACGCTGACGGTCCGGCGGGGAAGGCAGGAATCCGCCCCGGCGACGTCCTGGCGTCCATGGAGGGGGTGGAGCTCACCACGCCGGAGAAGCTCCTGGCGGAACTGCGCAAGCGCAACCCCGGCGACACCGTAGGCTTCAAGGTCAAGCGGGGCGACCAGACCCTGGATATCAAGGTGGACCTCACCGACCGCCCCGCCGCCACAACCACCCGATAGGAAGGAAGAAACATGAGTCACCCCAAGGAAGAACCGGACGCAGGATTCATCGTTCCGGATCCGTCAAAGCTCCGTGAGGACATTCCCGGCGACGCCGGCGACGAGGCCAACGTGATCCGCTTCAGCGAGGAGCAGGCCCTGATCGAGGAACAGTCGCACGGCATCCGCCCCGACACCTACAGCGTCCCGCGAGGCGGGCCCACCATGGATGAGGCCCGCGGCAACATGGACCTCTCCGACCGCAGCGAAGACGGCCGCGGAACCGGCCCCGAGGATGACAGCAGCGACGACGCCCTGCACGGCGGCGCCGAAAGCTGACTCTCCTTGAACTGAGGCAGCAGGGATACCCCGATCCGACCGGGGTACCCCTGCTGCTTTAGTTTGTGCTCACGTGGTTTGCACCCACCGCGCCTAGACCTGGTACTCGAGCGCGCCGCCCAGGTTTTGGTGGATGCACAGGATGTTGTGCTCGGTGTCCATGAACCATGCGCACTTTTCCGATTCCGTGGTGCAGATATGGTTCTCTGTCTTCAGGGTGGGCAGGTCGTAGTCCTGGAACATGACGCCCCTTGCCTCCATGTCACGGACTGCCGCCTCTATATCCGCGACCTCAAAACTCAGCGCGGTATGGTCCGAGTGCCTGCCGTCCGAGACCGGCATCAGCTGCAGCATGGGACCGCCGTCGGCGCCCAGCAATTCGCTTCCGTCATCGGTCATTCCGCGGTGCGGCAGTCCGAGTTTTTCGGTGTAGAAGCTGCGGGCGCGGGCCGCATCGTCGACCGGAAGGATGGTTGTGGCTGTGTTCATTTTCAGGGTCATTGGGGCCACCTCCTACGGGCAGAATCTTACGCCCGGCAGCAGTAAAAAGAACCGGTCCAAACGCCCCATCACTTCCCGCCTCCCAAACCCAAACGCCCCATCACTTCCCGCCCACCAAACCCAAACACCCGATCACTTTCCTCAAAGAAGTGATGGGGCGTTTGGGAAGAACCGGCGGTAAGTGATGGGGCGTTGGTGGTTACTTTTCGACCAGGGTGAGGACGTCGTACGTTGCCACGATTTCGTCGTTCTGGTTGGTGAGCACGGCGTCCCAGGCCACCTCACCGTATTCGTCGGTTTCACGCGGGGTGATCTTCTTGGCGGTGAGGGTCACCCGGATGGAATCGCCGGCGGCAACCGGGGTGAGGAAGCGTGCGTTCTCCAGGCCGTAGTTGGCCAGGACTGGGCCCGGCGCAGGCTCCACGAAGAGTCCGGCAGCCCAGCTCAGCAGCAGGTAGCCGTGCGCCACGATGCCCGGGAAGAACGGGTTGGCTTCGGCTGCTTCCTGGTTGGTGTGGGCGTAGAACGTGTCCCCGGTGGAGTGGGCGAACGCGCTGATGTCCTCCAGGGTGACCTGCCGCAGGTCGGAACGGACGGCGTCGCCGATCCGCAGGGTGGACAGGTGCTTCCGGAACGGATGCGCGCCCTCGGTCTCCACGGTGAAGTTGCGGTCAGCCCCGGTGTGCCACACACCGGTGACCGCGGTCAGCATGTTCGGGGAGCCCTGGATGGCGGTCCGCTGCATGTGGTGCAGCACGGACCGGATCCCGCCCAGTTCCTCGCCGCCGCCCGCGCGTCCGGGGCCGCCGTGGACCAGGTGGGGAACGGGTGAGCCGTGGCCGGTGGAGGACCGGGCGTCCTCGCGGTTCAGCATCAAGACGCGGCCGTGGTGGGCCGCGATGCCGGTGACCAGTTCGCGGGCCGCCTCGGGATCGTTGGTGCACACTGAGGCCACCAGCGAACCTCCGCCGCGGGCGGCCAGGCGGACGGCGTCGGCCAGGTCCTTGTAGCCGATAACGGAGGATACCGGCCCGAACGCCTCCAGCGAGTGGATGGCTTCCGCTTCCGGGTTGTCCCAGTTCAGGACGACGGGAGCCATGAAGGCCCCACCGTCCACTACCCCGGTGGTTCCGTCGGCGGAGGTGACCGACGGCGATTCGAGCGTTCCGTACGCTAGCTCACCGCCGGCGTCGAGCATTGACTGGACGGCTGCGCGGACGTCCTCCAGCTGTTCCACCGACGCAAGGGCGCCCATGGTGACGCCTTCGCCGCGGGGGTCGCCCAGGACCACGCGCTCGGCGATGCGCTTGCCGATGGCTGCCGACACGGCAGGCACCAGTTCCTGCGGCACGATGGCGCGCCGGATGGCGGTGCATTTCTGGCCTGCCTTGACAGTCATCTCGGTGACCACGGACTTGACGAAGGCGTCGAATTCCGGGGTCCCCTCCACGGCGTCGGGGCCAAGGATGGCAGCGTTCAGGGAGTCGGTCTCAGACGTGAACCGGACGCCGCCCTCCACCACGTTCGGGTGGGACTTCAAGGACTTGGCCGTGGAGGCGGACCCGGTGAACGCCACCAGGTCGCGGTAATCGAGTACATCCAGGAGCCCGCGGACGGAACCGGAGATGAGCTGCAGCGAACCCTTGGGCAGGATGTTGGACTCAACGATGGCCTTGACCACGGCGGCGGCAACATAGCCAGTGGGGGTGGCCGGCTTGACGATGGTGGGGACGCCGGCCAAGAAGGCGGGGGCGAACTTCTCGAGCATGCCCCAGACGGGGAAGTTGAAGGCGTTGATCTGCACGGCAACGCCGGGGATGCGGGTGTAGATGTGTTCGCCCGCGAAGGAGCCGTCCTTGGACAGCACCTCCATGGGGCCGTCCACCACCACCTGGGAGTTGGGCAGCTCACGCCGGCCCTTGGAGCCGAAGGTGAACAGGACGCCGATGCCGCCGTCGATGTCCACCATGGAATCGATCTTGGTGGCGCCGGTCTGGAATGAGAAGTTGTAGAAGTGCTCGCGGCGCGCGTTCAGGTACTGCGCCAGCTCCTTGAGCTTGAGGGCGCGCTGGTGGAACGTCAGCCGGCCCAGCTCAGCCTGGCCGGTGGTGCGGCCGTACTCCACGACGGCGGCAAGATCCAGGCCTTCCGTGCTCACCTTGGCCAGGATCTCCCCCGTGCTCGCATCCCGGACGGGGACCGCGGAAGCCGAGGAGCCGGCGTCGGGCGTCCACCATGCGTCCATGACGAAGCTGGGCACTGTCTCCACGGTGTCGACCGTGGCCTGGGGAGCTGTGGCTGTGGTGGTCATCGTTGACGGTCCTTCCAACAAGGGGGCAGGCAAACAAGGCGGCCATTACTGACCGTCCGTTCGGTAATATATTCACCATACATGAAGTGCCGTGCTGCACACTAGAAGGCCAGGACCGAATTGGCCACCCAAAGGAGAACGCATGAACGCCCCGTCACCCCAGGACGCTTCCGCCAGCCAGCACGAGCTCTGGAAAATCACCCTCGGGGAGCTGGACGAGAAGATGGGCGTGAAAATCTTGGAGGAGTCCGTGGAGCGCGTGGTGGCCACCATGCCCGTGGAGGGCAACCGGCAGTCGTTCGGGCTGCTGCACGGCGGCGCCTCACTGGCTGTGGGTGAGGCGGTGGGGTCCTGGGCGGCCGTCATCCACGCGAGCACCATGGGCAAGACGGCGGTGGGCGTTGACGTTTCCGCCACGCACCACCGCTCCGCGCGCGAGGGCCAGGTGACCATCACGGCCACCCCCATCCACCTGGGCGGCACGCTGGCCACGCACGAGGTGCTGATCACCAACGAGGCAGGCCAGCGGCTGTGCACCCTGCGCATCACCAACCTGCTGATGAAGCGGAAGAACTAACGAAAAAAATTCCCGGGCGGTGCATCCATGGGCGGCACTGCAGAGGTAATAAGCATGTCAGCATCACCAGCCCGGATACCGGGCATCCCCCAAGGAGTTCGACATGCGCAAAATAGCCTACGCCGCTGGAGCACTTTCCCTTGCTGCTTCACTGGCCTTCGCCGCTCCCGCCCAGGCCGGCAACTGGCACCACGATGACGACCCCGCCCTGCTGTCCGTCCTGCACGGCGTTCCCGGCCTGACCGTGGATGTATGGGTGAATGGCGAGCTCACCCTTGATGACTTCACGCCCGGGACCCTGGCCGGACCACTGGAACTGGCCGCCGGCGATTACCAGATCGCCATCACCGCATCGGACGCCACCAGCGCCGAAAACCCGGTGATCGGCCCGGTCGACGTGCAGCTCGACGAGGGACGCAACTACACGGCAGTGGCGCACCTTGACGCGGACGGAGCCCCTACCGCGTCCCTTTTCACGAACGACACCAAGGCTCCCGGAAATGACACGAAGGGCAAGCTCACGGTCCGGCACGTCGCCGCAGCGCCCGCGGTGGACGTACTGGCCGGCGGAACCGCCGTAATTGAAGGCCTCAGCAACCCGGACGAGGCAACCCTGAAGCTGAAGGCCGGCACGGTTTCAGCTTCGGTGGCAGCGGCAGGGACCACCGACCCCGTGATTGGCCCGGCTGATATCACCGTCGAAGGTGGCAAGAACACCATCGTCTATGCCTGGGGAAGCCTGGCCGACGGCACGCTGGACGTGGCGGTCCAGGTGGTTGACGGCAAGGAGAGGTGCGGGGGCCGCCGCTGAGGCAGGTGCTGCGCATCATCCTCGCGGCGTCGCCACGGGCCGGGTCCCCTAACGGCGACCCGGCGCGTGGCGGCTACCGTGAAGCCCGCCGCTTCCGCCTGCGGACAAGCACCGTCAGCACAATCCCGACAGCAAGGGCGCCCGCGGCGGCAGCAGCCGCGGGAAGCAACCCGGCTGACCCGGTGTACGCCAGGCCGCCACTGGCGGGATCACCGCTTCCACCCGTGTTGGCAAGGTCCGCAGGAGGAGCGGCGGTAGCCGGGCTGGTTGCCGGCGGAGGTACGACGGCGGGAGTTTCCGCAGGCTGGGCAGGCGGCGGATCCGCGGGGGCTGGGTCAGTCAGGGCAGGATCAGTCAGGGCAGGCCCGCTCGGCGCGGGCGTCAATGGTGCCGGGCTTGCCGGCGGCTCAGTGGGTGCCGGGCTTGCCGGCGGGGCGGGCGGTGCCGCTGCCGACGCATACTCAAAGCTGTTGGCACCGGACCGGCTGAACCCGTTTACCGTTTCTGCGGTGAAGCGGAGCGTTTCCGTGCCCTGCGGAGCCGTAAAGCTCCATTTGCCGGCCGAGTCCACGGGCACCTCGAACGGGTCCTTTCCCTGGAGCGTGACCCGGACCGTGGATCCGGCGGCAACGGCAGATGCGGGAGCCGCGGGAACCTGGCCGCTGATGACCTGGCCCGGCTGGTAGGCGGCTCCGGACGCGGGTGCCGTGATGGCAGGCTTGTTCAGGAAAAGTTCCAGCTGATAGCCGTGAAGTACCTTCAGGGAGTCCTGGAGCGTAGCAGCCACGGCAATGTTTACCGCCCCGCCCGATTCGCCGGCGGAATGGATGCCCACCGCGAAGTTGCCACTGATCCACGGGCCACCTGAGTCACCGCCCGCGGACTGGACATCGTAGGAGAGGAACCCGTTGAACGCGCGGATGTCATTGTGCCCGGGATCGGCAGGGTCATCGACGTACGTGGGGCCGCCCACCAGGAAGATCCCCACGGCACTGACGTGGCCGCAAGACCACCCCGTCCTCCACCCCGAGCGGCAGACGGGCATCCCGGGCACCGGGGCAGCCGTTCCGATGATCTTGACGTCCGGGCCGGGCTGTAACGGGTTCCCGTGGGTACTGGTGGCCGGTAGAGGGTCCAGGTCCTGCCCGATCGCCCCGATGACGGCTATGTCGGTGCCCACATTCCCGGGATCGGTGACTGCTGTGTAGTCGGGACCGGTGGGGGTTGTTGGATCGAGCACCGGAGAGTTACCTGGACCGCCGAACTGGCTGAACTGGAAGGTTCCCAGCCGCCCGGAAGGCACTCCCCCGAGCAGCAGGTCAACGGTTGTGGCAGTACCGTCTTCCGCGCAGTGTCCGGCAGTCAGGACAGCGGGCAGCCCCGCCGGGTCAAAGGCGGAAAAGCCGGTCGAACAGGTATACCCCTGGTCCGACCTGTAGCCAACCCCGCCCGGCACGTCTGCTTCCGGCTTAAGGGGGGCAGCGCCGTCGAGCACGACGTTCGCGTACTTCGCGACGAATTCCGATGGCGAAATCTTGCCGGGACTTGCGGCGCCGCTTTGGTGTGCGGTGCCTGCCGCTGCAGCTCCTTCAGATGCTGACTGTGCCGCGGCGACTCCGCCTGTGCGGATCACGAATTGTCCAGCCTCGGAGACCACAGCCTGCAGGTCTGCTGTTCCGACGTCCCGCAAGTACGCCTGGAAGAGTTGGGCGGCGCTCACTGCGACTTGCCGGCCCGGGGCTGGCTCAGCTGTTGGAGCGACCTTGGATTGGGGTGGGGCGGACGGCGCATCGGGTGCCGGCGCTGGGACTGAGGCCTCGAGTGCCGGGGGTGCAACGAGCACGAATGTGCCGCCGCCGGTCTTGTTCAGTTCGTCCACCCGGGCCTGCAGGGCAGAACCTGTGCCCCGCACCTGGATCTTTCCGTTTCCAATGCTGAGTCCTTCGTAGCCCGGGAGCACCTGGAGGGAGTCCAGGGCCTGCATGGCCTGCCGCCCCAGTTCGCCCGCCGCGTTGAATTCCGCCAGCGTCATGCCCAGGTCACGGAGCACGGCTTCGGCGAGCCCTTCGACGGAAGGAGCCGGCGAAGGATAAGGATCTGCCAACCTGCTGCCTGGCTCGGGGCCCCCGGCGAAGGCCGCGGTGGGCACAGCACCAACGCCCAACGCAAGAACGATGCCAGCCATCACTCCCGCGGCAAGTAATTGGTTCCCTGGTGCTGCCGTTCCGCTCATAGCCGTCTCTCTGCCGGTCCACGCAACGGAGGCAGTAGTCCCTCACGTCACATACGTCACACTGGTCCCAGTGTAGGCGCATGCGTTCCGGAGAGGGCCAGCACAGCATCCAGTTCGGCTGTTTGCAGCCCGTTGGCCAGGAGATAGCCACGCGTGTCGAGGGCCCGGACAAATGCGACTACCGCGAGGCCTCGCTGCTCCAGCAGGGGCTCGAGCTCCGGCTCGGTCAGGTAGCGTTCCCGGCTGTGCGGCGGCCCATGGGTGCGGTAGCGCTCGTTGATCCCGCGGGCTGCCCGCCGGTAGCCCTCGGCGATGGCCTCATCGGAGTCACCCGCCAGGTCCTGGACCATGGCAGCCACCAGTCCGCTGCGGTCCCGCCCGGCGGCGCAGTGCAGCACCACATCCCCCTTGGCCGCGGCAAGGGCAATGGCCCGGAAGACGCCCACCAGTCTCTCCGGGAAAAGCCGCGCATTATCGGCATAGTGTGCAGGATCGTTCAGGTAGGGACCTGTGACGGCGGTAAACCGCGCATCCCCCGGTTCCTCCGTGGGTGCCTGCACCACATCGATGTCCGCCCGGGCTGCGGCAGGCACATCAGGATCGCTGTCGCGGCGCCGGCCCTCGCCTGGGTTGCGGAGATCAACGACGGTGCGGACGCCGTCGTCGAACGCCTGCTTCCACCCTGCTTCGGTCAGCCACTCGCGCCGCCCCATCCGGTAGATTCCGCCGGAGACGTGCCATGCGTTGACAGCGCCATCCCACTCCACGGACTTGCCCTGCTTGCTCATCCGCACAGCTAACCACACACCTGCGAGCCCGGGTCACATAACGGAGAAACGTTGCCGAAGGAAGGGCTGCCCGGCCCAAGTCCTCCGCCGGGTTGCCGCGTAGCCTTACTCTCTGCTGCCCTCAATCCGGGGGCAGCACGTCATTTCAGGGGACAAAAAGATGAAGAATTCAGTACGACGGCGGCAGTCGGGTCTCGCAGCAGGGCTCGCCGCCTTGGCAATCACCGCTGGTTTAACGGCCGCCCTGCGCAGGCCGCGGACAAGATCAAATACATAGCCCTCGGAGATTCCTATGCCGCCGGCCAAGGGGCAGGGGCGTATCAGGATGCTTGCTACCGCAGCGACAACAGCTATTCCGAACTCGCCGCCGAGGACAAGGCCGTCAAACTGGTAGTCAATGCTGCCTGCAGCGGCAAGACCACATGGGACGTCGTGAACACCCAACTGCGCCAGCTGAATAAGAGTACGGAACTGGTGACCATCACGGCAGGCGGCAACAACATCGGCTTCGGGGACATCATCAACTATTGCGGAGTCGTCCTGGCGCAGCTCCCACCGGCTCCGAAATGTGGCGGCGCCCTCGAGCAATCGGAATACAGCTTCAGAGCGGCCAGCTGAAAAGCGATCTGGTTACGATGATCCAGAGCGTGCGGGCCGCAGCGCCAAACGCCAAGATTGTGGTGACCGGCTATCCCTACCTCCTGGACCCAATCCCGGCAGGGATGACCGACCCGGCTGCGCAGTTCATCTACACGGCCACCAACTTGGCGGACCGGCTGGACGACACGATCGACGCCGCGGCGAAGGAGGCCGATGCCGCCGCTGCCGGGGACCCCAAAGTGCAATACGTCGATGTGCGGACCGTCTTCCTCGGCCACGGCGCCTTGTCGCCACAGCCGTGGATCAACCTTGGCACCGCGCCTGATGGCTTCCACCCAAACGCTGCGGGCTACCAGGCCTACTTCAAGGCACTCAGCGGATCGGGCGTTTACTCCGTTCCGTAACCCCGCCGGTCCAGCCGGTACTCAAGCCCGGCGCGGACTGCCAGCCACTCGTGCTCCAGGATGGAGAACACCGCGGTGTCCCGCAGGTTCCCGTCGCTGGTCCGTGAATGGCTGCGGAGCACCCCGTCCTGCTTGGCTCCCAGCCGTGCGATGGCCTCCCGCGACTGGTGGTTCAGCCAGTGCGTGCGGAACTCCACGGCTGGGCAGCCCAGCACCTCGAAGGCATGCCGGAGCAGCAGGAGCTTGGAGTCGGGGTTGGTCCCTGTCCCCTGCACGGAGGCCGCGTTCCACGTGGAGCCGATTTCCACGCGGGGCGTGGCGGCATCGATGTTCATGTACGTGGTCATACCGATGATGCGGCCCGGGCGGCCCGTGCCGGGATCAATCAGCCGGGTGGTGAAGGGCAGCATCGACCCCTGCTCCTGCAGGGCGAGCCGGCGCCTGATCTCGGCCGCCATGGCGTCGGGCGCGGGCACGGACGTGTACCAGAGCTTCCACAGCTCGCCGTCCCTAGCCGCGTCCAGCAGCCCGTCGTGGTGCTCTTCCGCGAGCGGCTCCAGGATTACATAGCGGCCGGTCAGGGTAAGGGGTTCAAGGAAAGTCACTGCACCAGCCTAGGCCCGCCGGCAGGGCGGGTTACGCTGGGGCAAGCACCACGACGTCGAGCGAGGGAGTTATTGTGTCAGGACCCAACCCGGATCCCGAGGACGACAAGATCACCGGCCTGGAGCCCGGCGGCGGAGTTCCCCCGGGTGAAACCCCGCCGGGAGAAGCCTCCACCGCAGGCCCGCAAGGCCACGAAGAGCACGGCACCAGGAAAGGCACCCAGTTCCTGTGGATCGGCATCATTGGCGTCGTGGTCCTGCTGTGCCTCCTGTACTTCATCGGCTACATCGTGGGCATTTTCGACTAGCCCCCATTCCCGAAGGCGGACAGCCTAGCTGGGCCAGTCGAAGAAGCCCTTCCCGGTTTTGCGTCCGAGTTCCCCCCGCGCCACCTTGTCCCTAAGGATCTGCGGCGGCGCGAACCGCTCGCCGAGGGTGGAATGGAGGTACTCGGCGATGCCCAGGCGGACGTCGAGGCCCACGATGTCAGTGGTTTTGAGTGGTCCGGTGGGGTGTTTGTAGCCCAGGACCATGGCGTTGTCGATGTCCTCGGCGGACGCCACTCCTTCCTCCACCATCCGCATGGCCTCCAGTGCGATGGCCACGCCCAGGCGTGAGGACGCGAACCCCGGGGCATCGTTGACGACGACGGCGGTCTTCCCGAGTGCCTCCACCCAGGATTTGGCGGCGGCAGCAAGTTCGGGAGACGTGCGCTCCCCCAGCACCACCTCGATGAGCGTGGATGCAGGCACGGGGTTGAAGAAGTGCAGGCCCACGAAGTTTTCCGGGCGCTTCAGTTCACGGGCGAGTCCGCTGACGGACAGCGAGGAGGTGTTGGATGCGATGTAGGCGTCCTGCCCCAGCCGTTCCTCGATGCCCCTCAATGCCGTGACTTTGAGGTCCCAGTCTTCAGGGACCGCTTCCACCACCAACTGCCGGTCCGCAAAGGCGTCGTAGTCGGTGCTGACGGTCAGGCGGGTCACCAGTTCCTCGAAGTTGGCATCCACCGCCCCGCGTTCGATGCTCTTCAACGCGGCCGACTCCACCCGTTCCTGGGCAGCTTCGGCGGAGACGTCGTCGCGCTCCACCACCAGCACATTGGCGCCCTTGATCAGGAAGGCGTGGGCGATGCCGGCGCCCATGCGGCCGCCGCCCAGCACCCCCACGAGAGGGGGAAGGTTGGCGGGAACTTTCGGGTTGCTCATGGTCTACTTTCCGTCGGCGGGGTGTGCGGAGGCGGTGTTTGCCTTCTTCGCTGCATTGCGGTCCAGGAACGCCTGCATCCGGTCGAATTTGGCTTGCGACTCGAAGAGGATGCCCTGCGCCAGCTGGTCGATCAGCGGGTGCGCTTCTGCGGGGGCGTGGAAAACGGATTTGGTGATGCGGACGGCCAGCGGGTCCTGCCGCCCGATCCTGTTGGCCAGGCTGTGGGCGGCGTCCAGGAGCTCGGCGGGATCGTGGATTTCGGTGATGAGGTTGGCCGCTTTGGCTTCGTCTGCGCCAAGGACCAGCCCGGCCAGCAGGATCTGCTTGGCCAGCGGCTCGCCCACCAGTTCCCTGAGCCGCCAGCTGGCGCCGGCTGCGGCCAGGATTCCCAGCCCCGTTTCCGGGTTGCCGATCCGCACGTTGGGGGTGCCGATGCGGAAGTCCGCGGCGTAGGCGAGTTCGGCGCCGCCGCCCAGGCAGTAGCCGTCCAGTGCGGCGATGACCGGCATGGGCAGCTTGGCGATCCGGACGAAGATGGTGGAGTTGATGCCCTGCAGGGCATCGTCACGGCGGCGTTCGCGCAGCTGGGCAATGTCGGCACCGGAGGCGAAGACCCCGTCCACGCCGGCGATGATCAGCACCTTGGGGTTTTGTTCCAGTGCCGCGCAGACAGTGTGGAGTTCGTCCACCATCTGCTGGTCGATCGCGTTCTTCACCTGGGGCCGGTTGAGCAGCACCACCACCCGGTCCTCACGCTCCTCCACGAGGAGCGCGGAGAAGTTCTCTGCCGTGAGGTCCACCGTGGCGGTCATCAGATTTTCTCCAGCAGCATCGCGGTGCCCTGCCCAACGCCCACGCACATGGTGGCCAGGCCGATCTTTGCGTCTTCGCGTTCCATCCGCCCCAGCAGGGTGATGGCGAGCCGTGACCCGCTGGAACCGAGCGGGTGCCCCAAAGCGATGGCGCCGCCGTCGCGGTTCACGATCTCCGGCTCGAGTCCAAGCCGGCGGATGCAGGCCAGTGACTGCGTGGCAAAGGCTTCATTAAGTTCGACGGCGGACAGGTCACCGACGCTCAGGCCGCTCCGCTTGAGCACCTTCTGCGTGGCGGGGACCGGGCCGATGCCCATGATCTCGGGCTCGCAGCCGGCAGAAGCGCCGTCAATGATGCGGGCACGGGGCGTCAGGCCCAGCCGCTCAATGGCTGCTTCCGAGGCAATGATGATGGCCGACGCGCCATCATTCAGGGACGAGGAGTTCCCGGCCGTCACCACGGAACCGCCGTGCGCCACCGGCTTCAGCCGGGCGAGAACGTCCATGCTGGTACCGGCCCGCGGGCCCTCGTCCGTGTCCACCACGGTCTCTGACTTGCGGGTCTTGACCGTGACGGGGACGATCTCGTCCTTGAACCGGCCCGCCTCGATCGCGTCCAGGGCCAGCTGATGGGAACGGACGGCGAACGCGTCAGCGTCTTCGCGGGTGATGCCGTCCACACGGGCCACTTCCTCCGCCGTCTCCGGCATGGAGTACGTCATCTTCCCGTCCCGGGACAGGCCGCCGTGCTGGAAGTGCGGGTTAGTGAAACGCCAGCCGATGGAGGTGTCGAAGATCTGGCCCGGCTTGGCGAACGCGGCGGTGGGCTTTTCCTGCACCCAGGGTGCGCGGCTCATGGACTCCACGCCGCCGGCGATCACGATGTCCGCGGCTCCGGCCTTGATCATGTGGCTGGCCTGGATGATGGCGCTGAGTCCCGACGCGCAGAGCCGGTTGACCGTAATTCCCGGAATGTGCAGCGGCAGCCCGGCCAGCAGGGTGGCCATCCGGGCCACGTTCCGGTTTTCCTCGCCCGCGCCGTTCGCGTTGCCCAGGATCACCTCGTCGATGCTTTCAGGATCCAGGCCGGCACGTTCCACGGCCTCGCGGACCACCAGGGCGGCGAGATCATCCGGCCGCACGGAGGACAAGGCACCTCCGTACCTGCCCACGGGCGTTCGGACGCCGCCAACAAGGAAAGCCTGCGGACCTGCAGTTGCAGCCATGGAAACACCCTTCACGCGATAAACAGCACTGTCATCGGCGGCCGGCACAGCGGAATCTTCCACTTACCGACCGTTCGTTCTGTAAATGGTACACGGCAAGGCTCTTGGTGCGCATCCGGTTACAGGACCTTCACTCCCAGGTGCGCGGCGATCAGCGGCGCCAGGAGGCCTAGCTGGTACTCATCAATGACAAGTCCGGACATGCTGCCCAGGCCGCTGATCCTGCGGAACTGCGTGCCCCGGATGTCGAAGTCCTTCAACCTGGCTCCTGCCACGTCCAGCGATCCAACAGTGCAGTCTTCCAGCCGCACGCGGGTTGCGCCGGCACCCCCGAGGTCCAGTTCGTTGATGATGCAGCCGCTGATCAGCACGTCATTGAGCTTGGCGCCGCGGAGGTTGAGGAAGTCCAGCTTGCCGCCGTCGATCCTGACTGACTGCCAGCCGCTTTCATACAATTCCGCGGAGCCCAGGCGCGGGTTGCGGAGCTCCACGTCGCGCCAGGTACTGCGGGCGCCCTGGAAGACCGGCGCGTAGGCCTCCGCCAGGATGCAGTCGCGAAACGAGGCACCGCGGAGCTGGGCCTCGTTGAAAGATGCGGCATCGAACCGGCACTCGGCGAATACAGCTTCCCCCAGGTCAAGACCGTCCAGGGTGGTGCGGTTGAACCGTACGTTCTCGTACCGGCCCCCGCGGCCCAACGACGGGTCCGGCAGGTCTTCAAGGTCCGGCAGCTCAACCGCGGAGAGCCGGGGTGCAGCGACCTTGGCCGGCGCCGTGCCACGTGCTTTATCCATAGCCCCGAGCCTAGCGCCGGCCCCCGACAAGGAACACCACACAGGAGGGCTTGAAACAGTAAGCAAGCTTTGTTTATTGTGAAAGGGCACGGTTGATCGACGGAAACGAGAGGAGGCCGGAACCATGGGCCTCGGAGACAAGATCAGTAACGCGGCAGAGGACCTCGGCGGCAAGGCCAAGGAAGCTGCAGGCAACGCGACCGACAACGACCGCCTGAAGGCAGAAGGCCAGGCCGACCAGGTCAAGGCAGACGCCAAGAAGGTGGGCGAAAGCGTGAAGGACGAGTTCAAGCGCGACTAGTCCTTGCTGGTGCAGCCGCAGCGAACGGCGTGCTGCAACAGCCCCAAACGGCGGCGGATCCATCGGATCCGCCGCCGTTTCGCTGTCCACCCACCATCGACTGCTGAGTACCTGCCGTTTTGAGGCGTCAGAACGACAAGTACGGAGCAATCGATGGGGGAAATCTCACCAGCCGCTGCGGGTCGGCGTGTGCCCCTTCCGGGAATCTTCGGGCATGGTCATCTCGGCACGGACACCCAGCAGCCGGACAGCTTGCCCAGGTTCGATCTTCGAGGCCAGGTCAAGCACCTGTGCCAGCACCACCTCGGGATCGGATGTCTCGGGGATCTTCCGAGCGTAGGTCCTGGTGGTGAACGGGGCGTACCGCACCTTCAGCGTCAGGCCGATCACGGGCCTGCCTTCGGAAGCGACGTCCTCCATGACGTGCGCCGCCAACTCCCGGACGGCATCCTCAATCGGTGCCCTATCCGTCAGATCCCGCTGGAAGGTAGTCTCGCGGCTGTGCCCTCGCGCCACCCATGGGGTGTCGTCAACCACCCGGGAGCCGTCTCCCCGCCCCAACTGCGCGTACCAGGGCCCCATTTTTGGACCGAATTCGGGAACCAGGTCCCCAGGGTTGGCCGCTGCCAGGTCAGCAACGGTCGTGATACCGAGGGTGGAGAGACGGCGGGACACTGCCTGTCCCACGCCCCAGAGATCGATGGTGGGCCGCTCCCCCATAACCTCGAGCCAATTCCCTTGCGTGAGCCGAAAGACGCCGGCGGGTTTGCCGAACGTTGTCGCGACCTTGGCACGGACCAGGGTGTCCCCGATGCCGACGCTGCAGTGCAGCTGGGTTTCCGCCAGGACTTCCTCCTGCAGCCGGCGGGCGAAGGCTTCGGGATCGGCCGTCTCAAGGCCGACGAATGCCTCGTCCCAGCCGAGCACCTGGACGGTGGTTCCCGGCTGGGCGCGCAGGACCGCCATCACCTTTTCGGATGCTTCCAGGTAGGCCTCGTGGTCCACCGGCAGGATGACCGCATCGGGCACTTTCCGCGCCGCAATGCGCAGCGGCATTCCGGAGCCCACGCCGTAGGCCCGCGCCTCGTAGGACGCGGTGGACACGACTGCACGCTCGGTGGGGTCGCCACGGCCGCCCACGATCACCGGCCTGCCCGCAAGCTCGGGACGGCGCAGCACTTCGACGGCGGCGATGAACTGGTCCAGGTCCACATGCAGCACCCACGGTTCGTTCACAGGCCCAGTCTGCCCCGGCAGCGCCGCGCGCACCACCCGGCCTCCCGCCGTCGAATACCCCGGGGCACAAACGCGCGACATCCCGGAGGCTGCCGGTTAGCCTTGGGCCATGACGAACGTAGACCTCAGCGCTGCGAGCACCGCTGCCGGCGGATCCCCTTCCCTGCACGGCTATCTTGCCGTGCCCGAAGGGCAGGGGCCTTTTCCCGGCATCGTGATGATCCACGAGGCTTTCGGCCTGGATGACCAGACCCGGCGCCACGCGGACCGGCTGGCCCGCGCGGGGTACCTCACCCTGGCGCTGGATCTATACAGCGACGGCGGCCCGCGGCGTTGCCTGGTGGCAACCATGCGTGCCATGGCCGCCCGCACGGGGCGGCCCTTCGTTGACATCGCCACGGCCCGCACCTGGCTGGCGGAGTCTGAACTGGGCAACGGCAAAACCGGGGTGATCGGCTTCTGCATGGGCGGCGGATTCGCGCTGCTGGTGGCACGGGACGGATTCGATGCCGCCTCCGTCAACTACGGCCGGCTCCCAGGGAAGCAGCAGCAGGACCTGGAAGACGCACTCCGCGGTGCCTGCCCTATCGTGGCCAACTTCGGCGGTGCGGACAAGTCCCTGAAGGGAGCCGCGGCCCGGCTCGAATCAGCCCTCGACCACTTGGGCATCGAGCACAGCGTCAAGGAATTTCCCCGCGCCGGCCACGCCTTCCTCAATGATGCAGAGCTGGGACCGGTTCTCCTCAGGCCGCTGATGCGGGTCATGGGCGTGGGGCCGGACCCGGCGTCCGCCCCCGAGGCCTGGCAGCGCATCGAGGACCACTTCGCCAGGTATCTGAAGGACTGACAGGTACTTGAAGGACTGACCCATCCCCGGAAACGCCGACGGCGGGCCGCCCACTCAAGGGGCGGCCCGCCGTCGGACGTTCGTCGAGGAACCTAGCTGAAGAGCTCGCTCTTGGGCTGGTTGTTCTTGACCCTTTGCCAGCCCAGCCAGAGGACCACGGCAAAGAACGGAATGGTGGCCAGCGTCCAGAGGCCCAGGTAGAACACTTCACCGTCCTTGCTGGTCATGGTGTCGAAGCCGATCAGCACGGTGATGATGAGCAGGGCGATGAGGCCGGCCCAGCTGGTCCAGGGCGAACCCGGCATCGGCAGGCTGGAGACGTTGCCCTTCTTCTTCCGCAGCGCGATCTGGCTGGCGAAAATGGAGCCCCAGGTGAAGATCACGCCTATGGAGGCGGTGTTCAGGGCGAGGTCGAACGCGTGCGAGCCGCCAAGCCAGATGTTGAGGAGGATGCCCACCAGGTAGACGCCGCCGATGGCCAGGATCGCTGCGTACGGCACATGGCGCGTGGACATGCGGGTGAGCCACTGCGGAGCGTGTCCATTGTTGGCCATGGTGCGGAAGATGCGCCCAATGGAGTAGAGGCCCGAATTGCAGGAGGACAGGGCGGCGGTGATCACGATCATGTTCATGACGTCGCCCATCCAGCCCAGGCCCATCTGGCCGAAGACGGTGACGAACGGGGAGGTGCCGGCCTTGTACTGGTCCGAGGGCAGCAGCATGGCGAGCAGGGTCACGGAACCGACGTAGAACACCACGATGCGGACCACGACGGCGCGGATCGCCTTGGGCACTTCGCGTTCCGGGTCCTGCATTTCACCGGCCGTGATGCCCACCAGTTCGATGGCGTTGTAGGCAAAGATCACGGCGTTCAGGACCAGGATCATCACCAGGGCGCCCTTGGGGAACATACCGCCGTCTGCTGCGAAGAGGTTGTTGACGGAGGCGTGGCCGCCGCCCACCCTGGCGTTGGTGACCACCATGAAGGTACCGACGGCCAGGAAGATAAGGATCGCGGCCACCTTCAGGCAGGAGGCCCAGAATTCGAACTCACCGAACGCCTTGACGCTGAACAGGTTCACGGCCACCAGCAGCACCAGCGCTGCGATGGCGGACAGTTCCACGGGAACGTTGGGGAAGAAGAACTGGAAGTACAGGCCGATCGCGATGAGCTCGGCGATGCCGGTCATGGCCCAGTTAATGAAGTACATCCACCCGGACAGGAAGGCGCCCTTCTTGCCGAACATCTCGCCGGCGTAGCTGACGAACGAGCCGGAGGTCTGGCGGTACATGATGAGCTCGCCCAGGGCCCGCATCAGGAGGTAGGCAATGACGCCGGCAATGGCGTAGGAAAAGATCAGGGCCGGACCGGTGGAGGCGAGGCGGCCGCCTGCCCCCATGAAGAGGCCGACGCCGATTGCGCCGCCCATGGCGATCATGGTGACGTGGCGGCGGCCCAGGGTCTTGCTGTAGCCCTCGGCGCTGAGGGAGGGGTCGACGGCGGGGGATGGCGCCGTGCTGTTCTTTAGGTCTGTGGGGGTACTTTGAGGCACAACTGTTCCTTGTGGGTTGGGGGTTGGCCGCATCCGGTCTTCGTATGATCAAGCTCACAAAATTCGGCCTTTAGGCCTGGCAACCACAGATGTGAGGGTGGATCGGTCGAACTGCCGAAGCTTCACGCGACCTGACCATCTTACAAGACGGTCCGGAGTGGTACGTGACCCGCACTACATCCCAGCGCCCGGCGATAGGCTTGGGGGCATGGCAACAGCCCACCGCTTACCGCCCGCTCCGCAGCCCCAGCTGTATCGTTTCTCCCCGATGGACCTGGCCACGCTGTGCCTCTATGTTGCGATTGCCGGGCTGTTCGCTGTGGCTGGGGATATGCTGGCCCCGCTGCTGCGGCAGGTGGCCCCGTCCCCGGCAGCAGCTTCCTATGCCGTGAACCTGCTGTTCTATGCCTCGGTGGGAATACTGGCGTTCCTGGCCGCCCGCAAAGTGGTGGTCCGGGACCTCAAAGTCCTGGCAGCGCGGCCCTGGTTCACCCTGCTGATGGTGCCGGCAGCGGTCATTGCCATGATGATCCTCACCGCGGTGGTGGTGGCGGCGAACGGGCAGGTGGAAACCTCGCAGAACCAGGCCGGGCTGCAGGCGCTGATGCAGCAGGTCCCCGCTTGGCTCATGGTGCCGCTGCTGGTGGTGGTGGGTCCGTTCGTGGAGGAGTACATCTTCCGGCACCTGCTCATCGGCAAGATGTCCAGGCGCGTGAACATCTGGATCTGCTGCGCCCTGTCCGTGGTGCTGTTCGCCGCGCTGCACATCGTGGGACAGGAAGCGGTCACCCTTACCGCGCTGCTCCCCTACCTGGCTATGGGCGCCACCTTGGTGTTCGTCTACATGTGGACCGGGAAGAACGTCATGTTCTCCTACTTCGTGCACGCCGCGAAGAACCTGTTGGCCGTCATCCTCGTCTACGCCATCCCGCCGGAGCTCTTCGGCCAGATGCAGAACGTCCAGGCCTGAGTCCCCGCACCGGACCTTCCGCAATTCCCTTGCCGCCTTTACCGTGGACGGATGGGACTGAACATCCAGATCGTTGTCGATTCCGCCAGCCCGCATGAACTCGCCGACTGGTGGGCCGAAACCCTGCAGTGGGCGGTGGAACCCCAGGACGCGGGCTTCATCCGCTCCATGATCGAGCAGGGGTACGCCACCGAGGGCCAGACCATGACCCACCGGGGCAACCTGGTGTGGAAGGACGGTGCCGCCATCAGGCCACCGGAAGAGATAGAGTCCAAGGCCCCCGAGCGGCGCATCCTGTTCCAGACCGCGCCCGAAGGCAAAACGGTGAAGAACCGGGTGCACTGGGACGTCCGGCTGGACGGCCGGGACAAGGACGAGGTCCGCAGCGAACTCGAGGCCCGGGGCGCCTCCTTCCTCTGGTCCGCGCGGCAGGGCCCGCATTCCTGGCACACCATGGCGGACCCCGAGGGCAACGAGTTCTGCATCAGCTGACGCCGATTACTAGACTTGGACGGTGAGCAACCAGATCCCCGCCCCGGTGTCCGATGTCTTCGATCCCACGCGCTGGCGGGTGGTCTCCGGCTTCGAGGACTTCCAGGACATCACCTACCACCGGCAGGTGGAGCGGGATTCCGACGGCGGCTGGGTACGTGACCTGCCCACCGTCCGGATTGCATTCAACCGCCCGGAGGTCCGCAATGCGTTCCGGCCGGGCACCGTGGATGAGCTCTACCGGGCCATGGACCACGCCCGGATGACCCCCGACGTCGCCACCGTCCTGCTGACCGGCAACGGCCCCTCCCCTAAGGACGGCGGCCACTCCTTCTGTTCCGGCGGCGACCAGCGGATCCGTGGCCGGGACGGCTACAGATATGCCGACGGCGAGACCCAGGAAACCATCGACCCCGCCCGGGCCGGCAGGCTGCACATCCTGGAAGTCCAGCGGCTCATGCGCACCATGCCCAAGGTGGTCATCGCCGTCGTTAACGGCTGGGCAGCGGGCGGCGGGCATTCCCTGCACGTGGTCTCAGACCTCACCATCGCCTCGCGGCAGCACGGAAAGTTCAAGCAGACGGACGCCACGGTGGGAAGCTTCGACGCCGGCTACGGCTCGGCGCTCCTGGCCCGGCAGGTGGGCCAGAAGACCGCCCGCGAGATTTTCTTCCTGGCCCGCGAATATTCCGCTGAAGACATGGTCCGCATGGGTGCGGTGAACGAGGCCGTTGCCCACGAACGCCTGGAGGAGGTGGCGCTCGAGTACGCCGCGGACATCGCCCGGCAGTCCCCGCAGGCCATCCGCATGCTGAAGTTCGCGTTCAACCTGGCCGACGACGGCCTGGCCGGCCAGCAGGTGTTCGCGGGCGAAGCCACCCGGCTGGCCTATATGACGGACGAGGCTGTGGAGGGCAAGGAGGCCTTCCTGCAAAAACGCGACCCCGACTGGTCACGCTTCCCGCACTACTTCTAAGGCAGGACGGCCATGAACAGCGAAGCCTCACCCAGCACGGCCCACGGCGGCCCGCTCAACATCGAACCGGCCCTGAAAGCCCTTGCGGCCGCCCTCCACGGCGAGGGCCCCGCCGTCGAACTGTCCATTGGGACGGACGGCCAACTGGTGGTGGGCCACGTGGAGACCCCGGGCTGCGACGACGCCGTCGCCGTGGTCCGCACCTCCGGTTCCAGCGGCACGCCCAAGGCAACCCTGCTGACCGTGGAGTCCCTGGCAGCATCCTCGATGGCCACCGCGCTGCGGCTCAAGGGCGAGGGCCAGTGGCTGCTGGCGCTGCCCGTGCAGTTCGTGGCCGGCATCCAGGTGCTGGTCCGCTCGCTGTTCGCGGGTACGCGGCCCTGGGTCATGGACATGTCCGGGGGCTTCACCCCGGAGGCCTTCACCGCTGCGGCACTGGAACTGACGGACAAGATCCGCTTCACCTCCCTGGTTCCCACCCAGCTCCAGCGGCTCCTGGTTGATCCTTCCCCGGACACGCTCGCCGTGCTCCGCCGCTTCAACGCCGTCCTGCTGGGCGGCGCCCCTGCGTCCCCGGCACTGCTGGCCGCCGCCCGCGACGCCGGAGTACGGGTGGTCACCACGTACGGTTCCGCGGAGACGTCCGGCGGGTGCGTGTACGACGGCTACCCCCTGGAAGGCGTCTCGGCGCGGGTGGCGGAGGACGGCCGGATCCTGCTGGGCGGGGACACCGTGGCTGCCGGGTACATTGAGGCCCCGGACGAGGAGACCGGAACATTCTTCGAGGAGGACGGGGTTCGCTGGTACCGCACCAGCGACCTCGGCACGATTGACGACGACGGCCGGCTCACCGTGCTGGGCCGGGCGGACGACGTCATCATCACCGGCGGCGTCAAGGTCTCGGCCGGCCACGTGCAGGAGCAGCTGGAAAAGTCCGACGCCGTCGCAGCGGCTTTCGTGGCCGGCGTCCCTTCAGCGGAATGGGGCCAGGCCGTGGCGGCCTACGTGGCGCTGGCACCGGAAGGTGCCGCGGGCAAAGGTGCCGCCGGTGACGGCGGCCAAGGGCAGGAAGCCGGGGACCCCGCCGTCGTACTTCAACAGCACTGGCAGCGGCAACTGGGGGCGCTGGCCCCCAAAACCGTCCTCACCGCACCGGCCCTTCGGATGCTTCCCAACGGAAAACCGGACCGGCTCGCCATGACCTCCGAACTCAGCACCCTGCATGGGGGAAAGTAGAGTGGACCTGCACCACCGCGGCGGGTGCGCACGTTCCATCCAGCCGTCTCATCGAAACAACACGAGGTACTAACCGTGGCAACAGCCGCCCAATGGATCCAAGGCGCCCGACTCCGGACGCTGCCGGCAGCGATCGCGCCGGTGCTGATCGGCACCGCCGCCGCCTATGAGATGGACTCGTTCCTCCTGCCCAACGCCATCCTCGCGGCGCTGGTGGCGCTCCTGCTCCAGGTAGGCGTGAACTTCGCCAACGACTACTCGGACGGCATCCGCGGGACCGACGATGACCGGGTGGGCCCGCTGCGGCTGGTGGGCTCCGGTGCCGCCAAGCCCGAACACGTCAAGTGGGCCGCCTTCGGCACCTTCGCACTGGCCATGGTGTTCGGCCTGGTCCTGGTGTTACTCACCCAGGCATGGTGGCTGATCCTGGTGGGCCTGGGCTGCGTCCTGGCCGCGTGGGGCTACACGGGCGGCAAGAACCCCTATGGCTACATGGGCCTGGGCGACCTGTTCGTGTTCGTCTTCTTCGGCCTGGTTGCCACCCTGGGTACCACGTACACCCAGGCAGGGCATATCAGCCTGTCCGCGGTCATCGGCGCCATCGGCACCGGGCTCATCGCCACCGCGCTGCTCATGGCCAACAACGTCCGGGACATTCCCACCGACATGCAGGCCGGCAAGAAAACCCTGGCCGTGCGCCTTGGGGACAAGCACGCGCGCGAAAGCTACGTCCTGATGCTGGCCGTGGCCATCCTGCTGGTAGTGATCCTGGCGCCGGGCCGGCCGTGGATCCTGATCGTGCTGCTGCTCATCCCGGCCTGCCTGATGCCGGCCTGGCTGATGATCAACGGCCGCAAGCGCAAGAGCCTGATCCCGGTGCTGAAGCAGACCGGCCTGATCAACCTGGGCTACAGCGTGCTGTTCGCACTGGGGCTGATCCTCAGCCACGGGTTCTAGCTGTTCTTGCTGCCCTTGGCGTTGTTGATGGTGATGTCCGGGTTGGCGTCCAGCAGAGCGTCCTCGGCGTTGGCGTCCTGGACCTCACCGGCGGAGCGCAGCGGCTTGGCCTTTCCGGAGAAGCGGTGCTGCAGGGCTGCGGAAGCGGCGTCACGCTGCTTCTGGAAGAACAGGTAGCTGATGGCAAAGGCAATGAGCGCGGAGCAGATCACCGACATCAGCACCCCGACCTGAAGGAGTGCGAACAGGACAAACAGGGGCACGAAGATTGCCAGGCGGATCAGGGAATATTTCAAAAAGGCCACTATTCAAGTTTAGCCGCCTGGGCCAGCGGCCCCTGCGCCTCCTGACGATAGACTTAATGGCATGCTCTTCCGTGTGGCATTGGCCGTGGCAGTCCTCGTCATCTTTGTGTATGGCCTGGTGGACGTGATCCGCACTGAGGGCCGCCTGACCCGGGGCATTTCGAAACCCGCCTGGATCATCGTCCAGATCGTCCTCCCGGTCCTCGGCGCCGTCCTGTGGCTGCTGATCGGCCGGCCGCGTGGGACCGCACAGCCGCGGCCCTCCTACCCGCACCCCACCGCTCCGGATGATGACCCGGATTTCCTCCGCAACCTGGAGTCGCGGCGCCGCAACCAGGCCGAGGCCGAGCGCCTCAAGAAACTCCGTGACGAACTGGAGTCCAAGGCGAAGGAAGACGGCGGGAAGGGCCAGCGCGGTACGGACGAACACGATGCCGACGGGCTGAAATAGGCCTATGGCGTCCCCATCCGGAGGAGAAGAGCGGCGCCTGTCCGCTCCCCCACCGAGGCCCGGCCTGTCCTATTCCGCACCACCACCCATCCCGGTCACGACTCCGGTGCCCCGGACCGTCCGCACCGCCCGCTCACTCTGGCTCTTCAGCTTCGTCGCCGGGCTGGCAGTCCTGCTGGGGTCCTTCGTAGCCCGCGACTCCAACCTGCAGCGGCTTCGCGGGGTGGTGGCGGACATGGCAGCGGGCAGCGATGCCGGGTCCGTGGGAACCGCAGCGAACGTGGTGTTCTGGGGCAGCATCGGTGCCCTGCTGCTGGTGACCGTGCTTGAGGCGGCTGTCCTGGCCGCGGTGTGGGGCCGCCGGACCTGGGCCCGGTGGGCGCTGGTGCCGCTGCTGGCCACCCACGTGCCGGTCATGCTCCTGGCGTCCGCGTTCCTGGTTCCCAGCGGCGCCGCGGGCAGCTACGTCGTGATGTTGTGGGGCGCAGAACTTCTCCTGGCCTTCGCCGGGCTCGTGCTCCTGTTCCTGCCCTCCGCCGGAGCCTGGCTGAAGCGGGAGCGCCGCCGGGGCTGACTGCCGCCACACTTACTATGCCGACTGCGGCTGCCGGGCCCTGCCGGTGCATTCGGCCAGCACGCCCTCGCAGCTGCGGATCACCACTCTGCAGGCTTCCACAGCGGACCTTGCAGTCAGCGGGCTTTCAGCAACGGTACGCCAGCGGGCCAGCACCTGGCGGGCCTGGGCCGCCAATACCTCCGGACCCGAGCCGGCCGGCACCCCCAGCCGCTGGGATGCCGCGGCGCCCTGCCCGCCGATGAGCCGTTCAGCTTCCGCTGCCAGTTTCGGAGCCAGTTCCACCCCCGTGGTCCGCAGTGCCGCCAGCAGCCGGAGCTCACGGAATTCGTGCGCGTTGGCCTGCAGCCGCTCCAGGGACGCTGCCAAAAGCCCGGTCCCCTGCCGCGGCCGGCTGGCCAGGAGGTTGTCCACGGCTGCGAGCGCCGTCCTGGCCTTCAGTGCCTCTGCCCTCGCTTGGAACTGGCACTCCAGCAGCTCCAGCAGTGGGTCCAGACCGCTGCGCCTGGCAAGTTCATGGGCCAGGGGAGTTGGCTCCCCGAACCCGTTGCGGACCAGCACCATGGCCAGCCGGATGCCGAAGAGACCATACCGCTCGAGTAATGATGCCCGTGCTTCTTCCGTCAGTCCCTCCGGTTCCGCGGCGCGGCGGAACCTGTCGGCCGAAAGCATCATCCGTTCCCGCGCGGGCCGGTCCAGGCTGGCCAGCAGCTGGAGGGCTTCGAAGTCCGCCTGCCGCAGGGTACGGGCGCTTTGGGCCAGGAGCCCTGCCACCGGGACGACGCCCAGTGCCAGCTTCCGCAGGTTGGGGTCCCGGCTGTACCGTTCCGCGATGGTGGCGGCGGACAGCAGGGAGTCGATGCGCCCGGCTCCCACCTCATCGGCCCGGGACAGGACCGCGATGGCGTTGACGGTTCCCGAGCGTCCGGCCTCGGTATCGCGGAAGGACTCCAGGAACCGGACGTCGGATGCGTGCAGGTGGCGCATGAGGTAGATGACGGCATCAGCTTCCGACGGCGATTCCTCCGGGGTCAGGAACCGGACGGACCGTGCGGACACCTCCTGCGAAAGGGACGCGATGCCGGGGGTGTCGATCAGCGTCATGGCCTGCAGCGCCGGTGACGGCCATTCGACGTCGAGCCGTTCCACGTCGTCCGCCCGCACGCCGTCCAGGACGAAGACCAGGCGCCCGTCCACACGCTTCAGCGGAAGGTTCCGGGGCTCGCCTTCCGTGGGGTGGAGGGTAATGCGGGGAGTGCGTCCGTGCCGGTACCAGGTGACAATGCGCGTGCATTCACCGGTGTCCGTGGGCGCGATTTCCTCGCCGATGATGGCGTTGAGGAGGGTGGATTTCCCTGCTTTCACCATGCCGGCCACGGCAATCCTCAGGGGCTCAGCCAAGCGCTGTGCGTAACCCTGCAGCGCCTGGACGGCCTGCGGGTCATCCGCATAGACCTCCAGCGCTTCGCGGATCAGCGCAGCGGCTCCGGCTGTGGTGGATGCCGTCATCACACCCCTGCCGCAGTGCGGGTCCCGGCGGCGGCAGCCTCTGCGGATACCGCTTCCGCGGCCCGGTGCAGCGCGTCCACCTTCCTGAGCTCGGCTTTGATGTCCCGGATGCGTCCTTCCTTCTCCTGGGCATACGAGTTGGCTGCCTTCTGGGCTGCTGCCACGGAATCGGACAGCGAGCGGTGGTATTCATCGGCGATCTCGGTGAAGTGGTCCCGGATGGTGCGCTGCACCAGGCGCAGCCTGTCCTTCAACTGCTTTCCCACCTGGAACGTCACATCGTCCAGCTGCCGCCTGACCAGGGCCTTCGCCTCGCCCTGCCGGCGCTTCAGCCGCGTTTCCTTGTCCTCCCGGTAGGCCTTGCGCCCCAGCAGCAGCCCGGCGCCAACCGAGAGCGGATTGATCAGGGCCATCCCGAAAATTCCCGTCAGGAGGCCGAACATCAGGACGCCGCCATAGGATCCACGCATGCCGATGAGGACTTTTTGGATCGGGTTCACGCGGCCGGAATCCAGTTCCGGCATCTGGTCCACCGGGTCCAGGGCGTCACCGGAGTCGGAGACGTGCAGGACGGGCAGCGACACCTCGTCGGCGGCGAAGTGTTCGGCAACCTGCGCTGCCAGCCATTGCGACCGCTCGCTGGTCCAGACGAAAGTGTCCGACACCGCCGCGGCAACGCACTCCTCGAGCCACTGGGAAAACTGCGTCCAGACAGGACCGGGATCGCCCTGGTCGATGGCGGTCTCGGCTTCCTTCTGGATCCGGCGTAGGCGGTCGCGGAGGTCGTATTCCATATCGGCGATGAGGTCGTTGATGCCGTCGCTAAGCGTCAGCTGCCAGCGGGCGGACCGCTTCCGCAGCTCGTCCGCCTCCGTCTTGGCCTGTTCCAGGGCTGCGAGCATCTGCGGCGTGCCACCCGGGTTCTCCAACGCCTCAAGCTCGGACTGCAGGGACAGACGCAGGTTTTCGGTGACGGAGAGCAGGTCCTGGCTGACGGAGCGCCGCTGGATGCGCTGCGCCTTGCCCACCACTTCGTTGCGCAGGTGCGCCACCAGGTCCGGGAAGCCGGACTCGGTGTTGAGCTCGGTGTCCTGGAGCCGTGCGGCCTCAAGGCGGAGGTCCGCGGACAATGGGAACAGCGGGATGTCCGGGGCCACCGTGACCAGGTGGGCCCTGTCGAGCTCTTCAACGCGCCGCCAGTCCGGGTAGAGGTCGGTCTTGGAGAGGACCGCGGCAACGCTGGGGGTGATGCGCATGGCCTGGCGCAGGAACCGCAGTTCCGGTTCCGTGTATTCCTGGGAGGCGTCCGAGACCAGCAGCATGGCATCCGCGGTAGGGAGGGCGGTCAGGGTGGTCAGGGTGTGGGTGGAGCCCATCCCGCCCACGCCAGGAGAGTCGATGATGGTCAGTCCCCCGCTAAGGATCCGCCGGGGCAGGCAGACTTCCGCAGCCGCGAATTTCCGGCTGTTTCCCGGGTTGCCCTGCTCGGAGACAAGGGCCGGCAGGTCTGACAGCTCTACGGGCCTGCGCTCGATGCTGCCGTCCCCGCCGTCGACCGCAGCGTTTCCGCCGGCGTTCGCGGCGGCGTTCCCGGCGGGACTGTCCGTCGCGGGGACCAATACAGCCGCCGAGGCAGGCTCCCCGTAGCGGACGATGGTGGGCAGCGATGTGGCGATATCGTCATCAACCGGGCACACCGGCGCGTTCACCAGGGCATTGATGAGCTTGCTCTTCCCCTGCTTGAACTCCCCCACCACGATGACCCTGATGCTGGGGTCCTGGAGGCGGACCATGGCCTGGTGCAGCCTTTTGCGCAGGTCCGCCCGGTCCCCGGCGCCCACCAGTTCCAGGCCCTGCTCGACGAGCTTTACCAGCTGTCCCGCCGTCATGGGCCCCGCCAGCCTTGCCGGTCCCGCATCTGCCACAGCATCTCCCCCTGCCCCAGTGCCTGAATGATCTTTTCCCGTGCCCTGTTCCATTGCCGGAAGTCCTGCACCCGGCGATACCGGAAGAGCCCGGCAGGAGGTGGCTGCCTCCTGCCCGGCGGTTCGCCCTCCCGGGAACAGCGTGTTACAGGACGGTGGAGTCGTCAACCACCGAACCGTCGATGGTGGTGTGGTTATCCAGGTCCACATCCGTGTGCGTGGAGTTGTCCTCCGTGAAATCGAGCTGGTTGTCCGCCACCACCAGGTTGTCCTCAACAATGCTTGTGGCTGAGTTGTCCTGAAAGGAGTCGTCCACGTGGACATCCACCGCGGTAGTGGTGGAGCTGTCCTGGTTGAAGGAGTCGTCCACCTCCATGGAGTTGTGGGTCGAGTTGTCCGAATTGTCGTTGAAAGAGTCCCGGACGTCGAGGTCCACGTCGGTGCTGATGGAGTGGTCCGAAAGATCCGTGTGGTCGGAATGGTCGGAGTTGTCGTTGAAGGAATCGTCCACGTCCAGGCCGACGTCGGTGTTGAAGGAGTCGGAGATCGCCGTTTCCTCGTTGCCAATGCTGACATCACCGCCGGCATGGATGGAGCTGTCCGTGGAGTTATCGGTGGAGTGGTCGGTGTTGTAGGAGTCCCTGATGTTGTTGGAGTCCCTGACAGCGGCGTCATGGCCGGCGGCAACGGCACGGTCGCCGGCCGCCACGGCGGCGTCATTGTCGAACCATTGCTCCACGTCCCCGTGCGCCCAGATGTTCTGGTTGACGGACTGGTCCGTGATGGTGTCGCGATCATCCAGCAGGGTGGTGTTGGTGGTGTAGGAGAAGCGGTTCACCACGTGGTGGAGCTGTTGTACCGCGTGCGCGTGGTCGTCATGGTCGTAGGCGCCGCTTTCCTCCCCTGCAGCCGCTCCTCCTGCATGGATGGCTGATGCGCTTCCGGCGTGGCCGCCCAGCGTGGTGGCCTGCCCGGCCCACACACTGTTGCCGCCGGTGGTGTGCTCCCGGGCGAAGGATGTGGCATTGACGGTGATCGGAGCGTAGTCGAGGACAACCGGCATGGCGGCGTCAACGTCAGCCGAGCACACGTTGGCCAGGCCGTGTTCCTCCAGCGCCCGCTCCGGATCATCCAGGAACTCCTGGACCGCTTCCCGGTTGCCGAAGAGTTGCATGAGGAACTGAACAAGGTCGTTCGCGAGTGTTGGCATATGCTTGGTCCTCACATCTTGTTTGAGTCGTGGATCATCCGGTGCACGTATCCGAGTGCTTCAAACCTAGGTTCGCCGCCGGGTACAGGGCAACGGGCGCCTTCCCCCTACCCGCAGGTGCTGTTCCGGGGCACTGGCATCCCGATGCCTAGGGGATTTAGGGGTTATTCCTGCTGCGGATTCAGCTGCTGGGAATGCTCCACCCCCAGGGCCAGGCGCAGACGGGCCAGCAGGTCGGAACGGTTTTCCGCTCCCAGCCGCCGCCGGATCCTGGCAATGTGGTGCTCTGCGGTCCTGGGCGAGATGTAGATGGCCTCGCCGATCTCCCGGTAGGTCTTGCCCTCAAGCACCAGCCTGGCCACTTCCTTTTCGCGCTCGCTCAAGCCGGAGGCGTCCGGCTGGTTCCCTTTGCCGGCGTCGGCACCGCTTCCTGCCTGTGCCTCCGCCGCCCCGGATGTTCCGGCGGCACTGCTTTGAGGATGGAGGTCCCGTGCACAGGCCAGCAGCCGCATCATGTCCCGCCGCTCATCAGCGCGCGCGGCAGCGTGCCCGGCGAGCCGTGCGCCCTCCCAGGGCATGCCCACTGCACCGAGCAGCCGGGCCGCACCCTCCACATCGGCGGTTCGGAACCGGCCAGCCAGTACCGAGACCCAGGCTTTGCCCGCCGTGGCGAGGACTGCGGCAAGCTGGCTGTGGGCAGAGGCCCGTGCCAGTGCCGTTGCGTGTGGGGCAAGATCGGCGGGACTCTCATTCAGCAACGCAGCCTGGACGCCGGACCAGTGCAGGGGGACGGCCCACAGGGCTGGACTTCCCAGGCGGCCCAGCAGCTTCCAGGCGTCTTCCAGGTACTGCGCCACACGGCGCGTCTCCCGCAGCCGGGCCGCGGCAATCAGCAGTTCCCCCCACGGCAGCAGGTTGTAGAGGTCCACCGAGGTGTGGAGCATGGCTTCACGTGCCCGTTCCCATGCCCTGAGCAGCTCCGGCACGTCGCCGTTCCGGCGGGCAATCCCCACTTCGAGGGCCGCGCACATGAACTCGTCGCGCGGGACCAGCGGCCAATGATTTGCTTTGGCCGCCTCCGTGGCCGCCAGGCGGGCGTCCTCGAGTTTGTCCTGCATCATCGCTGCCCAGGCTTGGAGCAGCAGGAGCCTGGGCTGGGCCGCATCGCCGCCCTGCCCGGCTGCGGCTGCCGCCCTGCAGACGGTTTCCGCCAGGTGCGGCTCGCCGCTGTGCAGTGCCAGCAGTGCTGCCAGTGCGGCCGGCGTCTCCGGCAGCGGCAGGGCTGTGCCGGCAGCGTTCAGCATGTCTGATGCGTGGATCAGGATGGAGATGCCCTGCTGCGGCTTATCCCCCAGCGAGGCAAGGATTCCCTGGCCGGTCTGGACCAGGGCAGCCGCAAGCAGCGTGGGCGAGGCTGCAGGAGCATCGGGCTGGAAAAACGACTCCGCAGCAGCCCGGTCACCGGCGCCAATCATGGCGACGGCGGCAAGCGGGGCGGAGGGGCCCACCCGTCCCGGACCAAGCCAGCTGTAGACGTCCCCTCCCCGGGCCAGCATTCCCCGCTGCGCCCAGACAGAGGCGGCAACATCGGCTCCGCGGCGCACATCCGGCGGATCCTGGCTCACCAGGAGTGCATCGATGATCCTGGCCGCGGCATCGAGGTCCCCGTCACCGGCTGCGGCCTGGGCACGCCTTGCCGCCGTGGCCAGCGGGTCGGCACCGGCCAGGAGGGCTTCCTCGTAGAGTTGCGACGCAAGCCTGGGGTCATTCTCCAGTACGGCGTCCGCCGCTTGCTCCAGTTCCGCGGCCACCCGGGGATCAGCGAGGCCGCCCCGGGCCAGCTCGCGGGCGAGGTTGCCCAGCGGTTGTCCCGCAGACGAGAAGACGGTCACGAGCTCACGCTGGAGCGCCTGGACCTTGGCCGTGGGCGCGGCGCTCAGGAGCGCGTGCTGGGCAGTCCCTACCACTGTGCCGTCCGGCCTCAGCAGTCCCGCAGCCTCCGCGCGGTCCACCAGGGAGTCAAGGTCCTCCACGGTTCCACTGATGAACTTGTTCTGGAGGCCGGCCGGAAGCGGTCCCGGCAGGGCGAAGCCCACCGAGAGTGCCAGCAGCAGTTCCCGGACAGCAGCGTTTGCACCCTTCAATTGCTTGGCCATCAGCTCTGCGGCGTGGGGCGGATTACCCTGATGGTCCGGTGTGGTGTGCAGGGGTATGGGGCGCTCCGCCCGCTGAAGGTGTCCGTCCATGTCAGGCCCCCGGAGAGGTGGTCAGGGCCGTTGCCACCGCAGTCTCAGGCGAAGTTGCGGCGGCCTCCTCCGGTGAGGGTGAAGGTGCAACAGTCGGTGTGGGCATGAGGTCAGCTGTGGGGGAAACGAGCTGACCATCCGTGGGGGCCGGGGCAGAGGTCGTGGGCAGTATGGTGGGGGTCGCTCCCCCGGTAGCGGGGGACGACGTGCCGGGGTCGGCGGGAGGGGTGCCGGAATCACGCGTCGGGGAAACAGTCGTGCCGGGCGAGGACGTGCTGGGCGACGTGGCTGTCGGGGAGCTGGTGTCCGGAGCCGTGGCCGTCGGCGGGCTGGAACCCGGGGAGGCGGTGCCGGTGGGGGCAGGGTCCGCGGGGGCGGGTTGCGTAGCACTCGGCGGCGTCGCGGGGCCAAGGGTGGCGGAGTCGGGAACAATGCCCGTCCCGGGCGTGCTCCCGCCCGATTCGGAGGGCGGATCCGCAGCAGGGGCGCCACCGGCTGCGGCAGGTCCGCCCGCAGCCGGCCCGCCCGGTGCGGGTGCGGCTTCGCTGCTGGTGGGTGAGGCAGACACATCGAGTCCGGGCTCTTGCCCAATCGGCTTTTTAGAACTGGCCTCGACGCCCGCGAGCGGCTGGGGCGCGCCAAGGGCGGCTGCTCCCCCTCCGCCCGGCGCTTCCGCCCCGGCCGCCCCAGCGGCGGCGGTGGAACCGCCCTCGGTACTCGCTCCAGCCTGCGGTACGAAAATGGCGGTCAGGCTTCCGAAGCCGTCGGGACTCTGGGCCGCAGTGGCCGTGAGGACCGTCAGGAGGGCTGCCGCGGCGGCGACAGCCGTGACGCGGACGGTGGGTTTCGGGGCGTGCGCCCCCCGTCCGCCAAGCCTTGCACCGCGGACGGGGCCTGGTCCCGCTGATGCTGCCGCCGCCGTCGTATATTTACGCGACCAACTGGGCAGCGCCGGCCCGGCCGGAGCGGGAGGCACTTCGGAGGGCACGACGGCGGGGGGCGGCTCTCCGGCGGCCGGTTCAGTTTCTGCCGCTTCAGCCTCTGCCAAGGCGGCCGCGGTGTGGGCAAGAAGCGCCGCCATAGCTGCCCCCAGGCAAATGGAGGACTTCGGGTCCGCGTCCACTGCAATGGGCCGGTCCAGCTCCTCCGACACCACCTGTGCCACCAGTGGAATCCGGGATGATCCTCCGATCAGCAGCACCGTGGACAGGTCTGCCGGCTCCAGGTGGAGCTGGGCCAGGGAGTGCTCCAGCGCGTCCACCGTTTCCCGCACGGGCTCTTCGATCAAGGCCTCGAACTCGGAACGGACCAGGCGGACCTGTTGCTGGACGCCGGGAAGGAGGACCGGAATGCTTGCCTCGCTGTCCACCGACAGGGCTTCCTTGGCCTCCACGCATTCGCGCCGGAGCCGGGTGAGGGACCCAAGGACCGCTGGATCGGTGGGGTCGAGCTCTGCCAGGGCAGTGCCGGTGTGCCCGGCAACATAGCTGAACACCGCGGCGTCAAAGTCGGCGCCGCCCAGGTCTTCGATGCCCTCCGGACGGCCCAGCAGTTCGAAGCGGCTGCTCCCGGATTTCCTCAGGACGGCGGTGTCAAAGGTGCCGCCGCCGAGGTCGTATACGGCGATGGTGCTGCCTTCCTCCACCCGCACCTGGGACGCGTAGTGCAGTGCAGCGGCCTCCGGTTCGGGAAGGAGGGTGACGTTTTCCAGGCCGTGCGCAGCGAGGGCGTCGCGGATCACGGACAGGCGGTGGTTGCCCCACGCGGCGGGGTGGGTCAGGAAGACGGCCGACGCCGGGCCCCCCTCGCGTTCGGCAGCCCGGTCTGCAACCCAGCGGGCCATGGTGGCGAAGACGTCCTCCGGCTGCAGCGCCAGGGTGCCAAGGATGATGGGGACGTCATCACCGATCCGGCGTTTGAATTCCCGCACCACGCGTTCCGGCGAGTCCAGTCCGCGGCGTTCGGCAGCTTCGCCCACCAGCACAGTGCCTTCCTCCGGGAAGTACACCACGGAGGGAACGGATGTTCCCCGCGCGCCCAGGGGCAGGCACTCAGGCACAGCGGAAGGACCTTGGTGAAAGCGAACAACGGCGGCTGCCGTGAAGCTGGTCCCGACGTCTACGGCGAGAGCGTAGCTCATGGTTACCTCGGAAGGCTGGTGGTCCACATGCAAGCTTCATCACAGTGAACCTCACCAACGTAGCATTTCCGGGGGACCCTGGGACAGCCCTGTTGCTACATCGAATGGTTATTTGGCGATCAGTTGCCGCGATGCGGTTGGATTTCGGGTCCGCGGCCCGGGAACGGCGCTTTTAGAGGCCGGAGTAGGAGTGGAGCCCGTTGAAGAACTGGTTCACGATGGTGAAGTTGAAGATCACGCAAAGGTAGCCCACGATCGACAGCCACGCCGCGCGTGTTCCGGTCCAGCCGCGGGTGGCGCGTGCGTGGAGGTATCCGGCATAGACAACCCAGATCACGAAGGTCCAGACCTCTTTGGTGTCCCAGCCCCAGAACCGGCCCCAGGCCTTTTCCGCCCAGATCGCGCCGAACATCAGGGTGAAGGTCCAGCCGATGAACGCAATGGCGTTGATGCGGTAGGACAGGTTCTCCAGGCTCAGCGCCGACGGCACCAGGCGCATGAAGCCGAGCTTGTCGGCCCCGCCGGCAGCAACGGTCCTCTGCCGGTGGGACTGCACCAGCTGCAGGGCGGACATCGCGAACGTCAAGGTGAACAATGCCGAGGAAAGGACGGCAATGGAAACGTGGATAACCAGCCAGTAGCTCTGCAGGGCCGGGACCAGGTGGCCCACGGGGGTCCAGAAGGCCACCGAGGCAGCCACCAGCATGATGATCACCAGGCCCACCACGAAGGTGCCCAGGAAGCGCAGGTCGCGGCGGATCAGGGAAAGCAGGAAGACGGCCGCCACCAGGAACGCACCCGTGGTGAGGAATTCGTACATGTTGCCCCAGGGCACCCGCCCGGCGCCCAAAGCCCTGGTGACCACGCCGGCGCCGTGGATGAGGACGGCAAGGGTGGTCAGGGCCACGGCGACCCGGGCCGGAACCCGGCGCTCGTTGGCGTACTTCATGTCGCCGTCGGCCGTTGCCACGCCGCCGGTTCCTGCCCCGCCGGCCCTGCCAGCGGACGACGACGGGCGCTCGGCACGGTCGGCGGGTCCGCTCAGCCGGCCCCCGGCAGAGCCCGCGGCAACGCCGGCTGCTACGGGAACCTTGGTGGCCGTCCCGGCCTGGGCGGCCTTGAGATCGACGGCGCGAAGGGCCTTGCTGCTTTTAGCCAGGTCCCAGGCGAAGGCAATGAAGGCCACTGTGTAGGTGCCCGCCGCCAGCAGCATGAAGAGTTCGCTGTACTGGCCCATGGTTTCGTTGATTCCAAATGGCATTACTGGTCCTTTTCGGGCCCGGTGGGGCCTGCTGGGGTGGTGACGGAGCCTGTGGCGTTTTCGGCGGAGCCCTCGGCTTTACCGGCGGAGCCTGCGACATTATCGCTTGTCCGGCTGGGAGTTTGCTGGGACGGGGCAGCATTTTCGGAAGCGGCGTCTTCGGGCGCCGCGTCGTCAGGCAGCTTCCACTCTGCGGCGAAGAGTTTCCGCAGCGCCGCCGCCTCGCCGGCCAGGCGGTGGTCTTCGCCGCGGGCAAGGAGGCCGTACTCCACCATGGTGCGGCCGTCAATCGCGGTGCCCGTGCGGACCCAGACGCGCCGACGGTTCACATAGAGCGAGAGGATCAGGCCGGCCACGGCCAGCAAGGCGAAGATCAGGGCGTACAGCTGCCCGGGGTTGTGGTGGATGTCCACGCCGATGTACCGCTTCACCCCGTCAAAGCTGATGCTGCCCTTGCCGTCCGGCAGCGTGTAGGTGGAGCCGGGTGCCAGCGTGATGCCGCCGGCTGCCAGGTTCCTGGCGTTCAGCGGAGTCAGGTTCTTGACGTCGAGTTCGAAGACATTCTGGGGTGCACCCTTGTTCAAGCCCAAGTCGCCGTAATAGGAGTTCAAGGTCAGCTGCGGGTTGAACAGCTCAGGGTCGGCGCTGAAGGAGACGTTCTTGTCCGTCACGAACGCAGTGGGGAGGAAGAAGCCCACGAAGCCCAGCTGGTCCGGCTGGGCGTCCGGAACCTTGATCACCACGGAGGAGTAGTAGTTGTCGCCCTGCAGCTTGGCCACCACCGGGCCCTGCATTGCCACGTTGCCCGCCCCGTCGCGGATGGTCACCACCGGCGCGTAGCCGTTGCCGGTGAGGTAGATGCTGGTGCCGCCCAGGCTTACGGGATCGTTGACCTTCAGGATCTCCTGCTTGGGCGGAGCATCCGGGTTTTCCTTGGTGGTCACGGTGGCGGCGAAGTCGATGGGCTGGCCGAACTTGCCCCTGGATTCGCGGTCGAACGTGATGTTGAACTTGTCCAGCTGCAGCGAGTAGGGCTGGAGCTGGGTGGACTGGAAGTTGGTGCCCGGGTTGAACTGGTCGTAGCCCACCAGGGTGTTCACGAACGTGTCGCCTTCCACCAGGATGCGCTGGCCGCTGTACCCGAACAGGCCACCGGCGGCCACGGATACCAGCACGCCGATGAGCGAGGTGTGGAAGACCAGGTTGCCCACTTCCTTCATGAAGCCGCGTTCGGCACCCAGGGACGGAAGGGCGCCGTCGGCATCCCTGACCTCCACCCGGTAGCCGCGCTTGCGCAGCAGCCCAGCCGCACCGTTGATGGCTTCCGACGCCGGGATGGCGGCTCCGGCGGGGATCACCAGGGTGCCGTATTCCGGCAGCCGGGACAGGCGCTGGGGGGTCCGCGGCGGCTGGGAGCGCATGGCCTTGTAATGGGCGATGGCGCGCGGCACCACGCAGCCGATCAGGGAGATGAAGAGCAAAAGGTAGATGGCCGAGAACCACGCCGAGGAGTAGACGTCGTAGAGCTGCAGGGAGTCCAACAGCTTGCCGTAATCCGGGTGGTCCTTGATGTACTGGGTCACCACTGCCGGGTTGGCGGGCCGCTGCGGGAAGAGCGATCCGGGGACGGCGGCGACGGCGAGGAGCAGCAGCAGGAACAGCGCGGTGCGCATGCTGGTCAGCTGGGTCCAGGCCCACCGCAGCATGCCCCTGGGCCCCAGGGCCGGAAGGGCGGCCTGGGCTTTCGCCTCTGCGACAGGGGCGGATTGCTTCTTCTTTACGTTCACACGCTCGCTCATCAGATCGGCAACTTCACGTCGGTTTGGAACCAGTACTGCAGCCCGGTCACCCAGGCACCCCACACCCCGGTGGCCATCAGGATCCCGAGCACCACCAGGATCCCGCCGCCGGTGCGCTGGATTGCCACGCGGTGTTTGCGGAAGAACGCCATGACGCCCATCCCCCGGCGCAGGGCCAGCGCGATCAGCAGGAACGGGATACCCAGTCCCAGGCTGTACACAAAGGCAAGGAAGGCCCCCTTGGCGGCAGAGGATCCGCCGGAGAGGCTCAGCAGCTGCACGGCCGAGTAGGTGGGACCGATGCACGGGGCCCAGCCCAGGCCGAAGGTCAGGCCCAGCAGCGGAGCACCCCACAGCCCGGCCGGCGGCTTGGCATGGATCTTCGCATCGCGCTGCAGCCAGCTGAAGCCGCCCATGAAGACGACGCCCATGATAATGACCAGGACCCCCAGGAGCTGGGTGATCCAGGCGTTCTGGCTGCCCGTGATCAGGGTCCCCAGCTGGCCGAACGCGCCGCCCAGCAGGACGAAGATCACGGAGAACCCCAGGACGAACAGCCCGATGCCTGCCAGCATCCGGCCGCGTTTCTGCTTCTGCAGGTCCACGCCGCTCAGGCCTGTCACGTAGCCGAGGTAGCCGGGCACCAGGGGAAGGACACAGGGCGAAAGGAAGGACACCAGTCCGGCAAGCAGTGCCACCGGAATGGCCAGCAGGAGCGAGCCGCTGAGGATGGCTTCGGCGAAGGGGCTGTTCACGGTCCCGGGCCGTCCCTATTCCGCCACGGTGGCGGTGATGAGGGCCTTCAGGGTGCCCTTCTCGATTTCGCCAAGAACGCGGGAGGCCACGCGCCCTTGCTTGTCCAGCACCAGGGTGGTGGGCACGGCGCCCGGCGGCACCAGGCCGGACACGGACAGCAGGACGCCGCCGTCCTTGTCGTCAAAGCTGGGGTAGGTCAGGTTGAAGGTCTTCTCGAAAGCCTCGGCCGTGGGCTTCTCGTCCCGTAGGTTGACGCCGAAGAACTGCACGCCCTGGTCCTTGAACTCCTGGTGCAGCTCTTCAAGGAGCGGCGCTTCCACGCGGCACGGGGCGCAGGCGGCGAACCAGAAGTTCAGCACGCTGACTTTGCCCTGGAAGTCGGCCGCGGTTACTGCGGCGCCGTTGAAGAGTGCACCCTGGATCTGCACGGCTTCCTTGCGGTCCCCGACGGCGAACTCGGTCACGGACCCATCGCCGGCAACGTAATTCTTGTTGTCGCCCGCCTTGGCCTGCTTGGCCAGCGCGTCCTCCTGGGCGCAGCCGGAGAGGCCCAGGGTCAGCGCAGTCAGGGCCATGCCGCCTGCTGCGAGCATGCTGCGGCGCGAAGGAAGATTGTTGTTGCTCACTGCTAGGCTCCAGGGGTGCTGGCGGCACCGGGAAGAAGGGACGCCGCCGGCTCGCTGTACTCGACCCGCAAAAGCGAGCCGTCGTCGTCGAACACCAGGGACGTAACGGACGTGAGGGTGCACTCGCGCTTCCGCGGGTCATGCCACAGCGGCCGGCCCTCCGCGCTCAGCCGTGCCGCCCAGATTGGGAGCTGGTGGCTGACCAGAATGGCCTCCGGGCCTGTGGCGCCGAAGTCGCCGGCGGCCAGTTCGATTGCCCGCAAGCGGGCGTCCTGCACGGCGGCCGCCACCCGCGCTGCCTGCTGCTTGTACGGTTCGCCCCATGACGGACGGAGCGGGTTGACCAGGTGCGGCCAGTGCCTTGGCCGGCGGAGTTCGGCTTTGGTGACCTTCATGCCCTCGAAGTAGTTTTCCGCTTCGATGATGCGCCCGTCGGTGTGGATCTGCAGGTGCAGCGCTTCCGACGTCGGCCGTGCAGTTTCCTGCGCACGGTCCAGCGGAGAGGCGGCCAGGTAGGTGATCCGGGCGCCGCGCCCGGCGCGCTCGCGAAAGTGTTCGGCAAGCACCCGGGCCATCTCCTGCCCGAGTTCGGAGAGGTGGAATTCCGGGAGCCGTCCATAGAGAACGCCGTCGGGATTGTGGACCTCGCCGTGGCGGAGCAGATGGACAGTGGCTTGGGGCATGTTTACCAGTTTCTCAAAGATGGCGTGCGATCCGAAATCTTCCGTGCGCGCTTTCTACAAAGAGTAGAACCCAAGTTTCTGAAGAAATGTTCCGAAAGCGGGAACAAAACATGCAAACGCATGTTTATACTGGATGCACCAAGTTAGTTGAGACTTCAACCGATGAAGGTTCAACCGCACGATCACAGCAGCAGCATTCACACCAAGGAGCAACATCATGGCACTTCCCGCAGACGTCACCACCGGCACCTGGACCCTGGACAACTCCCACAGCGAGATCGGCTTCACCGTCCGCCACGCGGGCATCAGCAAGGTCCGTGGCCAGTTCAAGGAAGCCGAGGCCACCCTGGACCTTGCCGAAAACGTGGCCGACTCCAAGGTCAACGCCACCATCAAGACCGCCAGCTTCGACTCCGGCGACGTTAACCGCGACGGCCACGTCCGCGGCGAAGACTTCTTCGACGTCGAGCAGTTCCCGGAAATCTCCTTCGTTTCCAACGCGATCGTCGCCAAGGGCGACGCCTACGAGCTCCAGGGCGACCTCACCATCAAGGGCGTCACCCGTCCCGTCGCCCTCGAGACCGAGCTCCACGGTGTGGCCGTCGATCCGTTCGGCAACACCCGCGCCGGCCTCACCGCCGAAACCACCATCAGCCGCAAGGACTTCGGCCTGACCTGGAACGCCGTCCTCGAGGCCGGCGGCGTGCTGGTCAGCGACAAGGTTGCCATCAACCTGGAACTGGCCTTCATCGCCCCCGCAGCATAAGTCTCCCCGTTCACGGACACCCCGGTACCAGGCCAGTCCGGCCTTGTACCGGGGTGCCGTGTTTAACAAAGGGCTCCCAACGCTCGGGTTTACCTCCCGGCCGCGGGCGTTGATCCCGCCTGAATCACCCGCAAGGCAGTCCGCCGGGGGTACGGTGGTCTTAAGCCATGCTGGGGGGAAGGCTGAGGACCGATTCCCGGCAGCCCTACCCGGATCCCGACCTGCAGAAGGAACGCCAATGAGTACTCCTCCCGTCCCGCCTCCCGCGCCCCAAGACCCCCACTCCGGCAATGGCCAGCCAGGCAGTGAGCAGTCCGGCAGCCAGCAGCCTGGACCGCAGCAGCCCCGCTACGGCCAGAACGCGCCGCAATATGGCCAGAACGCTCCCCAGTACGGTCAGAACCAGCCCCAGTACGGATCCCAGCCGCCCGCAGCGCCACAGTACGGGCAGAACGCTCCGCAGTACGGTTCCCAGTATGGCCAGAATGCACCGCAGGCCCCGGGCTACAGCCAGAACCCACCCCAGTACGGCCAGTCGCCTTATGGCCAGTCCCCTTACGCCCAGTACCCTTCAGAGCAGCCGCAGCCGGCCGGCAGCAACGGCATCCCCCAGTTGGTGAACATCTCCTTCTGGCTGCTGATCGCCTCCGCCGTAATTTTTGTCATCGCCATGCTCACCGGCCTTACCCAGCTGGATGACCCCCAGTTCCGGCAGGCCTTTGAACAGCAGGTCCAGGCCAGCGGGGCGGGGGTCACCTACGACGACATCAAGAGCGTCATCGCCGGCACGTTGGTGGTTTTCGCCATCATCGGCGCCGCCCTCTACCTGCTGGTGGCCTTCTTCATCCGCAAGGGCAAGAACTGGGCCCGCATCCTCGGAACGGTGTTTGCAGCGCTGTCCGTACTCGGCCTGTTCGGAGTTCCCACGTTCGGAACGCTGGGTACCGTCCTTGGGATCGCCGCCATCGTCCTGCTCTACCTCCCCGCCGCTGCCCCGTACTTCCGGAAGCAGCAGCCCTTCACCAACCCGTATTCCGGCGGCTTCGGCAACCCTTACGGCCGGTAACCTCCAGCTGTCCAGCGCATCGGCGGCCCGGGATGTCCAGCATCCCGGGCCGCCGCTTTTAATGCTGGCCTCTAGGCTGTCTGACCCGGCGTCTGCGCGCGCTGGGCGTGATAGGCCAGGATTTGCAGTTCCGTGGCCATGTCCACCTTACGGAGGTTGACCCCCTCCGGAACCTGCAGCATCACGGGGGCGAAGCTGAGCACGCTGTGCACGCCCGCCGCCACCACCCGGTCGCAGACACCCTGGGCCACCGCGGCCGGCAGCGCCAGCACCACCATGTTGGCCCCGGTGCGGTGCAGGACTGTTTCAAGGTCGGCCACGTCGCTCACCCGCAGCCATCCCACCTCACTGCCCACTACCATCTGGTCAGCGTCGAAGATGGCGACCACGTCGAAGCCCCGCGATTCGAAACCGCCGTAGCGTGCCAGCGCCTTGCCCAGGTTTCCGGCTCCCACAATGGCCACTTTCCAGTCATGCGTCAGTCCCAGGGCTGCCGCGATGTGGCGGCTGAGGTACTGGACCTCGTAGCCCACGCCCCTGGTGCCGTAGGACCCCACATGGGACAGGTCCTTGCGCAGCGTGGAAGAACTGACGCCGGAGGCTTCCGCCAGGGATTCGGAGGAGACGCGCTCAACTCCTTCGGACAGCATGGTGTTCAGGGCACGGAGGTACAGCGTCAGCCGGGCCACGGCGGCAGGAGGAATCTGCTTTGCCGGTGCGCCCGTGGCATCCGGAAGGCCCGGGACAGGCTGGGACGTTGAATCCAAGGACGTCACTCACATCCCCCTAATTGGCCATGGCGCGCTGCAGGACGCGTTCCAGCCGGGCCTCGTCGATCTTCCAGAAGTCGCGCTGCACCCCGTCCACCAGGACCACCGGGATTTCCTCGGCGTAGCGCTCCCGCAATTCCGGCTGGTTGTCCACCCGCTCTTCGCTCCAGGTAAGCCCCAGCGAGGCAGTGACCCGGCCGACGGCGTCGCGCGCCTCCTCGCAAAGGTGGCAGTCAGCTTTGGTGACCAGGACGACGCGGGGGGTAGCCATGGCTTAACGGTATCGCCGTTCGCGCCGTCCGGGTGACGCCGACGGCGGCCCGGGGGTGGATTGACTAGACTCAAGTCCATGCCCGAGGAGAAATACGTCGCCGTCGTCACGCGGCCGGTTGCTGCGCCGCAGCCCGGTGAAGCGGCGTTTTTCGACGTGGATAATACGCTGATGCGCGGGGCCAGCCTCTTCCACGTAGCCCGGAAGATGCACCAGCGGGGGGCTTTCACCTTGGCCCAGGCCGCCGGGTTCGCGTGGAAGCAGTTCAAGTTCGTGACGCGCGGGGAAAACATCGACGACGTCCATGCGGTGCGCGATTCGGCCCTGACGCTGGCCGCCGGAATCACCGTTGACGACATCAAGGCCCTCGGCGAGGAAGTCTATGACGAGATGATCGCGTCACGGATCTGGCCTGGCGCCAAGGCGCTGGCGGAGCAGCACCTCCGGGTGGGCCGCCGCGTATGGCTGGTGACGGCCACGCCCATCGAAGTGGCAACGGTGATCTCCACCCGGCTGGGCTTGACCGGAGCCCTGGGCACGGTGGGCGAAGTGTCGGACGGCATGTACACCGGGCGCCTGGTTGGCGACATCCTGCACGGCTCGGCCAAAGCCGTGGCCGTCCAGGCCATCGCGGACCAAGAGGATCTGGACCTCAAGCGCTGCTGGGCATACAGCGATTCCTACAATGACGTCCCGCTGCTGTCACTGGTGGGACACCCTGTGGCCATCAACCCGGACGCCAAGCTCCGCCGCCACGCCCGTGACCGGAACTGGCCTGTCTATGATTTCCGGTCCGGCCGCCGCGCTGCCACGCTGGGCCTCAAGGCGGCAACCTTCGGCGGTGCTGTGTATGGCCTCTGGAAAGGCTTCGCCCGCATCCGCGGCCCCCGCATCTAGATGGCAGTAGATGCCGTTTTGAGCGCCCAAAACGACATCTACTGCCAGCCAGTTGGGTGCCGGGTAACAGAAAAGCCCGCCGCCTGGGTAGGCGACGGGCATTTCCACGCTGTTCGAAGTATCTCTACTTCTTGTTGCGGCGCTGGTGACGAGTCTTGCGAAGCAGCTTGCGGTGCTTCTTCTTGGCCATACGCTTGCGACGCTTCTTGATAACTGAACCCACGAAAGTTCCTTACAAACTAGATGCAGTACCTGCCTGATGGGGAATGTCCGTGGACAAAGCTACGAACTGAACAACTGACAGATTCTTACAATGACGTAAAACGTTCCTTAACAGGGTACCGCCTATCGGAGGCGGCTCAGGACAGGCGGTCTCAGGCGGTCTCGGTGTGGCCGTCCACAACGGCGCCCTTAAGGTACTGCTCAACGGCGTTTTCCGGGACCCGGTAGGAGCGGCCGAACCGCACCGCCGGCATTTCGCCGGAGTGGACCAGCCGGTAAACAGTCATTTTGGAGACGCGCATGACCTCGGCTACTTCAGCCACGGTCAGGAACTTCGCGTTGGAGAAGTTCTGTTCTGCCGACATTTCCCTATTTTCCTTTGCTGACGGATGGACAACAGTGACCCCAGGTACGTGCCAATGCGGTGTTCCGATGCTGAGCCATCCACCAACCACCTAAGTAGATACTCTAGATGTTCATGTGGCAGATGTGAAAGTAGTGCCTCCCCTATTTCACCCCCTAATTCGACTGCCGCCGCTTCCGTGCCGATGCCGCCAGCTGTTCCAGGACCGATGCGGAAACGTCCCAGTCCATGCAGGCGTCGGTGACGCTTTGGCCGTACACCAGCTCCGCCCGGCCCGCGGCGTGCTCGGCAACGTCCAAGTTCTGGGCGCCGCCCACCAGGAAGCTCTCAAGCATGACACCGGCAACGGCCCGCGCCGCGGCGCCGCCGTCCTCAAGCTGCGCACCGATTTCCAGTGCAACTTCTGCCTGGCGGTGGTGGCTCTTGCCGCTGTTGGCGTGGCTGGCGTCAACGATCAGGCGGGGGTTGAGCCCCTTGCCCGCGAGTTCGGTGGAGGCCCGTTCGACGTCAGCCGCTGAGTAGTTGGGCCCCTTGCGGCCGCCGCGGAGAATGACGTGCGTGTCCGGGTTTCCTGCCGTTGCCACCAGCGCGGCCCGGCCCTCGCCGTCGATCCCCAGGAACGCCTGGGCCGCAGCGGCGGCACCGCAGGCGTCGATGGCAACCTGCAGGCCGCCGTCGGTCCCGTTCTTGAAGCCGATGGGCATGGAGAGCCCGGAGGCCAGCTGCCGGTGGATCTGGCTCTCCGTGGTGCGTGCGCCGATGGCGCCCCAGGAGATCACGTCGGCCATGTACTGGGGGCTGATCGGTTCCAGGAATTCAGTGGCCGTGGGCAGGCCCAGCGCGGTGACCTGCTGCAGGAATTGCCTGGCAGCGCGGAGGCCGGTGACCATGTCGTGGCTGCCGTCCAGCCGGGGATCGTTGATCAGGCCCTTCCAGCCCACCGTGGTGCGCGGCTTCTCGAAGTAAGTCCGCATGACGATCAGCAGGTCTGCCTTGTGCTTCTCCGCCTGGCTCACCAGGCGGCGCGCGTATTCCAGCCCTGCCTTGGGGTCGTGGATGGAGCAGGGGCCCACGATGACCAGCAGGCGGTCATCCACGCCGTCCATGATGGCGCGTACTTCGTCCCGTCCGCGTTCGACGACGGCGGCCTCCCGCGCGCCCAGCGGCAGTTTGGTGAGAAGGTCCGAAGGGGTGGGCAGCGGAGTGAACTCGCTCACGCGCAGGTTGGACGTGGACTTGGTGGCGCTGGCCGGGGCTGCTGCTGTTGCGGTGCTCATGTTCGGGGTCCTGTTCCAGATGGGAAGCGGGCCCGGATTTCAGAACCCGCCGGAGAAACGGCGAAGGGCAGAGAATGATCTCTGCCCTGTTGGCTCTGAAGGAAGTTGGATGCGTGTCAGTTAGACGCGGGCTCCTCCAGAGCCAACGAAAAATACGCATACCAACGGTTAGTCATGGAAGAGACCATAAGCCCCGGCTGGCCCAGCCGCCAAATTACGCGCGTCACATTGGACCGTACATCGGAGGCGTAGTTGCGGAGCCCGGAAAGCGGAAGGTCGAAGATGGAATCGTTGTCCTGTCCTGTTTTCGGTTGGCCGGCAGCCTCGCCGTGGAGTTCCTCTATTTCTACTGCATGGATTCCTGACGCACGCTGATAAGTGGTTCGTAGCGGCAAAGGCTTGTTCCGGCCGCGACGATTCCACGCAATTCCGCCAGTCCTCCGGCGGCGGCCCCGGCGGCACGGGCCTGGACCAGCACGTTGCCCAAGGCAGTGGCTTCCACCGGACCCGCGACGACGGGCCGTCCGGTGGCATTGGCAGTGAGCTGGCACAGCAGGCTGTTCTGCGAGCCGCCGCCCACCACGTGCACTACGTCCACTTTGCGGCCGGCGAGGCGTTCCGCAGCAGTGATGGTCCTCGCGTAGCCGGCTGCGAGACTGTCCATGATGCAGCGGGCGATGGCCGCGGGATCATTGGGCAGGACCTCCCCGGTCCGCCGCACCGCCGCCCGGATGCGGTCGGGCATGTTGTCCGGGGCGATGAAGTACGGGTCATCGGCGTTGATTTGCGGGCCGCCTGCGGGAAGGGCAGCGGCGGCTGCGAGGAGCGCGCCAAGGTCCGGCTGGAAGCCTTCGCCGGCCCAGGTCCGCTGGCACTCGCTCAGCAGCCACAATCCACCCACATTGCGCAGATAGCGGATGGTGCCGTCCACACCGCGTTCATTGGTGAAGTTGGCTTCCCGGCTGGCCTCGGCCAGGACCGGATGCTTCAGTTCCAGCCCCACCAGTGACCACGTGCCGGACGAGATGTAGGCGAAGGCGTCTTCCGCGGCAGGAACAGCTGCGACGGCGGAGGCAGTGTCGTGCGAGCCGACCGCCACCACCTGGGTGTCCTGAGGCAGTCCAAGGGCCGCAGCGATCCCCGGCAGGAGCTGCCCGTAGGCTTCGCCGGGCTGGATCAGCGGCGGGAACAGGTCCTTCCGCAGCCCCAGTGCCGTGAAGAATTCGGCGGCCCACTCCCCCGCCACGGCGTCAAACAGCCCCGTAGTGGAGGCGTTGGTGGCCTCGGTCCGGCGCACTCCGGTGAGCAGGAAGGCGATCAGGTCCGGGATGAGCAGCGCCTGCAACCCGTCCAGGTCCTTCTCGGTGGCCAGCTGGTAGATGGTGTTGAACTGCAGGAACTGCAGTCCGGTGGTCTGGTACAGGCGTGCGGGGTCCACTTTGGCGTGGACAGGTGCGACGGCGGCCCGGCTGCGGTCGTCCCGGTAGCTGAACGGCTGGGCAACCAAATTTCCCGCGACGTCCACCAGCCCGTAGTCCACGGCCCACGTGTCGATGCCAATGCTGGCAATCGTTTCGCCCTGCACGGCGGCGGCTTTCGCTGCGGCGGCCAAGCCCTTGAGCACCTCCGCGAACAACGCGTCGAAGTCCCAGCGGAGGCCGCCGTCGAGCTCCACCACACCATTGGGGAAGCGGTGGACAGTCGCCAGCGAAACCCCTTCAGGGGAGACCCGTCCCAGCATCACCCGGCCCGAGGAGGCGCCGATGTCGACGGCGGCAAACACGCCAGAGGCAGGATGCGCGTCGGCCCCGCCTGACACGCTACTCATCGCAGGAAGGCTGCTGCGACGCCGGCGTCCACGGGGATGTGCAGGCCGGTGGTGTGGGACAGTTCGTTGCCGGTGAGGACGGCGGCGGCGTTGGCCACGTGCTCGGGCAGGACTTCGCGTTTGAGCAGGGTGCGCTGGGCGTAGTACTCGCCCAGTTTTTCCTCGTCCACGCCGTAGACCGCGGCGCGCTTGGCGCCCCAGCCGCCGGCGAAGATGCCGGAGCCGCGGACCACGCCGTCGGGGTTGATGCCGTTGACGCGGATGCCGTACTCGCCCAGTTCGGCCGCGAGCAGCCGGACCTGGTGGGCCTGGTCTGCCTTGGTGGCGGAGTAGGCGATGTTGTTGGGGCCGGCGAACACAGAGTTTTTGGAGGAGATGTAGATGATGTCCCCGCCCATGCCCTGGGCGATCATCACCTTGGCGGCGGCCTTGGCCACGAGAAACGAGCCCTTGGCCATGACGTTGTGCTGCAGGTCCCAGTCCTTCTCGGTGGTTTCCAGCAGCGGCTTGGAGATGGACAGGCCGGCGTTGTTGACCACCAGGTCCACACCCCCGAATGCAAGGACCGCGGCGTCGATCGCGGCCGAGACCTGTGCCTCGTCGGTGACGTCCGCCTGGACACCGATGGCGACGTCGGAGCCGCCGAGTTCTTCGGCGACCTTCTGCGCGTTCTCCACGTTCAGGTCGGCAATGACGACGCAGGCGCCTTCCGCGGCGAGGCGGGTGGCGATGGCTTTGCCGATGCCGGACGCGGCACCGGTCACCAGCGCGATGCGGGTGGCGTGGGACTTGGGCTTGGGCATCCGGGCCAGCTTGGCTTCCTCCAGGGCCCAGTATTCGATCCGGAACTTCTCGGATTCCTCGATCGGGGCGTAGGTGGAGATCGCCTCCGCGCCGCGCATGACGTTGATCGCGTTGAGGTAGAACTCCCCGGCCACCCGGGCGGTCTGCTTGTTCGCCCCGAAGGAGAACATGCCCACGCCGGGGACCAGAACGATCGCCGGGTCCGCGCCGCGCAGCGCCGGGGAGCCAACGTCCGCGTGCCGGTCGTAGTAGGCCTGGTAGTCCTCGCGGTAGTCGGCGTGCAGCTCGTGCAGCCGGGCGATGGAGTCCTCGATGGAGGCGTCCGCGGGCAGGTCCAGGATCAGTGGCTTGACCTTGGTGCGCAGGAAGTGGTCCGGGCAGGAGGTGCCGAGCGCGCCCAGCCGCGGGTGTTCGGCGGCTTCGAGGAAGTCCAGGACGACGGCGTCATCGCTGAAGTGCCCCAGGACCGGCTTGTCCGTGGAGGCCAGGCCGCGGATCACCGGTGCCAGGGCTGCGGCTTTGGCGTGCCGCTCGGCCTCGGGCAGGGCAGCGTAGCCGGGCAGCTTGGGCCCGAAGGGCTCGGCCTTGCCGTTGTCCTTGATGTACTTTTCGGCCTGGTCGATGATCCACAGCGAGTTGGTTTCGGCTTCTTCGCTGGTGGCGCCCCAGGCGGTGATGCCGTGGCCGCCCAGGATGGTGCCGACCGCTTGCGGGTTGGCGTCCTTGATCGCGGCGATGTCCAGGCCCAGCTGGAACCCGGGACGGCGCCAGGGCACCCAGACCACCTTGTTGCCGAAAATCTTTTCGGTCAGCGCCTCGCCGTCAGCGGCGGTGGCGATGGCGATGCCGGAGTCCGGGTGCAGGTGGTCCACGTGTGCGGCGTCCACCAGGCCGTGCATGGCCGTATCGATCGATGGGGCTGCGCCGCCCTTGCCGTGCAGGCAGTAATCGAAGGCGGCCACCATCTCGTCCTCCCGCTCGACGCCGGGGTAGACGTTTTTAAGCGCGGTCAGCCGGTCCAGGCGCAGCACCGCAAGGTTCTGCTCCTTCAGGGTGCCCAGGTCCCCGCCGGAACCCTTGACCCACAGCAGTTCCACGTCCTGGCCCGTGACCGGGTCCTTCTCGGTGCCCTTGGCCGAGGTATTGCCGCCGGCGAAATTGGTGTTCCGCTTATCCGCGCCCAGGCGGTTCGAACGCGAAATCAGGTCTTCAACAGTCTTATTGCTCATGGCTGGTTATGCGCCCCATCCGGCTTGCTGGCCGCCTGCGCGGTCCTCGTTGATCTGTTTCTGGTAGCCGCTGGCCTTGTAGGCTGCCATCGGGTCCGCGGGCAGGCCGCGGGATTCACGCCACTCGGCCAGCATGGGCCGGACGTCGGTGTAGAAGGCATCATTGAAGATGCCGTTGGCGGCCAGGACATCGCCCGCACACTGTGCCTCGTTCAGCGCTTCGGTGTCCACCAACAGGGCACGCAGGGTCATTTCCTGGACGTTGAGCACGGAGCGGATCTGGCCCGGGATCTTCTCTTCCAGGTTGTGGCACTGGTCCAGCATGAGCGCCACACCGGAGTCCTTGCCGTAGCCACCGCCCCGGATCACCTCGTGCATGATGCGGAAGAGCTGGAACGGATCCGCGGCACCCACGATCAGGTCGTCGTCGGCATAGAAGCGGGAGTTGAAGTCGAAGGACCCCAGCTTGCCCAGGCGCAGCAGCTGCATCACGATGAACTCGATATTGGTGCCCGGGGCATGGTGCCCGGTGTCCAGGCAGACGAACGCCTTCTCCCCCAGGGCCAGGGTCTGGGCGTAGGAGGTGCCCCAGTCCGGCACGTCGGTGTGGTAGAAAGCCGGCTCGAAGAACTTGTACTCCAGCACCAGGCGCTGCTCGTCGCCCAAGGCTGCGTAAATCTCCTGCAGGCTTTCCGCGAGCCTGTCCTGGCGGCCACGGATGTCATCCTGGCCCGGGTAGTTGGTGCCGTCCGCCAGCCAGATCTTCAGGTCCTGCGAGCCCGTAGCGTGCATGATCCCGATGCAGTCCAGGTGGTGGTCGATAGCCCGCCGGCGGACAGCCTCGTTGGAAGAGGTCAATGAGCCGAACTTGTACTCATCGTCCTGGAAGGTATTGGAGTTAATGGTGCCCAGCCCCACACCGAGTCCCGCCGCGTACTCCTTCAAAGCGGCGTAATCATCCACCTTGTCCCACGGGATATGCAGCGCCACTGTCGGGGCCAGGCCGGTCAGCTCATGGACCTTGGCGGCGTCCGCCAGCTTCTCCTGCACGGTCCGCGGCGTGCCCGGCGTGCCGAACACCTTGAAGCGCGTGCCTGAATTTCCATAGGCCCACGAAGGGACCTCAATGGCAAGCTCCCCGAGCCTGCCCAGCGCCGTTGCTACGTCGTTCATGATGGTTCTTTCCGGTGTTGAGCGTCTGTCTGATGCGATTGGTTGATGCCCCGCTGCTGGAGCAACTGGCTGTCGAGATTGAAGACTTCCTCCAGCACCTGGAACCCTTCGTCGGGTGCCTGGCCGGAATCTTCAAAGAGGCGGGCCATCTCGGCCTGCCAACGGGCATTAACATCCGTCAGGGCCATGCGGGCACGGACGGCGTCAAAGTCGTCGCACTCCACGTACCCCACCAGGAGCCCGTCTTCTGCCAGGAAGAGGGAGTAGTTATGCCAGCCGGCCTCCTTGAGTGCGTGCAGCATTTCCGGCCACACCGCGGCGTGCCGGCGTCGATATTCGTCGAGCAGCGCTGGCTGGACGGAAGAACGGAAACACACCCTCATCTGGATGTCCCTTCCAACTTCAAAAAGTTTTGAATCGTTTCATTGGTACGATTCAAAGTACTCTTGGATTTGAGCAGGTGTCAAGCAATGGCAGAAACTTTTGATTTCCGGCGCGGAAGCTCCCGCGGCGGGCATGTCGGCACGGAGAATCGATGAACCGCACAGCCAGTATCAAGGACGTGGCCAACCACGCGGGCGTGGCCGTGGGGACGGTTTCCAATGTCCTTAACTACCCTGACCGGGTGTCGGATCGGACCAAGGAACGGGTCCTGCGCGCCATCGACCATCTGGGCTTTGTGCGCAACGATGCCGCCCGCCAACTCCGGGTGGGCCACAGCCGCACCATCGGGCTCATCGTCCTTGACGTCGGCAACCCGTTCTTCACCTCAGTGGTCCGGGCGGCAGAGGACGCGGCAGCACTGCAGGGAAGCGCCGTCCTGCTGGGCGACAGCGGCCACAACGCCAGCCGGGAGGCGAACTACATCGACCTCTTCCAGGAGCAGCGCGTGCAGGGCCTGCTGATCTCGCCGGTGGGCGATGTGACGGACAGGCTGGACCTCCTCCGTGAGCGCGGCGTGCCCACAGTGCTGGTGGATCGGCTGGCTGACGAATCAAAGTTCAGCTCAGTTGCCGTTGACGATGACGCCGGCGGCTACCTCGCAGCCCGGCACCTGCTGGACACTGGCCGCCGTCGGCTGGCTTTCGTTGGCGGCCCCGCGTCCATCCGGCAGGTGGCGGACCGCCTCCAGGGGGCCCAGCGGGCCGTAAAGGAGGAGCCAGCGGCCACGCTCGAGGTGCTGGACACGGAGGGCCAAACCGTCCTGGCGGGCCGGAGCGTGGGTGACATGCTGGTGCGGCGCGGCCGGGCCGACCTGCCCGAGGGGATTTTCTGTGCCAACGACCTCCTGGCCCTGGGGGTCATGCAGTCGCTGACCATGACCCACACGTTCCGCATCCCCGAGGACGTGGCGCTGATCGGCTATGACGACATCGACTTTGCAGTCTCCGCGGTGGTTCCCCTGTCTTCCGTCCGCCAGCCCACCCAACTGCTGGGCCGGACAGCCATCGAATTGCTCTCCGAAGAGGTGGAGTCCCAGAACCCCGCCCACCGGTCCGTGGTCTTCACGCCGGAACTGGTTGTCCGGCAGAGCACGGCTGCGTCCGACGCCGGCTGATCAGCCGGCGCGCATTACTTGCCCGTCTCCTGCAGCCACTTCATGGACTCGGTCCGGGAGGTGAAGAACCGCGTTGGGCAGGGCGGGACATGGACACCCAGGAAGAAATTCGCGAGGATCCGGTCTACCGGACTTGTCCCAAGCAGCGCTATCCGGCTTGCCGCGCACGGGACCGAGAACACCGAGCGGGCCGGCATGCTGACGTTCTCAGTGGTGGCCATGTCCACCAGCATCGGGTAGGTGCCGTCCCCCGCGATCCGGTTCACGGCAGCCATCGCGGCCTGCGCGTCCTCCATTTCGATGCGCACCTTCGGCTCCCAGATGAGGTGGATGACGCCGTCAGTGCGTAATTCCACGGTGCCCTTGCCGCCGTCGACCAATACAGGCTCCATACCACGCCTCCCTCCAGTGGGCAGTTCCTGACCTTCCCCATCTTGCCTCACCTCGCACCGTCCAGGCGCTTACGCCCCCAGCCAGTCCCGCGGCCAGCTTGACTCATCAGCATACTTACTAATACGTTGGTCGACGTGCCCGTGGCCGGGATCACGGTCCAACGCCACGCGTCGCGGCCCGCCAGGGCTGCATCAGAAATGAACTGCATTTGAAATAAACAGTTCCGCCGGGGTTCTCCATGGGGGCGGAGCCTCGGGGATTCATTGCACCGCAACCCGGTGCTGAAAGGATTTACCGAAAATGCGCACAAAGGTCTCAGCTTCAGTAACCGCCATCGCCCTCTCCGGCGCCATGCTCTTCGGCATGGCAGGCCCGGCGACCGCCGCGGCACCCGCGGCTCCTTCCGCCACTTCCCAGTCATCACAGGTAGCCAACGTCTCTGGAACAATCAACCAGACCATCGACGGCGTGGGCACCTTCGTCGGCTCGTTTACGCCGTCCGGCTTCAGCGCCGAAAACGGCCAGTTGACCGTCACGGGCCTGGTGCAGGGTACATTCACCAACCTGGCCGGTGTGGCCACCCCCGTGAGCCAGACGGTAACCACCACCGCCGCTGCGGCACCCTCCACCGCGGCAGCCGCAGCCTCGGGCGGCTCCTGCGACGTCCTCAACCTGGTCCTCGGACCGCTGCATCTTGACCTTCTGGGCCTCAATGTCGACCTGAACCAGGTTGTCCTGGACATCACCTCCCAGACCGGCGCGGGCAACCTTGTGGGCAACCTGCTCTGCGCGGTGACCGGGCTCCTGGACGGCGGCACGGGCCTGAACGGCCTGGCGAACCTGCTCAACCAACTCCTGGGACTCTAGTACGCGGTAGTTCACTAGAGCACTTACTGCAACGCAAAGATGGGCAGTCCCCCAGGGGCTGCCCATCTTTGCGTTGCCGCTAAGACCGCTGCGGCTTGGAGCTTCCCAGAGCGGATGCGGGCCAGAATTGAATCGTTACACAGCTAGACGGGAACGGCCTTGATCGCGCAGAATGAAGGTGGAAAGCGCTTGCCTGACTATGTGCTCGCGTAAGATCCCGGTGCCCGCCACGCTGGCGCCAAATGGCAGAAGGAGAACCATGGAAACGGCAACGGAAGCCGCCGGCAGCACCTCGGCCACAGCCCCAGCAACCGCACCGGCACCAAGAATTGCGCTGGTGGGAGTGCACGGCTTTGGCACCCACCATCTGCGGAACCTCGAACGGCTGCAGGCGGCAGGAAGTGTTGAACTGGTTGGCGTGGCGGACCCGCAGCCGCCGGCACCGGGCGCCGTCCCGCCGTCGGCCGCTGTTTACCCAGGGCTCGAGGAGCTCCTTACTGCCACCCGGGACCTGGACCTGATCATCGTGGCCACGCCCATCCAGACGCACGCCCCGCTGGCCTTGGCTGCCCTGGCCACTGACGCGGAGCTGTACCTTGAGAAGCCTCCCGTCGCCTCGCTGGCAGACTTCAACCGGTTGTGCTCGGCGGCCGCGGAGTCGGGCCGCGGGGTCCAGATCGGATTCCAGAGCCTCGGCTCGCAGGCGCTTGAAGCCATCGGGGAACTGCTCGCCGCCGGGACCATCGGAACACTGGAGGGCATCTCCGCCACCGGCCGGTGGGTCCGCGACAAGGCCTACTACCAGCGCTCCCGCTGGGCAGGGAAACGGAGCATGAACGGCGTCGATGTGGTGGACGGCGTGGCCACCAACCCGTTGGCGCACGCCGTCGCGACTGCCCTTCGGATCGCCGGTGCGCGCACCACCGGGGATGTGGCTTCCGTGGAGACGGAGCTGTACCGGGCCAATGACATCGAATCGGATGACACCTCCGTGATCCGGATCCGCACCGCAGCGGGCCTGCCCATTACCTGCGCCCTGACCATCTGCGCGTCCGAGTCCGTTGAGCCGTACGTCACCCTCCAGGGCTCGGCAGGCACCGCGGTGTTCCACTACACCGAGGACCGGCTCACCGTGGAGACGGCGGCCGGGCGTACGGAGGAAACCTACGGCCGGGACGACCTGACGGAGAACCTCGTGGCCCACCGGGCTCACGGCGTTCCGCTGACCAGCAGCCTGGAGGACAGCGGAGCCTTCATGCTGGTGCTGGAAGCCATCCGGACCGCGCCGCTTCCCGCCCCGATCGATCCCGCTTACCTCCGCTGGGAAGGCGAAGGAGACGCGGCACACGCCGTGGTGGTGGGCATCGAGGAAGCCTTGGAGCAGGCGGGCCGGGAGCACGCCACGTTCAGCGGGCTGGGGCTGCCCTGGGCTGCCGCTGCGCCGGTGGTCTTCGACATCCCGGCGTCCTGATAGCGCTTCAAGACCCGGCGGCAGAACCAGCCCGAACCTGGACCTTCAGTCCCGGGCAGCGACCGCCCGGTGCCGTGCGTGCCGCCACAGGAGCAGGCCCACCACGGCCGCGGAGAGCATGCCAAGGCCGCCGGTGACCACCAGCCCCGTCCGGACGCCGAACTCTTCGGTCAGCCAGCCCGCCAGCAGGCCGCCGCAAGCGTGGCCGCCAAGCAGGAGCGGAAGGTACAACGCCATCACCCGGCCGCGGATGGCAGGCCCGGCTTCGAGCTGGACGGCTGTGGCGGCGCTGGTCAGGAACAACAGCGTCATCATGCCCACCACCACCAGCATCGCCACGAAGAGCACCATGGTGGGCATCAGTGCGGCAACCAGCTGGGACAGGCCAAAGAGGCCGGCTGCGGCCACAATGCCCCTGCGGCCCATGTTCCCGATCCGGGCCGCCAGGAGGGCGCCGGCCAGGGCACCGCCGGCGCTGACGGTATTGAACAAGCCAAAACCGGTTGCGCCGTTGTGCCACACTTCCTGGGCGAAGGCCGCAAGGACCACCGGCCCGTTCATGCCAAAGGCGCCCAGCAGGCCGGCCAGCAGGATGAGGAGCAGCAGGCACGGGCGTTCGCGGACGTAGCGGAAGCCGGCAAGCACCTGCCCGCGGCCGCGCTCGGCGGGTGTGCCCGGATGCAGTTCGTGCAGCCGGATGCCGGCGATCAGACCCAGCACCATCACACCGATCAGTGCGTTTGAGGCGAAGGCGGCGGCCGGTCCCGCCTGTGCGATCAGTACGCCGCCCAGCGCCGGTCCGGCCATGGCGCCCAGCTGGGCGAGGGCGTTGTTCAGTCCGATGGCGGGACGCAGGGCGGCGTCGCCCACCACTTCGTTGACGAAGACCTGGCGGGTGGGCTGGTCCACAGCCGCGGTGATGCCCAGCGCCATGCAGCTGGCGTACACAACCCAGACGGTGATGGTGCCGCTGGCAGCCCAGGCCGCCAGCCCCAGGCCCAGCAGCACAATGACTGACTGGCACACCATCATGATCCTGCGCTTGGGGAAGATGTCCACCACCAGTCCGGCGAGCGGGCCCACCACGAGCATGGGCAGGAATTGGAGGGCGACGGCGGCGCCCACCGCGGCGGGGCTTCCCGTCAGCTGCAGCACCAGCCAGTCCTGCGCCAGGCGCTGCATCCACACGCCCAGGCTGCCGGCCAGCTGCATGGCAAGGAAGATCCGGTAATTGTGTTGTTTCAGGGGGTGGTACCAGCGTGGCTCGCTGATGCGGGGGCGGGCCGGCGGCGCCGAGCGGGCGCGGCGGGAAGGCACCGTCAGCGCCGGGAGTTGCTGGACCGCAGTTTGACGGCGGCCGCGGCCAGGATCAGGGTGCCGGGAACCACTACGAAGAGTGCGGCCAACATCCAGACGAACACCACGGCGCAGAACAGGGCGGCAGCCAGCAGCAGCGAGCCGGTCCAGTCACGCAGGGAGATGTCCTTGCCGGTTAGGAGGGCCTGGCGCCAGGCGGCCGTGCCGGTGGCAGCGGAAGCCCGGACGCCGGACCAGGCGGAGGCGGTGCGCAGCAGCAGGATGGCCGCGCCGGCGGCGAGGACCAGCGTGGCCGGAAGGACCACGCCACTGCCCGGCAGCTGCCCCACCCACGCGAGCAAAAGGTTCAGGACAATCACGACGGCGGCTGCCGCCGTCGTCATTCCAAGCTTCCAGCTGCCGGGCAGGGCAGCCCTGAACAGGCCCCACAGGCCGCGGACGGAATCGTCCCGGCCATTCAGGTGCCGCTCCAGGTGCGCGATCCCGGCCGCGTAGGCGGCCGGGATGGTGACCAGCGGGATGGACAGCACCAGCACCAGCACCCCCGCCAGGACGGTTTCGGAGAACAGGGCGAACCGGTTCACCGGGATGGGCTGGTGGCCTGCTGCGGATGTGGTGCTGTCCATAACGCTCATTTTCCTTTTCCTAACCCTTCAGTCCCTGGGTGGAGACGCCTTCGACGATGTACCGCTGGAAGATCAGGAAGAAGATCAGCACGGGGAGCAGGGCCAGCACCGACATGGCGATCATGGCGCCGTAGTCGGAGGACTGGGTCTGGTCCACGAAGAGCCGCAGGGCCAGCGGCAGCGGGTATTTGTCAGGGGTGTTCAGGTACAGCAGCGGCCCCAGGAAGTCGTTCCAGCTCCAGATGAAGGAGAAGATCGAGGTGGAGATTAGGGCCGGTTTCATCAGCGGCAGCATGATGGACCCGAAGATCCGCGCGTGCCCGGCGCCGTCGATCCTGGCTGCCTCATCCAGCTCTGCGGGCAGGCCGCGCATGAACTGGACCATCAGGAAGACGAAGAACGCGTCCCCGGCCAGGAACTTGCCGATCAGCAGCGGTACATAGGTATCCACCAGGCCCAGCTGCTGGAAGATGATGTACTGCGGAATGATCACCACGTGGAAGGGCAGCAGCAGCGTGGCGATCATCATGCCGAAGAACACGCTGCGGCCCGGAAAGTTGATCCGGGCGAACGCGTACGCCGAGACACTGGCGGACAGGATGGTCCCGACGACGGCGCCGAGGGCCAGGATGAGCGAGTTGGTGAAGAACTGCAGGGTGGACACCCCGCCGATGCCGTCCATCGCCGTGACGAAGTTGTCGAAATTGAAGTTGTTTGACCACAGCGACGTGTTCTGGCCGCCGATCTCCGAGTTGGGCTTGAAGGACGAGGCAATCATCCACAGGCCGGGGTAGAGCACGATGGCGGTAAGGACGAGGGCAACGAGGTGGAAGATGACGCTCTTGGCGCGTTTGGCTCCAACCGACTCTGACTTGGGGTTGTAGGCCGGCGCGGCGGCCTCCGGTGTGGACTGCGTGGGCGTTGCCATGGTTGTCATTTCGAATCACCGCTGTAGTGGACCCAGGACTTGGACGTGCGGAAGAAGATCAGGGTGATGATGCCCACCACGATCACCAACAGCCATGCCATGGCCGAGGCGTAGCCCATCCGGAAGTCGCTGAAGCCCCGCAGGTAGAGGTAGAGGGTGTAGAAGAGGGTGGAGCCGGCGGGGCCGCCTTCACCGTTGGAAATGATGTACGCCGACGCGAAGATCTGGAATGCGTGGATGGTTTCCATCAGCAGGTTGAAGAAGATCACCGGCGACAGCATGGGCCAGGTGATGTTGAAAAACTTCCGCACGGGTCCGGCGCCGTCCATCGACGCAGCCTCATACAGTTCACCGGGGATCTGCTTGAGCCCGGCCAGGAAGATCACCATCGGGGCTCCGAACTGCCACACCGTGAGGAGGATGAACATCGGCATGGTCATTGAGGGGTTGCCCACCCAGCCGCCCAGGTTGATCCCGAAGAAGGACAGGCCCTGGTCCACTGGACCGGAGTCCCCGAACATGGCTTTCCAGACAATGGCGATGGAGACTGATGCGCCGATCAAGGACGGAGCGTAGAAGGCGGACCGGTAAAAGCCTTGGCCTCGGCGCTTGCTGTTCAGCAGCATCGCTACCGCCAGCGCCGCCGCGAGCTTCAAGGGGGTACCAAAGACCACGTATCCCACTGTCACGCCCACGGACTGCAGGAAGCGCTCGTCCTGGAACAGGGTGGTGTAGTTGTCCAGGCCGATCCACTTGGGCGGCTCAAACAGGTTGTAGTTGGTGAAGGACAGGTACAGCGAGGAGATCATCGGCCCCACAGTGAGGGCAATGAATCCCAGCAGCCAGGGCAGCAGGAAGGTGTAGCCGGCGCGGGCGTCCGCGCCCCGCTGCCGTGTCTTGCGCGGCAGCGGGGCGGCGGACGACGCCGGAGGCCTGCTCAGGGTTGGGCTTTGAGTCACGAGTTCATTCCGTCAGTCGTGGAACCTGGGTGGGAGGGCATGGCGCCGGATCAGGCGTTCTGCTTGATGAGGTCTTCGGCTTCCTTGAACCACGCATCCGCGGCACCGTCGATGGTGAGCTTGCCGTAGTTCAGGTCGGATGCGATGCGCTTGAAGGAGGCTTCAAGCGTGCCGAAGCCAACGATGGGCGGCTCGGGTGCATCCTTGAGGTACTTCTCGATGGACTTCTCGTAGTCGACCACCAGCTTGTCGGTTCCTTCGAAAGTGGTGCCGTCGCGCTGGGTCTTTGAGGCGGGAACGCCGCGGGAGGTCTTGAAGATCTGGCCCACCTCGGGGTCGTTGACCATGAAATCGATAAAGCGGGCGGCCGCATCCTTGAACTTGGTCTTGGCGCTGGCAACCATCAGCATGGAGGGCTTAAGGAACAGCCCCAGGTTGTCCGGGTCGTCGGACGGGACTGGAACCAGCTTGAGTTCCTTCGCGCCGCTGTCTCCAAGGTATCCGGCCATGAAGTTGTCCCAGGTCACTTCAGTGGCCGTGGCGTTGGAGCCGAACGGCGACTTCGGTGCCAGCTGCGTTACGCGGTCCTCAGGGATAATGGCACCCGTCCCGCGCAGCTCGGCGGGGAGGTCCCACCACTTCTTGAGGTCATCCTTGGTGAAGCCGAGCTTGCCGTCGGAGGTAAACGCCTCGATTTTGTTCTGGCGCAGCCAGATGTTGAACATCCACCACACACCGGTGTAATCGGTACCGCCGTAAAGGGCGCCGTTGCTCTTAGCACCCACCTGGGACAGGAAGTCGTTGAATTCCTTATAGGTCCAGCTGCCGTCCGGCTCGGCGATGCCCAGGGAGGCGAGCTTGGCGGGATCGTAGTAGACGGCGAAGGCGTTGGTGCTGGTGGGGATGCCGTAGGTCTTGCCCTTGATCTGGCCGGAGGGCAAGAGGGACTTCTCAAAGGCGTCAGTGTTGATCTTGACCGTGCCCAGGTCCAGGAGCTGGTTGCGCTGGCCGTAGTCGCGCAGGTAGGAAAGGTCCCACTGCATGACGTCGGGAAGTCCGCCGCCTGCGGCCTCGGTGGCCCGCTTTTGCCAGTAACCCGCGAAGTCGGTGAAGTTGCCGTTGACCTTGATGTCGGGGTTCTTCGATTCAAAGAGGGCAATGGCCTTGCGCGTCCGCTCGGCCCGGTCGTCGTTGCCCCACCACGTGTAGTTGATGGTGACAGGCTTCTCGGCGCTTCCGGTCTGGCCGGAAGAGCTGGATCCGGACCCGCACGCCGAAAGTGCAGCGGCAGATGCGGTACCGATGGCCACGGTTGTGAGGAAATGCCTTCTGTTGATCACGGGAGCCTCCTTGCTCGATGTGTGTCGCCCTTTTCTCTTTCTACAACGTGAGTAGTGAGCTGGCTTACACGGCTTCTGAAACGATACAATAGCGGCATTCCCGTCATTGGGCAAGCGTTTTCCAGACGTCTGTCCAATACCCCGTTCCAACTCCCGAGCAGACAAAGGAGCCACATGGCACAGCAGGAAACCACCGCCCCTCCGAGCATTTGGAACAAGGTTGAGGGCCTCGCCTTCGGCGGTGACTACAACCCTGAGCAGTGGCCGGTGAGCGTCCGGCTGGAGGACCTGGATCTCATGCAGGAGGCGGGCGTGAACTTCCTCAGCGTGGGGATCTTCTCGTGGGCACTGCTTGAACCCGCCGAGGGGCAGTACGATTTCGGGTGGCTGGATGAGGTGATGGACAACCTCGCAGGGATCGGCGTGAAGGTAGCCCTGGCCACCGCCACCGCCGCTCCCCCGGCTTGGCTGGTCCGCAAGCACCCGGAAATCCTGCCGGTCACGGCTGACGGAACCGTGCTGGGGCCGGGCTCGCGGCGGCACTACACGCCGTCGTCGTCCGTTTACCGCCGCTACGCCGCGGGGATCACGCGGGCCCTCGCCGAACGGTACGGGGACCACCCGGCCCTGGCGCTGTGGCACGTGGACAACGAGCTGGGCTGCCACGTCTCGGAGTTCCATGGCGAGGAAGACGCCGCCGCTTTCCGCACGTGGCTTGAGCGGCGGTACGGGACCATCGGCGCGCTCAACGCCGCCTGGGGCACGGCGTTCTGGTCCCAGAACTACGGCTCCTTCGCTGAGATCCTGCCGCCTTCTGTTGCGCCGTCCACGCTGAACCCGGGCCAGCAACTGGACTTCCAGCGGTTCAGTTCCTGGGCGCTGATGGATTATTACCGCGAGCTCGTGGCAATCCTGCGCGAGCTGACCCCGGATATCCCCTGCACCACCAACCTGATGGCCTCAAGTGCCACCAAGGCCATGGACTACTTCGACTGGGCCAAGGACCTGGACGTCATCGCCAACGACCACTATCTGGTGGCCGCAGACCCCGAACGCCATGTCGAACTCGCGTTCAGCGCGGACCTCACCCGTGGCATTGCGGGCGGCGACCCATGGATCCTGATGGAACATTCGACGTCGGCCGTCAACTGGCAGCCCCGCAACCAGCCCAAGATGCCCGGCGAGATGCTGCGCAATTCCTTAGCGCACGTGGCCCGTGGAGCTGATGCAGTGATGTTCTTCCAATGGCGCCAGAGCTTCGCCGGCTCGGAGAAGTTCCATTCCGCCATGGTTCCGCACGGCGGCCGGGACACGCGCGTGTGGCGCGAGGTTGTGGAACTCGGCGAGGCGTTGAAGAGGCTGGAGCCGGTCCGCGGCTCACGGGTGCGGTCCCGGGCCGCCATTGTCTTTGACTACGAGGCGTGGTGGGCCGGCGAAATCGACTCGAAGCCCAGCATCGATGTGAAGTACCTGGACCTGCTGCGGGCGTTCCATCGCGACCTGTTCCTCCGCGGGATCTCCGTGGACGTAGTCCATCCCTCCGCGTCATTGGAGGGATACGACCTGGTGCTGGTGTGCACGCTGTACGCGGTGTCGGACGGAAATGCAGCCAACATCGCTGCCGCGGCTGCTGCCGGCGCCACCGTGCTGGTGGGCTACTTCAGCGGGATCGTTGACATGCAGGACCACGTGCGGCTGGGCGGCTATCCCGGCGCATTCCGCGACCTGTTGGGGGCGCGCGTGGAGGAGTTCCACCCCCTGCTTGCCGGGTCGCAACTCAAGCTGAGCGACGGGACGGTCTCCTCGGTGTGGAGCGAGCATGTCCACCTGGAGGGCGCCGAAGCCGTCCAGGCCTTTACCGAATACCCGCTGGAAGGTGTTCCGTCCCTTACCCGCCGTGCCGTAGGTTCCGGGGCGGCCTGGTACCTGGCGACCTTCCCCGACCCGGATGGCATTGGTGCTCTCCTGGACAAGCTGGTGGCCGAGTCGGGGGTCTCCCCCGCTGCCGCCGCCGATGCCGGGGTGGAGCTGGTCCGCAGGACGTCGGCCGACGGGCAGAGCTTCCTGTTCGCCATCAACCACACTCGTTCGGATGCCTCAGTTTCCGCCACGGGCACCGATCTGTTGACAGGTGAGCCATTTGGCGGCTCTGTTCCCGCGGGCGGCGTGGCGGTGGTTGCTGAGGGCTAGGCTCTGCTGCGCCAAACGTACGACGGCGGCACGCTCCCTTTGGGTGCCGCCCTTTCCGTTTATGGCAGGGCTCCTGCGGACGCAGGTCGTGTTTTCCACATGGGGCTTTTGGGTGGCTGGCGTTGTCGGACCCTGGTGGAAGACTTTGGTTATGGAAGCGGTTGTGGAATCGGTGGGAGTACAACGGGCGGTGGGACGCGTCGGATTGTCCGCTGTTGGTGCCGCTCTTTACCCGCCCGCCGCACCTTCCCTTGGTGATGTCCTGGGCCTGCTCTCCCGCGTCCCGTTCCCTGCCGATGGTGCGGGGATGATCGATCAGATTCGTGGCCTGGAGGACCTGAAATCACTCGCGGGTGCCCGGCAGGCCGAAATATCCGTGGCTTTTGATCTGTCCCAGCGGCGGGAGCAGGCGGCCGCCGGAGTGCCGGCCGAGGAACAGGGCTCTGGAGTCGCGGCGCAGATCGCGTTGGCCCGGCGGGAGTCACCAGCCCGGGGTTCCCGGCTGCTGGGCCTGGCCAAAACATTGACCGGAATGGCCCACACGTTCGCGGCGTTCCGCAGTGGGTTGTTGAATGAGTGGCGGGCCACCCTGATCGTGAAGGACACCATCTGCCTGACGGTCGAGGACCGGGCCGGGGTGGATGAGGAACTCGCCGCCGACACCGGTGCGCTGGAGGGCATGGGAGACAAGGCCATCATCGCCGCGGTCCGGGCGGCGGCGTACCGGCGGGACCCCGCCTCGGTCGCGAAACGGGCGGCACGGGCGGTCACGGAACGGACCGTGAGCCTGCGCCCGGCCCCGGACACGATGGCCTACCTGACCGCGCTGCTGCCCCTCGCCCAGGGCGTGGCCGCGTACGCCGCTCTCAGTACAGACGCTGACACCGCCCGCTCGAACGGTGATGACCAGTCGCGGGGGCAGTTGATGGCGGACGCCCTGGTCGAACGCGTCACGGGCACCCCCGGCGGCATCACCGGGGTGGAGATCCAGCTCGTCATGACCGACCGCACCCTCCTGCAGGCCGACGCCGAACCGGCACGGCTGCCCGGCTACGGCATTATTCCCGCAGGAGTCGCCAGGGAACTCGCCCTTGCCGGCACCGAAGCACGCGCCGGAACGGCAACACGTGACTCGGGGTCGAATCCCGAGCTCGACCTCTGGGTCCGCCGGCTCTACACCGCCCCTGGCAGCGGGAACCTGGTGGCAATGGACTCCAAAGCCCGGCTCTTCCCGGCAGGACTCAAACGCTTCCTCCAGGTCCGGGACGATACCTGCCGGACCCCGTACTGTGACGCCCCCATCCGGCACCACGACCACGTGACGTCCTGGCACAACGGCGGACCCACGACGGCCAGTAACGGGCAGGGTTTGTGCGAAGCCTGCAACCACACCAAAGAAACACCCAGATGGACAGCGGAACCCGTCCCCGGTCCGCGGCACACGGTGGCGAACACCACCCCAACCGGTCACACTTACCACTCCACCACTCCCAGGCACTCGACTGGCCGATCCACCAATGGCCCGACCTGCGAGCCCTCCTCTTTCATCCAGCGGGGATTGTGTAGCACAAACCAAAGATCAGGAAGTCCCACCGCCGCCGGCCGGGCGGACTGGCGGCGCAGAGGGGCCGCAGGAAGGTGTACAGGCCCTGCCCACTCATGCCGTCCACACTTTGGGGAGGGTCGCACCGTCCCGCGCCACCGGGCCCCGGCAGCTCCCCCAAGACTCGAGGCCCAGCAAGACAGGCGTTCCGTACTGCTCGCCCTGCTGACGCCGGAGTTCACGCGGTGCCTGATACCGGAGTCAACAGAGCGCCAAACAGCCCCACCCCGGGAAGAACCATTGGTTACTTTCCGGGGCAGGGCTGCGACCCGCCGTCGAACGTCTGGATTGGGAGGCGTCCCTGCAGACTGTCCGGAGCCGTGTTGGCGGTGGACTTACTTGGTGATGGCCGACTTCATCTCATCCGTTGCTTTTTTGCCGGCATCTTCCGGGGACAAGCGCTCGAAGAGAACTTCGGAGGTGTAGCGCTTGATGATTTCCTGGATGGCGCCGGCACCCTTCGGCGGCGGGGCAGGGGCCTCGCCGAGCTCATCCTTGATCTGGTCGATGAAGTTGACCACCTTGACGTCGGCCGGCGTGAGTTTCGGCTGGATGGCTGCCCGGACGTCGGAGTTCGGGTAGACGCCGCGGTCTGCCAGCAGTGCCTCGCCCGCTTTGACGTTGTTGGTGAGGAAGTTGATGAACTTGGCGGTTTCCTGCGGGTGCTTGGTGCGTGATGATGCTGACCAGAACTGCGAGGCCTTGTACCAGAGCTCGGTGTCAGCGGACGACCCGGTCTTGGTGGGGAACCGCAGGATCTTCAGGTCCCCGCCGCTGGCCTTTTCCAGGGCCGGCGCCTGGTTGGACCACCAGAAGGCCATGCCGTTCTTGCCTGTTGCCAGTCCACTCTGGTCGAGCGGAGCAGCCTCGGCTTCCACCACCTCGGATGCCGACGGCACCGCCTTGTCCTTGCTGAGCTTCTTCAGGAAAGCCCACCATTCCGCGATGTCACCAGACTCGAAGCCCAGCTTGCCATCGGACGTATACAGCGATTTGCCGTTCTGCCGGAGCCAGACCCCCAGGGACGCCTCGTCGGTTCCGTAAGCCGCAGCGCCGTAGGTTCCCTTCGGGGACTTGGCGGTAATCTCGGCGGCGATGCGGCCAAAGTCGTCCCACGTCCACTTGGTGTCATCCGGAAGCGGAACGCCCGCAGCCTGGAAGACGGCCGGGTTGGCCAGGATGGTGGCGGCGTTGATTCCTGCGGCGATACCTGTCAGGCCTTTCTCTCCCTTGCCGGCGTTGAGCGCTGCTTCATCCAGCTTGGAGGTGTCGATGTCGTACTTGGAGAGGTCCAGGAGGGCGCCGCGGCTGGAGTACTCCGTAATGTACTTTTCATCCATCTGAATGATGTCGGGGGCGTCATTGGCCGCCACCTGCGTGGCCAGCTTGTCCCAGTAGCCGCTCCAGTCCCCAAACTCCGGTCTAATCTTGATCTTGGGGTTTTCGGCTTCGAACTGCTTGATGGCCTCCTGCGTGAGCTGGGCGCGCTTGTCGCCGCCCCACCAGGAGAAGCGGAGCTCGACGGTGCCGTCCGCATTCTGCGGCGCGGCTCCTCCCCCGCATGCACTGAGCGCCATGACGGCGGCAACGGCGGCGGCAACTGCACCGGCCTTGCGGGTCCGGCCACTGCGGGTTCTAGGGTTGGGGCCTGAGGTGGGTGCCCCTGCATGCTGCTTGGCAGCAGAAACAGGTCGGGGAAAAAGCGGCACTGTGTACTCCGATCTTCGTTGATCCAGGTGCGGGTGGGTGGTCTCTGGTAATTGCTTGAGGGGAATGTCAGGGCGGGAAACCCGCCGGGTCCAAATGAAACCTATGAAAGCGCTTTCCGGTACCTAGGCTACAAGCCTAAAACTTGTAATACAAGATGCTTGGCCGTGGCAGTAAGTGGACGCGTCTGCCCATAACAGCCTGGGACCCGCCGCCGGGGCGGACCCCTGAGGGGCATTGCCTGGGGGTTACTTGATACCTGTGGTGGCGATGCCCTTGATGAGGAACCGCTGGCCGAAGAGGAACACCAGGAAGACCGGCAGGAGCGAAACGATGGACATGGCGAACAACGATCCCCAACTGGTGGCCGACTGTGAATCCACGAAGGCCCGCAGCGCCACCGGAACGGTGAACATGTCCGGATCGGTGAGGTAGATCAGGGCCCCGAAAAAGTCGTTCCAGGTCCAGATGAAGGTGAAGATGGTGGTGGTGGCCAGCGCCGGCACCATCAGCGGCAGGATGACCCGCAGGAAGATGCGCGGATGGCCGGCACCGTCAATCCGCGCAGCTTCATCGAGTTCGCGCGGGATGCCGCGGATGAACTGCACCATCAGGAAGACGAAGAACGCGTCCGTGGCCAGCAGCTTGGGCACCAGCAGCGGCCAGAAGGTATTCACCCAGCCGATCTGCGAAAACAGGATGTACTGCGGAACAATCACCACGTGGAACGGCAGCATGATGGTCAGCAGCATGATGCCGAAGAACAGCTTCTTCCCGGTGAACTGGAGCCGGGCGAAGGCGTAGGCGGCCATGGAACAGGAAACAAGGTTCCCCAGGATGGAGCCAATCACCACGATGGCCGAGTTCAGCATGTAGTGGCCAAAGGGGTGGGTCAGGGCGGACCAGCCGGACGTATAGTTGCCCATCTCCAGGCTGTTGAGCCAGAGGCCCGGCTCCCGGAAGATCATCTCGTTGGGCCGCAGCGAGGACACCACCATCCACAGAAGCGGATAGATCATCAGCGCCCCGGCCAGGATCAGGATGCCGTGCTTCATCAGCGATTTGCCGCGCTGGGCCCGGCTGAAGGCCAGTGTCCCACGCGATTCACGGACCCGCCGCTTGCGGTTGTTAGGCTTGCCGGCGCCCGCGGTCTTTTTGTCCGCGGGGGGCAGCGTCTCCAGGTTAGTCGTCATAGAAAACCCAATACTTAGAAGCGATGAAGTTGATGGCGGTAAAGACGCCAATGATGAGCAGCAGCACCCACGCCATGGCGGACGCGTAGCCCATATCGAACTGGCCGAAGCCCTTTTGGTACAGGTACAAGGTGAAGAACATGGTGGAGTCCGAGGGCCCGCCGTTGCCGCCCGAGACGATGAACGCCTGGGTGAATGACTGGAAGGAACCGATGATCTGGAGCACCAGGTTGAAGAAGATGATCGGGCTCAACATCGGCATGGTGATCCGCCAGAACTGCTGGAGCGTGCTGGCGCCATCCACCTTGGCTGCCTCGTAGTACATGGTGGGGATCTGCCGCAGGCCGGCCAGGAAGATGATCATGGGTGCGCCGAACGTCCAGACGTGCAGCAGGATGATCGACCCCAAAGCGGTGCTCGGATCCGAGATCCAGCCCGGACCCTGGATTCCGAACATGGCCAGGACCTGGTTGACCAGGCCCGTGGTGCCGAAGATCTGCTTCCACAGGATGGCAACAGCAACGGAACCGCCCAGGAGGGACGGCAAGTAGAACACCGATCGGTAGAACGGGAGGCCGCGGAGCCCCTTGTCCAGCACCAGCGCAATAAGCAGCGCAACGGCGAGCTGCAGAGGCACACCGACGAAGACATAAGTGAAAGTGACCCGCAGCGAGTTGTGCAGCCGGGCGTCACTGAGCATCCGGGTGAAGTTGTCCAGCCCCGTCCATTCGGGCGGCTGGAGCAGGTTGTAGTCCGTAAAGGACAGGTAGAGGGACATCAGCATGGGGCCGATGGTGATGGCCACCAGGCCCACCAGCCACGGCAGCAGGAAGATATAGGCGGCCTTATTGTCCCGCCTGTTGGCCTTCTTTTCCTCGGCGGTGGCTTTGCCCTTCCGCCGGGTGATGGAGCTGAGCTCGCTGATGGCGCTCACAGGAACTGCTCCGTCCGGGACGCCAGGCGCACGGCATCCGGCACCTTGGCCGGACGCGGTGTCCTGGGGATGTGTTTTGCGGCCATGTGGTCTCCTTTGGTCATCGTGGCCTCCACGTTGCTGTCATCGCCGGGCGATGGGGATCCGGCACCTGCGGCGGCCGGGCTGATGCCTGGAAAGGCTTCAGGACTCCGGCCGCCGCGCTGCCATCAAAAAAGCGGCTCCGTACCAAAGTAAACGGTTTCTTGACGGCTGTATAGCCCTTTGCTAGTTTTTCAGAAAACGCTTTCTGTTACTTCTCCCGTGGCGCACGGGGAACCGGCAGGGAGGTACTCTTCGGAAAGATCTCCCCACCGAAAGGAGGCAGGCAGCATGACGTCTGCACCGCGCCCCAGCGCCATCCCAGGCCACGATGACTGGCCTGCCTACATCCGCGAGCATCCCCGCCACCGAGCCTCAACGGCCGCGGCACAGGAGCTCTCCGACGCCCTGGGCGTACCGGGCGCTGGCGGGCTGCCAGAGGTGAAGGTGCACTGGGAGGAAACGTACGACGGCGCCACCACCTCCCAGCTCAGCTGGCAGTTGGGCTTCGGGCCGCGGACTACAGCGTGGCTGGTCCGGCCGGCTGGACATTCCGGTTCCCTGCCGGGCGTCCTGGCACTGCACTGCCATGGCGGCAACAAGTTCGGCGGCGCGGACCGGCTGGTGGAGCTCCCGGAGGGCCACCCGTCAGCAACCGCTGCCCGCACCGGCCTTTATGACGGCCGCGCCCTGGCCACGGATATTGCCCGCCGCGGTTTCGCGGTGCTGGCCCACGACACCTTCGCCTGGGGCAGCCGTAAATTCGACCTCTCAACGCCCCCGTGGCGGACCGCCTCCGCGGCAGCGGCAAGGCAGTCGCAGTGGCGGGAGGACGGCGTCGTGCCTTCCGACGCGGATGAGTACAACGCGGCCGCCGGCTTCCACGAGGATACGGTTGCCAAAGCCGCAGGCCTGCTCGGCACCAGCCTCGCCGGCACGGTGGCGTACGACGACCTCGCCGCCCTGGACATCCTGGCCTCCCTGCCCGGCGTGGAGCAGGAGAACCTGGGGTGCATCGGGTTCTCGGGCGGGGGCGGCCGGTCCCTGGTCCTCGCCGCCCTCAGCCCGCGGATCCGGGCTGCGGTGGTCACCTGCATGATGACCACCTTCGAGTCACTCTTCCCGGCCTACCTGGACGCGCACTCCTGGCTGCTGCAGACTCCGGGGCTGTGGAAGCTCGGCGACTGGCCGGATCTTACCGGCAGGTCAGCGGCTGCCCGGTTTCTGGTGCAGTACGCCCTCGCGGATGAACTTTTTCCAGAGGACGGGATGCGCCAGGCACACCGTCGGCTGGAAGCCTTGCATGCCGGCACGGACATGTACACCGGCAGCTTCTGGCCCGGCGGCCATGTCTTCACTGCGGGCATGCAGGCCGAGGCGACTGATTTCCTGGCCAAGACGCTGGCCTACTGACCACCCTTCCATCAGCTCCCCAAGGACGCCCGTGACAACACAGTCTTCACCGGAATTCGCGCACCACCAGGGCGCGCCCACTGCAATCCCGCGGATCGCCCTGGTGGGTGTGCACGGCTTCGGCGAACACCACCTCGCCAATTTGGCAAGGCTCGAAAAGGCCGGAGCCCTGGAACTGGTGGCCGTCGCCGATCCCAACCCGCCCGAAGCCGGCACGCTGGCCCGGTCGGTGGCGGTGTTCCCGGACCTGGAAGGCCTGCTGGCCGCACAGCCGGGGGTCGACGTCGTCATTCTTGCCACGCCCATCCAAACCCATGCCCCACTGGCGATCGCCGCCCTGGAAGCCGGGATGGACGTTTACGTCGAAAAGCCGCCGATGGCGTCCCTGGCCCAGTTCCGCCAAGTCCTTGCAGCGGCGGAGGAGAACGGACGGCTGGTCCAGGTGGGCTTCCAGAGCCTGGGATCGCATGCCCTGCCCGCCATCAGGGACGCGGTGAACGGCGGGGACGTCGGCACCGTCCTGGGTGTCAGCGCCACCGGCCAGTGGCTGCGGACCAAGGCCTATTTCAAGCGTTCCCGCTGGGCCGGAAAGCGCAGCCTGGACGGCACGGATGTGGTGGACGGCGTGGCCACCAATGCGCTGGCCCATGCCGTTGCCACCGCATTGCATGTGGCCGGTGCCCACTCCCTGGCGGATGTCGCCTCCGTGGAAACGGACCTGTACCGCGCGCACGAGACCGAAAGCGACGACACCTCGGTGCTTCGGATCCGCACCGCCAAGGGATCCGCCCTGCTGTGCGCCCTCACGCTCTGCGCCCCCGAACAACTGGACCCCACCGTCACCGTCCACGGAACCCTGGGCGACATCACCCTCTCCTACACAAAAGACGAGGTCCTTATCTCCACGCCTGGCGGCGAGCGCCGCGAAACGTACGGCCGGACCGACCTCCTGGAAAACCTGCTGGACGCCCGTGCCACGGGGGCACCGCTGCTGTCCGCACTGGCAGACACCGGGGCGTTCACCGCCGTGCTGGAAGCCATCCGCACCTCCCCGGCACCGACACCGATCGACCCGCAGTACGTCTCCTGGGAGGGCCAAGGCGACGACGCGCACCCCGTGGTCCAGGGCATCAGTGACCTCATGGAGCGCGCCGTCAAAGCGCAGGCCACATTCGCAGAGCTCGGTGTCCCTTGGGCGCGGTGCCTCCCGCCCGTCCACACGCTGGCCCTGGACGGCCAGCCGGTGGCGGACTACCAGGACGGCAGCCACATCCGCGCAGTCTCCTCCCCGCGGCCCTACCTGCATCCCGTCAGGACGCTGGGCGGCACGGTGGTGACGGACCACCAGCCGCTGGACCACGTGTGGCACCTGGGCGTTGGCGTGGCGCTGCAGGACGTGGACGGGGTGAACTTCTGGGGCGGCCGCACCTATACCCGGGAAGCTGGGGCATACGTCTGGCGCCCCGACCACGGCAGCATCGCCAGCACGGGCACCGCGCTGGAACAGCCTGACGCCGGCAGCGGGCACGAGGGCCGTCTGCAGCAGACCCTGAGCTGGAACGGACCCAACGGCTCCCCCGTCCTCCTAGAGGAACGCACCTGGGCATGGTCCGGCGTCGCGCCTTCCATCTGGCAGCTGTCCCTGGACTTCGCGCTGTCCCCGTCCGGGGACAAGCCGGTGAGCCTGGGCAGCCCCGGCTCCAACGGCCGGTTCGAAGGCGGCTACGGCGGCTTCTTCTGGCGCCTGCCCCACTGTGCGGACGCCGCCGTATGGACGCCGGCCGGCACCGGCGAGGCGGAGACGCACGGCAGCGTTGCGCGCTGGCTTGCATGGTCGGGACAGTTCGACGGCGGCCCGGCCACCTTGGTGTTCGTCGCTCCAGGGGACTGCACCGACCCATGGTTCGTCCGGGTGGACGGCTACCCGGGCATCGGCCAGTCACTGGCATGGGACGCCCCCGTCATCGCCCGCCCGGGAAGTCCGGTACGGCGGCACATCACCGTTTTCGTGGCTGACGGAATCCTGGCCACACCCGAGATCGAAGCACTCATCAACCAACAGGGGGACCCGTCATGACGCAAACATCAACCACCGCCGCCCCACCGCAGGGGGGACGCCTGGCGCCCGGGTCGCCGGCCGACCGGGCCATTAAGCGCCAACGTGTGCTGGACATCCTGGCTGCAGCCGGGCGGGATTCACTGCTCCTCACCACCAACACGGCCCTGACCTGGTACCTGGACGGCAGCCGGGTCCACATCAGCCTGGCCGGTGATCCCATCGCCGCCCTGCTGGTGGACCGCTACGGCGACCACCTGGTGACGTTCAATAACGAAGCCGGCCGCATTGCTGCGGAGGAACTGCCTCCCGGGGTCAACCTCCACAGTGTGCCCTGGTACGGCAACCTGGCCCAGGCCGCGGCCGCCGCCGGCAATAGCTCCCAGCCGCCGCTGGCGGAAAGCGACGTCACAGCGGAGCTGCGCGCGGCCCGGCAGCAGCTCCTCCCGGCCGAGGGTGCGCGGTACTCGCTGCTTGGCGCGGAGTTGGCCGGCATGATGACGGATGTCCTGTCCGCAGCCCGCCGGGACACCACAGAGTTTGAATTGGTTTCTGCACTGGCTGCCCGCGTAGTGGCCGCCGGCGCCGAACCGCTGGTTCTCCTCTGCAACGGCAGCTCCCGCAGTGCCTTCCGGCACCCCCTGGCAACCCACTCCCCCTTGGGACGCCGCGCCATGGCCGTGGTGTGCGCCCGCCGGGACGGCCTGGTTGCCAACATCACCCGCTGGATAAGGTTCGACGCCGGCACCCCCGAGGAGCGCGACGCCGAGGCCCGCATCGCCGCAGTGGAGGCGGACATTTTCGACGCCACGGTTCCGGGGGCGTCGCTGGATCGGATCTTTGCCGAGATCCAGGCCGCCTACGTGCGGCACGGTTTTGGGGCGGACCAGTGGGAGCAGCACCACCAGGGCGGACCGGCCGGTTACGCCGGCCGGGATCCCCGGGTGACGTCTACTGTGACCGACACGGTGGTGCTGGACCAGGCCTTCACGTGGAACCCGTCGGGGCCGGGCGTCAAGATCGAGGACACAGTGCAGCTCACGGAGACCGGGCTTCGCGTCCTTACCGTGGACCCGCGCTGGCCGGTGGCCACCGTGAACGGGCTGGCCCGGCCGGTGACGCTGCAGCTCTAGGCCCAACGCCCGCTCTCATTTGGGGCTTAAAACCGAAACGCCCGCTCACTCGGGGCCGTCAGTGCGGCCGCAAGTGAGCGGGCGATCCAGTTTAATTGGGCAAAAGTGAGCGGGCGTTTCAGGGGAGCCGGAGTTCCCCGTCAACCCGCCGCGGGATTCCCAGCGGGTTGTCCTCGCGCAGCGCGGGGTGCAGCACCGATTCCGGGGCGTCCTGGTAGGCCACGGGGCGCTGGAACCTGCGGACCGCCGTCGCCCCCACCGAGGTGAACAGCGATGTGGTGGCCGGGTACGGGCCGCCATGCTGCTGCGCCCAGTTGACGGCCACACCTGTGGGCCAGCCTTCGAACAGGACACGTCCGGCCAGCCCGGACAGTTGATCCACCAGGCCGGTGATGTCCTCGCCCGGTTCGCTGTGGAGCGTGGCCGTGAGGCTGCCCGGGACCTTGGCCAGGACGGCAGCCAGTTCGTCCTGGTCCGCATACTCGATCAGGATGGTGGTGGGCCCGAAGCATTCCTCGAGCAGCTGCTCCGGCCGCCCCAGGACCTTTGCCACGCTGGTGGAAAAGACCACCGGGGCAGCGCCGTTGGCCACTGCGTCCTGGTCGACGCTGCCGCCCACCACGTCCACGCCGTCCACTGCAGCGAAGCTGCGCAGGCCGTCCGGGTACGCCTCCGCGATGCGGGTGGTCAGCATGCCCAGGGCGGGCTTGTCCTTGCTGGCAGCAGCCACCTCCGCAGCGAAGTCCGTCCCGGCCGGGATGAACACCAGGCCCGGCTTGGTGCAGAACTGCCCGGCGCCCAGGGTGAAGGAGCCTGCCAGCCCGGCAGCGAGTTCCGCGGGGCGGGCCTTCAGTGCTGCCGCGGTGATGACCACAGGGTTGAGGCTGCCCAGTTCCCCGTAGAACGGAATGGGATCGGGGCGGGAGGTGGCAAGGTCGAACAGGGCACGCCCGCCGGGGATGGAGCCGGTGAAGCCCACGGCCTTGATGGCGGGGTCCTGGACCAGGGCGGTGCCCACTTCGCGGCCCTTGACCAGGGCGAACAGGCCTTCCGGCGCACCCGCGGCACGGAGCGCCTCCGCCATGATTTCCGCGGTCCGTTCGGAGAGCCGCACGTGGCCGGAGTGGGCCTTGACGATCACCGAGCAGCCTACGGCCAGGGCCGAAGCCGTGTCACCGCCGGCCACCGAGAAGGCGAACGGAAAGTTGGAGGCGGAGAAGACTGCCACCGGGCCGATGGGCCTGAGGATCCGGCGGAGGTCCGGCCTGGGCGGAGTTGCCGCCGGGTCTGCGTGGTCGATGATGGCTTCCAGGTAGGAGCCTTCGGTGATCACGCGGGCGAACAGGCGCAGCTGGCCGGTGGTGCGGGCCACCTCGCCCGTCAGGCGCGGCGCCCCAAGGCTGGTTTCGGTGTCAGCAATGTCCACCAGTTCGGCGGCGTCGGCGTCCAGGGCGTCCGCCACGGCGTTGAGCCAGCCCGCACGTTCGGCGTCGGAGGCAGCCGCGGAGATTTTCGCTGCCGCCGTGGCGGCAGCAGTGAGCTCGGTCAGGGAAAGCGTTGCAGTTGTCACGTCAGGTACCTCGTTATCCAGTGAAAGTCGTGTTGGGATGCATCGTTACAGCTCGTCCTTGAAGCGGAAGCCCAGCCCGGCAGGGTCCATGAGGGTCACCCTGCTGTTGTGGAACCGCACCGGCGATGGCCCGGCAAGGATGCCCAGTTGTTCGAAGGACGCCTCTTCGACGTCTTCCACCAGGGTGGGCTCCGCCAGGGTCAGGGCCAGCTGGCCGGACAGTTCCGGCAGCAGGTGCGGCATGACTTTGATGCTGTGGGTCCGTGCCAGCTCCACGATCCGCCGGAAGGGGGTGATGCCTCCCACCCGGATGATGTTGGGCTGGATGATGTCCACCGCCTCCGCCTCGATGAAATCACGGAACCGGTAGATGGTGTGCAGGTTTTCGCCCAGGGCTATGGGCACGGGGGAATGCTTTCGGAGCCTGCGGTAGGCCCAGAGGTCGTCCGCACGGATGGGTTCCTCCAGCCACTCCAGCCCGAATTCGGCGAGTACATCCAGTGCGCGAAGGGTGGCGGGCAGGTCCCACCGCTGGTTCGCGTCGATCATGAGCCGGCGGTCAGGGCCCAGGACCGACCGGACAGCGGCAACACGTTCATAGTCCTCGCGGAGGTCCGGTTTGCCCACCTTGATCTTCACTGCCTGGTGGCCTGCGGCGACCCAACGGTCAACCTGCGCCACCAGTTCCTCAAGCGTGTAGTGCAGGTTCACCCCGGACCCGTAGACCTCGGCCGAGTCCTGCCGCTGGCCCAGGAGGCCGGTGACGGACGTCCCCGCCCGCCGTGCCTGCAGGTCCCAGAGTGCCAGGTCAACGCCTGCCATCGCGATGGTGGTGAGTCCCCCGCCGCCGGCTTCGTGCAGCCGCTTCCACAGCGGGTCCCAAACAATTTCCGGGTTGGCCGGAAGCCCGGTAACGAACGGTGCGATGTCGTAGTCAAGCAGCGCCTGGACCGCCTGGGGGCCGATGGTGGGCGTCCAGGAAAAACCGTGCCCCGCGCCGCCGTCATCCGTGTGGATCTCGGTGGCGATCACGTGGTTCTCGGGCGCCTCCACACCCCAGCTCCGCCGCAGCGGAACCGTCAGGAGACGGGTGGACAGGCCGGTAATGCGGGGAACGGTGCGGACCGTCTCCGCGGCCGGTGCGCTCATCAGCGGCCAGCCAGCTCGTAGCCCTTGGCGAGGATGGCCTTGAGCTCCACCAGCTGTTCCTCCGTGGGATCAACCAGCGGCGGACGCACCGAACCGACGGGCAGCCCAGCGAGCCTCAAGCCGGCCTTGATCAGGGAGACCCCGAACCCGGGGGTCTGGTCGCGCAGGCGGACCAGGGGCGCGTAGAAGCCTTCGAGCAGGGCGTTGCGGCGGTCCTCATCGCCGGACACGTAGGCGTCGTAATAGGCCTTGGCGATCTCCGGTGCCATGGCGAACGCTGCCGACGAGTAGAGCGGGATGCCCAGTCCGCGGTAGGCGCCCTGGGTCAGTTCGGCGGTCAGCAGGCCGTTGAAGAAGGCGAAGTCCGTCCGGCCGGCAGCCTTCACCGCCGTGACGATTTCCTGGGCCAGGCCAACATCGCCCAGGCCGTCCTTGAACCCGATGACCTTGGGATTGGCGGCCAGCTTGGCCATGGAGGCGGCCGTGAACCTGGCGTTGCCGCGGTGGTACACGATGACCGGCAGGCTGCTGGCGTTGGCCACCGCCTCGATGTAGGCCACGAGCCCGTCGGTTGGTCCGGTGACCAGGTACGGCGGGAGCACCAGGAGGGCGTCGGCGCCGGCTTCCTCTGCGGCGCGGGCGGCGGCGAGCGCGTGGCCCAGCGGTCCTCCGGCACCGGCCACCACCGGGACCTGTCCGGCAACAACCTCGACGGCGGCCGCCACCACGGTGCGGACCTCCTCGATGCTGAGGGCATGGAATTCGCCGGTGCCGCAGGCGGGGAAGACTCCGCCCGGTCCAAAGGGAAGCCGGGAGCTGATGTGTTCCTTGAGCAGATCCACGTCCACGGCACCTTCGGCGGTGAACGGGGTCACGGGAAAGAACAGTACGCCGTCGAATTTCATGATGTCTCCTTGCCTCGGGTGCCGGCGGTTACCAGCGCGGAGGCCTCGTCGTTGAGGGTTGACTTGAGTTCTGTGCGCCAGCTGCGCTTGGGCTGCCACCCCAGGAGCTCCTGGGCTTTAGCTATGGAAAAAGCGGGGCTGGTGCCGGTGAGGCCGGAGCTGAGCGCCTCGCTGCCCGGAAGGAGTGCCGGCATCAGCTCCGCCAGGGGCTTAGTTGCAAGGGCGTCTGCCGCTCCCACGAAGAAGGTTTCCCCGTTGGGAATGTCTTCCATCTTTTCGAGCAGCAGGTCCAGGAAGTCCGCCACGTCCCGCGCATCGACGTAGTTGAACAGCGCCGGGGCCGAGAGGGCCGGGTCCGCCAGGCGTTCGGCGAGGGTGTGGCCCTGCTGCGTGGGCGCGCCTTCCCATTCCTCCGGCGAGATGACGAAGCAGGGGCGGAACGCGGCGTACCGGATCTTCTCCCCCTGCGCGGCGGCGAACATCTGCATGGTCTGCTCCGCGATGAGTTTGGACAGCGCGTAGGCGTTCCAGGGCTTCGGCGGGGTCCGTTCATCGAGCGGGAACGACGGCGGCAGCCACCCGGCCGGGCAGCCGTATCCAAGGACAGTGGGGCTGCTGGCCGTGACGATTTTGGACACCCCCAGCTCCGTCGCTGCGCTGATGACGGCAAAGGCGAGCCGGGTGTTCGTGGCGAAAATGACGTCCTCGGGCGCACTGAACGGCACCGCGATCGCCGCAAGGTGGATGACGGCGTCGGGCGCTGCGTCCCGGAGAAGGCGCAGCGCCTCTCCCGGGGCCAGGAGGTCGGCGGTTTCCTGAACGACGCCGGCAGGCAGCAGTTCTGCGGGCACGGCCTCGCGGTCCACGGAGATCACCTCGTGGCCCGCCCCGGCCAGCCCCGCAACTACGCTGCGGCCCAGGCGGCCGGCACCGCCGGTAACGAATATCCTGCTCATGGCTTTCCCTTACTCCCGCGGCGAAGGTCGGCCCCCAGGTCCAGGTCTTCAACCCGGACGGGCAGGGACGTTTCAAGGGAGCGGTTGCCGGCGATGCCCACTGACACCGAACGCAACCCGTCCAGGTAGCCGGAGGGACGGCCCAGCGGGTCCTCGCCCGGGCCGTTGAAGAGGTCGGAAAGCAGGAGTTCGTCACCGCCGCCGTGGCCGCCCTCGCCGTTGATGATGGGGACTTCGTAGGCGGCCTCCCAGTGGCGCTGGACCACCAGGCGTTCGCCGTTGCGGCGGACCGCGTCGTCCTCCTCGACGGGGGTGGCGCTGGGGTCCACCACGGTCTTCTGGTCAGTGCTGTGCAGGACGGCGGCACGCTCCACCACTTCAAGTTCTGCCCGGCCTTCGGTGCCGTTGACCGCCACCCGGTAGCCCTCCCAGGGACTGTGGGCGTTCAGGGAGTAGCTCAGGCGCGGTCCGCCCTGGTACTCCACCACCAGCGCGAGGTTGTCCTCGATGGTGATCCCGCCACTGAAAACGTCCTGGTCACGGCGGTAGCCGTCGTAGTGCTCGTTGTCCAGGAACAGGGCTTTGAGCCGCTCGTCCTCCCTCAGGTCGAGTGCAAAGGGATCCCTTTCGACGGCAGGGGCACCGGCGTCGGGCGTTCCCCGGTCAGGCCGCGGGCCCAGACCGCGCTCCGCAGCGTTCGTGTCGCCGTAAAACTTCAGGCCGCCGGAAGCGAAGACCCGCTCCGGAACATCGTCGATCCACCAGTTGACCAGGTCGAAGTGGTGGGAGGCCTTGTGGATCAGCAGCCCGCCGGAGTTCTTTTTCTCGCGGTGCCAGCGGCGGAAGTAGTCAGCGCCGTGGACGGTGTCCAGGACCCAGCTGAAATCGATGGAGGTGACCTTGCCGATCACGCCGCTCTGGATGATTTCCTTGAGGGCGCTGTTGCGCGGCGAGTAGCGGTAGTTGAACGTGACCACAACATTCCGGCCGGTCTCATGGACAGCCTGGACGATGCGGCGGCAGCTCCCGGCGTCAATGGTCAGGGGCTTTTCAACGACGACGTCAGCGCCCGCGCGGAGCCCCTCCACGATGTAGTCGGCGTGGGTGTAGTCCGGCGTGGTCACGATGATCCGGTCGATGTTGTTGGCCTGGACGAAGCCGGTGAGCTGGGCGGGGTCGAACGACGCAACCGGGCCGGGGGCGCCCAGTTCCTGGATGAGCTTCTGGTAGAACCCCACACGTCCGGGGTTCACATCCGAGAAGGCAACCAGCTCGGCGGTGTCCGCATGCTTGCCGTAAATGGCGCGGATGTACATTTCGGAGCGGCCGCCGGTGCCGATCAGGGCAATGCGGGCCTTCCCGCCCTTCCGGGCGGCAGTGCCTCCAGCGGTGGCGGTCTCGGCGCCGGCGGCAGTGCCGGGCTGAGAAGCAGCTGCGGCCGACGTGGTCTCGGCTGTGTTGACCATGGGGTCCCTTTCGAAAAAGCTCATATCCCGCGGAGGGCGGCGGTGTTCAGGCGGCGGCGCGTTGCTGCACCGGGCAGAGGAGCGAGAAAGCGTTTTCTCACTCCCCTATAAGAGTTGTACCAACCTGTCGGCGCATCCGTCAACCACTTCCAGGAAAGGAAGAAAGCGGTTTCCTGCGAGGCATCACGACTCCCCTTCACCCAACACGGGAAAATGACCCGGAAGAAGGTAGAAATCGCTTTCCCACTGCCGTATATGCTGTCTTTCACAGCACCCGCCGGGAGGCCGGCGTGCCGCGAACACCAACATTTAGCCTGCGGCGCCGGCCAACGGCGCAAAAGAAGGGTTCTCCATGGCCAGAAAATCGGCAAGCGGCCGGATCGGCATCGCGGACGTCGCCGTCAAGGCGGGAGTTTCCCATGCCACGGTTTCCCGCGTCATGAACGGGAACTTCACCGTGGACCCGGACATCGCAGCCAGGGTTCGTGCGGCCGCTGCGGAACTGAAGTACCAGCCCAACCCCGTGGGCCGCAGCCTGGCGCTGGGCAAGACGGACACCATCGGCATCGTGGTGCCGGACCTTGCGAACCCCACGTTCCAGGCGATCCTCCGCGGCCTGAGCCGGGCCGCGGCGCAGGACGGTTACCGGGTGCTCATTGCGGACTCGTTCGAGGTGTCCAGCGAGGAATCCATCCTGGCAGGCGAAGCGCGACGGCGCTGCGACGGACTGGTCCTGTGCGCCCCGCGCATGACGGACGCGGAGCTCGAGGAGATTGCACCCTCACTCCACCCCCTGGTGCTGATCAACCGCACCACCACAGCGCCCGATGTACCCAGCCTGGTAGTGGACTACGGCCAAGGTGTCCAGGACATCGCCGAACACCTGGTGGAACTAGGCCACACCCGCCTGGCCTTCCTGGCGGGCCCGCCCCGCAGCGCCTCCAACGAGATGCGGCTCAAGGGCCTGGAGAAGTTCAAGGCCGCCCACCCCGAAGTGGACGTCACCATGCTGGAGGGCGGCTCTGACTTCGATACCGGGCATGAAGCCGTGGATGCGGTGCTTGCCAGCGGGGCCACGGGGATCCTGGCGTTCAACGACCTGGTGGCCATGGGCCTGATGAGCGGCCTCCACGAGCGCGGCATGGACGTTCCCGGCGACATCTCCGTCACCGGCTTCGATGACATCCCCTTCGCCAGGTATACGACGCCGGCACTCACCACCGGCGCGGTGCCCATCACCGAACTGGGCGAGCAGGCCTGGCACCAGCTCCGGGCCCTGATCCGGAAGGAAGGGACCGAAACCCCGGGCAGCCGCTACCAGCCGCGCCTTGAAATCCGGGCCAGCACCGGCCCTGCCAAGGCGCCGCGCACCACCGTCCACGGCTGATACCCCCTACGCGGACGGCGGCTTCAGGAGCACATCGATGAACTCGCGCAGCCCATCGGCCACATCCACGCCCTTGTCATAAAGCCATTGCAGCTGCAGGCCGTCGGAAACCGCCACCACCAGGCGGGCCAGGTCCCCCGCCGGCAGGTCGGAGCGTGCCTGCCCGGCCGACTGGCGGCGCTCGATGTCAGCTGCCAGCACGTCAACCACCTCGCCGTAACGCTCCTTGAAGTAGCCGTGCGAGTCATGTCCCGGGTCGTTGGCGGTGGCTGACGCCACGGCGTAAAGGGTGGTGAGCCCCGGTTCACTCCGGTTCCGCTCCGCAGAACGCACCATCAACGCCAGCCCTGCTTCTTCGGCGCCCATTGCCGCCAGGCTGCGGCGGTCCCGCTCAGCCAGGACTGCGGTCAGCAGTTCCTGCTTGCCCCGGAAGTAGTGGAAAAGGGTGGCTTCCCTCACCCCCACGAGCTCTGCCACGCGCTTCAGGGCGGTGCCTTCAAAGCCTTCAGTAGCGAAGACGTCCGTGGCCGTCTGGATGATCTGTTCGCGGCGCTCGGCTCCTTTGGCGTATTGGCCGCGCGGCTTTGATGAGGGCATCAGCCCAGTGTATTTCACCGCCTTTGGAGAAAACCTAGTCACACTCGGTTTTTACCGGTACCATCTTTTTGCAGGACCCAACGGAGGGTCACTTTTTGTCAGGAGGCACCGTGGCCGTCAAGACCATCACCGAGGATTCCGCAGGGCTGCCTGCCGGCGGAACCTCAGCAACCACCGTTTCAACCGCTACTGCGGGAGCGCCCACCCGCACACCCCGGGCCTACGTCATCGGCATGCCCATCGCCAGTGCCGGACTCTGGATGGCCGTCCTGGCCCCGGCCCTGGTGGTGCTGGCCATCAAGGTTTCAGAAATCACCACCCCCGAGACACGCGCCGGCGCGCTTAGCCTGGTGGCAGGCGTCGGAGCACTCATCGCGCTCCTGGCCAACCCCTTCTTCGGCCGGCTCAGCGACCGCACAACATCGCGCTTCGGAATGCGCAAGCCGTGGATCGTGGGCGGTTCCCTGGTAGGCCTGGCATCCCTCGTCCTGCTGGGCTCCGCCACCAACGTGACCGGCGTGCTGGTTGCCTGGGTCATCGCCCAGCTCAGCTTCAACGCAGCGCTGGCGGCACTGGTGGCCACCCTCCCGGACCAGACGGCCCCCGCCGAGCGAGGCCGCCTGTCCGGCCTGATCGGGATGACCCTGCCGGTGGGCCTGGTGGCCGCCGCGTACTTTGCCCAGCTGTTCGACAACGCCTTCCAGATGGCGGTGGTCCCCGGAGTCGTAGGAACTGCCGTCACCCTCGCCTTCGCGTTCACCTTCAAGGACCGCGTGCTGACGGAAAAGCCCGCCCCGCTCAACCTGAAGGAGATTGCGGGTTCGTTCTACTTCAACCCCCGCACGTACCCCGGCCTGGGTTGGGCCTGGTTCACCAAGTTCCTCGTTTACATCGGCTACTGTGCAGGATTGCTTTACCTGCCCTATTTCTTTGCCGACCACCTCCACGTTGCCGAAACCGCAGTACCGGGCCTCGTCTTCCAGGCAACCCTGGTGAGCTCCGCAGGCACCGTGGTCACCAGCATCGCCGGCGGTTGGATCAGCGACCGGATCGGCAAGCGCAAGGCCATGGTCATTGCTTCCGCGGCCATCATGATGGCCGGCCTGATCGTCATTGCCACCAGCAGCACCACGGACCAGGTCCTGGTGGGACAGGCCCTGGCCGGCCTGGGTCTTGGCTGCTTCGGGGCAGTCGACGTTGCCCTCATCACCGACCTGCTGCCGGGAACCAACAGTGAGAACGCCAAGACCTTCGGCGTTTTCAACATCGCCCAGGCGCTTCCCCAGTCCCTGGTACCCGCCATCGCCTTCCCCGTCATCACCTTCGGCGGCTACCCGGCCCTCTTCATCGGCGGAGCCGTCGTCGGCATCATCGGCGCCGTCCTCGTCACCCGCATCAAAGGAGTCAAGTAAATGAATCCCACCCTCTCCCCCGCCGTCACGGCTCCCGCCGCCGGTACGCCGGATGCCGAGGCCCGCATCCGGGAATTGGCCAAAAGCCTCTCCCTCGAAGAGCAGATCCAGCTGCTGACCGGCGCGGATGTCTGGGCAACGCATGCCCTGCCCGCTATCGGCCTGTCCCGGGTTGTCATGTCCGACGGTCCCTCCGGCGTCCGCGGTGAAGACTTCGACGAGCGCCACGACTCCGTTTCCCTGCCGTCGTCGTCCGCCCTGTCCGCCACGTGGAGCGTGGAAACCGCGCACCGCTACGGCCAGGTCCTGGGCCAGGAGGCCCGGCGCAAGGGAGTCCACGCGGTCCTGGGCCCCACCATCAACCTGCACCGGTCACCGCTGGGCGGCCGCCACTTCGAGTGCATGAGCGAAGACCCCCGCCTGACCGCCACCATGGCCGCAGGCTACGTCGCCGGAGTCCAGTCGATGGGAGTGGGCGCCACCCCCAAGCACTACCTTGCCAACGAAGCCGAAACCGAACGCTTCACCTCGGACTCGGTGGTGGACGAGCGCCCGCTGCGCGAGCTGTACCTGGCAGCGTTCGAGGACGCCGTCACCGAGGCCCGCGCCTGGCTGGTAATGAGCTCGTACAACTCCATCAACGGCACCACCGCCAGCGAAAACGACCTGCTGAAGACGCCGCTGTCCACGGAATGGGGCTTTGACGGCGTGGTTGTCTCGGACTGGACCGGGGTCCGCTCCATCGACGCCGCAAACGCCAACCAGGACCTGGAAATGCCCGGGCCGGTAGGCCACTGGGGCCCCAAGCTGCTGGCGGCGGTCAATGACGGCCGGGTCAGCAGGTCCGCCATCCTCGAAAAAGTCATCCGCATCCTCCGGCTTGCTGCCCGCGTCGGTTCCCTGAACGGCGTCTCCCCCTCCGTGACGGAACTCCCGGCACCGCTCAATGCCGCCGCCGTCGCCCGCGAAGTGGCAGTCCGCGGCGCCGTCCTGGTCCGCAACCGGGACGGCCTCCTGCCGCTGGATCGCCCGGCCCTGGCCAGCGTCGCCGTCAGCGGCCACAACGCTGAGGAAGCCCGCACCCAGGGCGGCGGCAGCGCCACCGTCATGCCCAAGCAGAACGTCTCCCCCCTCGAAGGCCTGCGCGAAGCACTGCCGGGCGTCAGCGTGAGCTACGCCCGCGGCGCGAAAGTGGCGGAAGGCCTGCAGGCATTCCCCCGCACCTCGCTGCACAACCCGGTCTCCGGTGTGCCCGGCCTGCGGGTGACGTTCCTGGCCGAGGACGGGACGGAAATTTCGGGCGAGGACCGCCTGGCCTCACACCTGATCTGGTTCGGCGTGGGCATCCCCGAGGGCGCAGCTGCCATCCGGATGGAAACGGACTGGACCGCCCCGACGGCGGGCATCCACCATCTGGGCATCGGCACCGTGGGCCGGATCCGGCTGGCCCTGAACGGTGAGGAGGTGTTCAACGGCGAGATCGAGGACGACACCGACGTGCTCGGCGCGGCATTGTTCGACCCGCCCAAGACTGTCCACCCGGTCACCACTGCCGCTGGCGGCACGGTGCGCATCGAGGCCGTATACGAGCTGCCCAAGCAGCAGGCCATCCCCTTTACGGCCATCCTCCTGGGCGAGGAAACGGTGGTGGAGGACCCCCAGGCAGAGATCGACGCGGCGGTGGAGGCCGCCCGGTCCGCCGACGTGGCGGTGGTGGTGGTGGGTACCAGCGCCGCCATCGAGTCCGAAGGCTTCGACCGCAAGGACCTGGACCTCCCGGGCCGGCAAAACGAGCTGGTGGAAGCGGTGGCGGCGGTGAACCCGCGCACCGTGGTGGTGGTGAACTCCGGTTCGCCGGTCCTGATGCCGTGGCTGGACAAGGTGGGGGCCGTGCTGCTCGGCTGGTTTGGCGGCCAGGAATTCGGCCGCGCCATCGCCGACATCCTGCTGGGCGCCGAAGAGCCCGGCGGCCGCCTTCCCACCACCTGGCCTGCGGCCCTGGCGGACGTCCCGGTCCTGGACACCACCCCGGTGGACGGCAAGGTGGTGTACTCCGAGGGCATCCACATCGGCTACCGTGCCTGGCTCAAGCAGCAGGCAGCGGGCGGTGCCGCACCGGCCCTTCCCTTCGGCTACGGCCTGGGCTACACCACGTTCGAGTTCGGCGCAGCCTACGCACGGGAATCGGTCCCGGCCGGCTCCGACGTTGTAGTCCACGTCCCCGTCCGCAACACCGGCAGCCGCTCCGGCCGTGACGTAGTCCAGGTGTACCTGGACCGGCCCGAATCCACCGTGGAACGGCCCGTCCGCTGGCTCGCCGGCTTCGCCGGAACCCACCTGGCGCCCGGCGGAACGGAGAGCGTGGAGGTCCGGATTCCCGCCCGTTCCTTCGCGCATTACGACGGCGGCTGGCAGTTTGAGCGCGGCACCTTCCGGATCCTCGTGGGCCGGCACGCCGAGGACGACTTCCAGGAACTGGCCATCGAAGTCCGCTAGCCGATCAGGCCGGGCTGGGCAGGGTGATCCCTGCCCAGCCCGGCTTCTTTGTAGAACCCTTCGATATGGGCAGCCACCAACTGGGCCGCCCGGCCGCCGTCGCCCTTCCTGATCGCCGCCAGGATGGCGTGGTGCTCGGCGTGCAGACGCGAGGCGGTAGCGTTCCAGTCCGGCAGGTTGCCCGTCAGTTCGGCGGCGTAGCCCTGGATGGATTCGCGCAGCGATCCCATCATGGCGCTGACCACTGCGTTGCCTGCGGCGTTGGCCAGGGCCAGGTGGAACCGCACATCGAGGGCCAGGAAATCGCGCGCGGGCAGTCCTTCAGGTGTATCCATCGCGGAAAGGAGCGTGGCCGCCTCCGCAAGCTCGGGCGCGTCCCGGCGGGCCTTTGCAGCCGCCCAGGACTCCAGCAGGACACGGGTCTCCACGATGTCCGCCACCGGCAGGTGCTGGGTGGCCACATGCAGCCGAAGGGCTGAGCCGAGGGCGGCGGCGGGATCCGAGATCACCACCGTCCCTGCGTCGGGACCGGAGCCTACGCCTGAACGGACTACACCCATGGCTTCGAGGATCCGGATGGCCTCGCGCACGGAGGTCCGCGAGACCTGGAGCTGTTCCGCCAGAGTGCGCTCCGCCGGGAGCCGGCCGCCGACAGCCAGGTCGCCGGCTGAGAGCCGGTCCTCGATCCAGTGCAGGACCAGCTGGTGAGTACGCATGACAAAATAGTAGTTGATGTGGTTGGACCACATGACCTAGAGTGTGGTTGGACCATAGGAGGAGCCATGACCCACACCATCCAGCCCAACAATCCGGAGGCCACCCCGGCCCCGGAGACCACGGACATTCCCGCAGCGCCGGCATCTGGCCAGGCCCCGTCGTCGTCCGCCCTGCCTGCTGCCCTGAAACGGCGCATTCCCAAGTACTCGGACCTCGCGCCGCTGATGCAGTTCAAGAAGCCGGAATTCAGCAAGGCTGCCCGGCTGCAGCGGGCAAGCACCATCTGGGAGTTGCGCGACATCGCGAAACGCCGCACCCCCAAGGCCCCCTTCGACTACACGGACGGCGCCGCAGAAGAGGAAATCACCCTCCGCCGCGCACGCCAGGCATTCCTGGACATCGAGTTCCGGCCCGGCATCCTGCGGAACGTCTCCAGCATCGACCTCAGCACCGACATCCTGGGCAAGCCGTCGCGGCTCCCCGTCGGAATCGCCCCCACCGGCTTCACCCGCATGATGCAGTCCGAGGGCGAGTACGCCGGATCGCAGGCCGCCGAAGCCGCCGGCATCCCCTACACCCTGTCCACCATGGGCACCGCCTCCATCGAGGACGTGGCCACCGCTGCCCCCAACGGGCGCAACTGGTTCCAGCTGTACCTGTGGACGGACCGGGACCGCTCACTGGAGCTGATCGAGCGCGCCGCCAAAGCGGGCAACGACACCCTCATGGTCACCGTGGACACCGCCGTGGCCGGGGCCCGCCTCCGCGACGTCCGCAACGGCATGACCATCCCGCCGGCGCTGACGCTCAAGACCGTGCTGGATGCCTCCTACCGGCCCGCCTGGTGGTTCAACTTCCTCACCCACGAGCCGCTGACCTTCGCCTCGCTGTCCCGCTACACGGGGACTGTGGCAGACCTGATCAACTCCATGTTCGACCCCACCCTCACCTTCGGGGACCTGGACTGGCTGCGTGAAACCTGGAAGGGCAAGCTGGTGGTCAAGGGCATCCAGACCGTCGAGGATGCCCGCCGCGTTGTGGACCACGGCGCCGACGGTGTGGTCCTGTCCAACCACGGCGGCCGCCAGCTGGACCGGGCTCCCATCCCGTTCCACCTGCTCCCCGAGGTCAAGCAGGCTTTCACCGGTGACAACACCGACGCAGCCATCATGCTGGACACCGGCATCATGAGCGGCGCGGACATTGTGGCGGCACTGGCCCTGGGCGCCGACTTCACGCTGATCGGCCGCGCCTACCTTTACGGCCTGATGGCGGGCGGACGCGCGGGCGTGGACCGTGCCCTGCAGATCCTTGAGAAGGACATGGCCCGCACCATGGCGCTCCTGGGTGTCAGCCGGATTTCCGAGCTCACCCCGGACCACGTGCGGCTGCTGGCTAAGTAAGCCCTGCTCCTTCCGGCCAAACCCTATTTCTTGCGCCCAAATTTAGGCAGGTTGGGGAGGTTGGCCAGCAGGTCGGCTGCTTTGGTGGCGGCGCGGCCAACGGTGCGTCCGATTTGCTGCGGAACGGTGTCGTCGCTCAGCGGGGCGGCAGTGCCGCCTGGAATGACGACGGCGGGGCTCAGCTCGGCGCCTTCCCGCACCAGGAGGGGCGCCGGGACGTCCTCCCGGGGCGCCTGCGCCGCAGCAGGCTCCGCCCCCCGCGGGGCCGGCGGCAGCGACACGGCGGCAGCGGCGACGCCTTCCTGCAGGTGGGCAGGGGCTGCCGGGGCGGGGACTGCCTGACCGGCGGCTGGCTGTTCCGCCGTCGACTGATCCAGGCCGGCCGGTGCGGCTGCGGCGTTGGCGCCAGGGCCGACGTCGAACGTCTCCAGCCAGCTGGCGATGCCCTCCAAAGGGCCCCGGTTCAACGCGTAGAAGCGCTTCTGGCCCTGGGCGCGCATGCTGACCAGCTGTGCCTCACGGAGGACTTTCAGGTGCTTGGAAATGGTGGGCTGGCTCGCCGCCAGTTCCTCCACCAATTCCCCCACGGCTTTGTCGCCTGCCCGAAGGGCCACCAGGATGTCCCGCCGGGTGGATTCCGCTATGACGGCAAATACGTCGTCTGTCACCATGCCTCCCACCCTAGCGACATATACGTCTAAAGGCATCAACTATTTCGGCGGCACGGGTTTCCGGCCGGACTAGTCGAACCAGGGGTCCAGCCCGTGCAGCGGAAACAGCGCCTTCCGGGTGGCCATGACGGTGCGGTCAACGGCGTCGTTGGGGTCGAAACCCACCTCCCAGGAGCGCCACCACAGCTCCACGTCGTCCCCCATGAAGGCGGGCGCCTCGGTGCCGAACTTCTCCAAGACGTACTGCCGCCAGTCCGCCGGCACGGGCGTCCGCAGCGGCACGGGCCGGCCCGCTGCGATGGCCACCAGATGGCTCCACGCCCGCGGCACCACGTCCAGCACGTTGTAACCCCCGCCGCCGGTGGCGATCCAGCGTCCGCCGCAGTAGCGCTCTGCCAGATGCCCGACGGCGTTCGCGGCCTCGCGCTGTCCGTCCACACTGAGGTTGAGGTGCGTGAGGGGGTCGCTGCGGTGCGAATCGCAGCCGTGCTGGCTCACGATGACGTCCGGTTCGAATGCCCCCACGAGTTGCGGCACCACGGCGTAGAAAGCGCGCAGCCAGCCGGCGTCGGATGTGCCTGCGGGCAAGGCGACATTCACCGCAGTCCCTTCCGCTGCGGGGCCACCGATCTCGTTCGCGAAGCCGGTCCCGGGAAAAAGGGTCAGCCCCGTCTCATGCAGCGAGAGCGTGAGGACCCGGGGATCGTCCCAGAAGATGTTCTGGGTGCCGTCCCCGTGGTGGGCATCGACGTCGATGTAGGCCACCTTGGGCACGCCGCCGTCGAGCAGCTTTTGCACGGCGAGGGCGGCGTCGTTGTAGATGCAGAATCCGCTGGCGCGCTCCCGGGCGGCGTGGTGCATGCCGCCGCCAAAATTCACCGCGTGCACGGCCGAGCCATCCAGCAGGTGCTGGGCCGCCAGCAGCGAGCCGCCGGCCAGGCGGGCGGCGGCCTCATGCATGCCGGCGAACGCCGGATCGTCCTCGGTTCCCAGCCCGCGCGCTTCATCCGGCCGGGAGGGGTCCGCACTGACCCGGCGGACTGCTGCAACATAATCAGCCGAGTGGACTGACTCCAGCTCCGCGTCGGACGCCACCTCGGGCGCTGCCAGCTCAACGTGGTCCAGGTCGAAGAGCCCCAGGCTGCGGGACAGGCGCGCCGTCAGGTCCATCCGTTCCGGCGCCATGGGGTGGCCCGGACCGAAGTTGTAAGCTGTCATGTCAGGACTCCACGCCACCATCGTTGGCGGCGCGGGCTGGCTGAGTCCGGGCAGGTATGTCATCAATCACAGGCTACCCGAGCCCGCACTGCCCCCGGCCCGGCCATGACGCAGGCTTTAGTGGTTTACTACTGAGGGAAGCCGTTTCAACCGAGGAAAAGCCACACATGACGCAAAGCCAGTCGCGGCCCCGGACCCCGGCCCCCTGGCACCCCCCGGCGCAGGAGCGGGAGGGCCTCTGGATCTTCACGCGGCTGCGCGACTTCATTGACGATATTGCCAACACCTCCCCCGCACGGCTGGCACTGACGGCGTTCGCCGCTGTCTGCACGGTGTTTACTTTCCTGCTGTCCCTGCCGGTCGCCTCGGCGGATGGAACTCCCACCCCTGTCCACCAAGCACTGTTCACGGCCGTTTCGGCAGTGTGCGTCACGGGACTCACGGTGGTGTCGACGGCGGTCCACTGGTCCTTCTTCGGCCAGCTGGTAATCCTGGTGGGCATCTTCATCGGCGGCTTGGGCACCTTGACCCTCGCCTCGCTGCTGGCGCTCATGGTGAGCAAGCGGCTGGGCGTGCGCGGCAAGATCATCGCCGCGGAGTCCATGAACAACGCCGGCCGCCTGGGCGAAGTGGGCACGCTGCTGCGGATCGTCATCACTACGTCAGTGGTCATCGAAGGCATTCTGGCGCTGACATTGATCCCCCGCTTCCTCACCTTGGGCGAACCGTTCTGGCAGTCTGTCTGGCACGGTGTCTTCTACGCCATTTCATCGTTCAACAACGCCGGCTTCACGCCGCACTCCGACGGCATCGTGCCCTACGAGACGGACCTGTGGATCCTCATTCCCCTGATGGTGGGCGTCTTCCTGGGCAGCCTGGGCTTTCCCGTGGTGATGGTGCTGCAGCAGAACGGGCTGAACTGGAAGAAATGGAACCTCCACACCAAGCTCACCATCCAGGTGTCCCTCATCCTGCTCGCCGCGGGCACCTTCCTGTGGGCCCTGATGGAGTGGGACAACGCCCGGACCATCGGACCGATGGGCCTGGGTGACAAGATCACCCATTCCCTGTTTGCCTCCGTCATGACGCGTTCGGGTGGCTTCAACCTGGTGGACCAGAATCACATGGAATCCACCACCAAGCTGCTGACCGACGCGCTGATGTTCGCCGGGGGCGGGTCGGCGTCGACGGCGGGCGGCATCAAGGTGACCACCATCGCCGTGATGTTCCTGGCCATTGTTGCCGAGGCCCGCGGCGACGCCGACGTGAAGGTGTACGGCCGGACCATTCCGCAGGGAACCATGCGGGTGGCCATCTCGGTGATCGTTGCCGGCGCCACCCTGGTTTCCGTCTCCGCCTTCCTGCTCCTGCAGTTCAGCGGCGCGTCACTGGACCGGGTACTGTTCGAGACGATTTCGGCCTTTGCCACGGTTGGCCTGAGCACCGGCCTCAGCGCCGAGGTGCCGCCCGAGGGCGTTTACGTCCTCACGGCCCTCATGTTCGCCGGCCGCGTGGGCACCGTAACCCTCGCCGCTGCGCTGGCCCTGCGCCAGCGCAGCCAGTTGTACCACTACCCCGAAGAGAGGCCGATCATTGGCTAGTTCCACAGACGCCCCCCGGCGCCCCGCCCACAACGCCCCGGTACTGGTGATCGGGCTGGGCCGCTTCGGATCATCCACCGCGGAGCAGCTGGTCAAGCAGGGCCGGGAAGTGCTCGCCATCGAACGGGACCGGAACCTGGTGCAGAAATGGGCACCCCTGCTGACCCACGTAGTGGAGGCTGACGCCACCAACATCGACGCTCTCCGCCAGCTCGGCGCGCAGGAGTTCAGCTCTGCCGTCGTGGGGGTGGGCACCTCCATTGAGTCATCGGTGCTGATCACCGTGAACCTGGTGGACCTGGGCATCGAGCACCTCTGGGTCAAGGCCATCACGCCTTCCCACGGCAAGATCCTCACCCGGATCGGCGCGAACCACGTCATTTACCCCGAGGCCGACGCCGGTGTCCGCGCTGCCCACCTGGTCTCCGGACGCATGCTGGACTTCATCGAGTTCGACGACGACTTTGCCATCGTCAAAATGTACCCGCCGCGCGAAACGGTGGGCTTCACCCTGGATGAGTCAAAGGTCCGGTCAAAGTACGGCGTGACGATCGTGGGCGTGAAGTCCCCGGGTGAGGACTTCACCTACGCCCGCCCGGAGACCAAAGTGTCCTCACGGGACATGCTGATCGTCTCCGGCCACGTGGACCTGCTGGAGAGGTTCGCCGCCCGGCCGTAGTCCCCTCGAAGCGTTAGCCGAGCTGCCTGGTGATCTCCGCCGCCCGGTCCGCTGCCGCCTTGGCGCCCGCGGCGATGATGGCCGGGATGCCCTGTTCGTCAAAGGTGGCGATGGCGCGTTCCGTGGTGCCGTTGGGGCTGGTGACGGCCTTGCGGAGCGCTGCAGGATCGGCTCCGGGCTCGGCCAGCATGAGCCCGGCCCCGGCCACGGTTTCGCGGGCCAGCAGCAGCGACAGCTCCCGGTCCAGGCCCAGTTCCTCCCCTGCCGACGCCATGGCCTCGGCAAGGTAGAACGCGTAGGCGGGGCCGGAGCCGCTGATGGCCGAGAGGGCGTCCACCTGCTCCTCGGGGACCTCAACGACGGTCCCGGCGCCCTGCAGCATGTCCTTGACCATCTGGAGCTGTTCCGGGGTGCAGTGCGTGCCGGGCGAGACGGAAACGACACCGCGGCCCAGCTTTGCGGGGGTGTTGGGCATGGTCCGGATCACCGGCTGCCCTGCAGGGAGTGCGGCCTCCAGTTGCGCGATGGACACGGCGGCAGCCACGCTGACCACCACCGTGCCAGGCGAAAGGGCAGGGCTGATTTCCCGGGCCAGATCCGTGATGCCCACCGGCTTGACGCCAAGGATGACCACAGCGGACCCCTTGGCGGCCTGCTTGTTGTTGTCAGGCTCTTCCTCACCGGCAATGGCGGTGATCCCGTGGTACCGCTCGGCCAGTTCCGCGGCGCGTTCAGCGCGGCGGACCGTGGCCACAACATCCCCGGGATCCTTCCCCGCCTCCAGCAGGCCGCCAAGAATGGCTTCGTTCATGGATCCACAGCCAAGGAATGCGATTCGGTTGCTCATGCCTCCATCATTGCAGTTGGGAGGCATTCACAGGCAACTCCCATCTTCAGCGCAGCCCGCACACAACTTAGGGTCCTAACGTAGTTATTACCTCATTGAGGGTGCGAGTGATGCGGCAGGCATGGGGATGCCTGCCAGGGCACCGGTGGCACGGCAGCAGGTTTTCCCCCATTTTCCTGTTGCCGGCCCCGGTGCTTCCGCTTTTAACCGCCCGACTGGCTGACTAGCCGGCTGCAGACCAGGCAGCATGCCCATGGCTAGACTGTTGCGTCGACTGTCCGGGAGGCGGCCACATGGGGCGCGGGCTCCAGGGGTCCGGCGAACACCAACTGGTCCAGGCGGCGCAGGATCAGTCCTTCACGCAGCGCCCATGGGCAAATCCGCAGCTTCTTGAACTTGAACATTTCCAACGCAGCTTCGGCCACCAAAGCGCCGGCAAGGAGCTGGTGGGCCCGCGCCTCGGAGACGCCGGGCAGGTGCAGCCGGTCTTCGGAACTCATGGCCGAGATCCGCTGGGTCCAGATGCCCAGGTCCGAGGCGTGCAGCTCCCGCTTGACGTACGGGCCTTCGGCGCTGGGAGCGGCTCCGGCGATCCGGGCCAGGGAACGGAAGGTCTTGGAGGTGCCGGCCACCACGTTTGCCCGGCCCAGGCCGTCGAATTCGCGGACCGCAGGCTTGAGCGTGGCCCTGATGTAGCGCCGGAGTTCCTTGACGCTCTTGGCCGACGGCGGGTCTTCGGGAAGCCAGTCCCTGGTGAGCCTGCTGGCACCCAGCGGCACCGAGGTGGCGACTTCCGGAAGCTCGTCCTGGCCGAAGGCCATTTCAAAGGAGCCGCCGCCGATGTCCAGGTTCAGGATGGGACCGGCTCCCCAGCCGTGCCAGCGCCGTACCGCAAAAAACGTCATGGACGCTTCTTCACTGCCCGTGAGTTCCTGCAGGGTCACGGTGGTTTCGTGCTTGACCCGGGCCAGGACGGCGGGACCGTTGGTGGCCTCACGGATGGCTGACGTACAGAAGGCCAGCAGGTCCTCCGCTTTGTGCCGGGCCGCGAACTCCCAGGCTTCCAGCACGAACTCGGTCAGCTCATGCTGTCCCTCGTCGCTGATGCTGCCGTCCGGTTCGAGGTACTGCACCAGGGACAGCGGCCGCTTATGGGAAGCGAAAGGGACCGGCTGGGCGCCCGGGTGGGCATCCACCAGGAGCAAATGGACAGTATTGGACCCGATATCAAGGACGCCTAGACGCATGGGGACATTATTGCTCGTCAGCGCGCTTGAAGTCGCGCTTGATGTTGGCAACGCCTTCCGGGTTGATCTCGAAACCGTAGGCTGCACCGGGGTTGATCACCATGCCCAGCTCCTCGCCGATGTTGGCGATGATGGCAGCGCCCTGCGTGCCCAGCACGTTGGGAGCGGCTTCCAGGTACTGCTGGTCCACCCTGCTGGGGTGCGAGAAAACGGCAAGGACGGGGTCGCCGTCGGCGTTGGCAAGGACCAGGGGCTCCACCTGGGAGTCGATGCCCTCCACGGCGTCCGAGCTGATGATGTAGACCTCGCTGTTGAGGAACGACAGGATGACGTCCACGGGGTTCGCCTCAGGCTGTCCGCCGGTGGCGAGCTTCTCCTCAAGGTCGTTGAGCGGGGAAAGGTCCGTGTGCGCGGGCTGTTCAGTCATACACCTAGCCGATCACGATACGGTGGCCGGCGCAAACGTGCCGGCCACACGGCTACTTCTTGGCCGTTGCCTTCTTCTTGGCAGGCGCCTTGCGGGTGGCGGTCCGCTTGACGGGGCCCTTGGCGCGCTTCTCGGCCAGCAACTCCACAGCCTGTTCCCGCGTGAGTTCCTCCAGGGAGGTGGCGCGGGGAACTGTGATGTTGGTGATGCCGTCCGTGATGTAGGGGCCAAACCGACCCTCCTTCACCACGATGTTCTTCTCGGACACCGGGTCCGGGCCGAACTCCGCCAGCGGCGGCACCGCGGCACGGGCGCCGCGCTGCTTGGGCTGCGAGTAGATCTCCAGGGCCTGCTCCAGGGTGATGGTGAAGATTTCCTCTTCCGAGCCGATGGAGCGGGAGTCGGTCCCCTTCTTCAGGTAGGGCCCGAACCGGCCGTTCTGGACCGTGATCAGGTTGCCCTCCGCGTCCTCCCCCAGCGCCCGGGGCAGGCTCATGAGCTGTAGCGCCTCATCCAGGGTCACGGACTCAACCGTCATGGACTTGAAAAGCGAACCCGTGCGCGGCTTGGCCTTGACCGGCTTCTTGGGCGGCTTGGGCTTGCCGTTCTTGTAGTACTCCACCGGCTGGTTGGCCAGTTCCTCGTCGGTCATCTCCGGGATGATCTCGGTGACGTAGGCGCCGTACCGGCCGTTCTTGGCCACCACTGTGTGTCCCGTGTGCGGATCGCTGCCGAGCACGCGTTCCTCAGGCGCAGCCGTCTCCATCAGTTCGATGGCCTTGGCCGCCGTCAGCTCGTCCGGCGCTAGGTCCTCGGGCACGTTGGCGCGCGCCGATTCCACGATTTCGCCCGTCTTCGGGTCCACCACGGCGGCAGAACTTTCCAGGTACGGACCGAACTTGCCCACCCGGAGGGTGATCTCGTCGGTGATGGGGATCGAGTTGATTTCCCGGGCGTCGATCTCGCCCAGGTTGTTGACGATGCTCAGCAGGCCGGGATCGGAATCCTCGCCGAAGTAGAAGTGCCGCAGCCAGGAGGCACCGGCTTCCTGGCCGTTGGCGATCTTGTCCAGGTCGCCTTCCATGTCGGCGGTGAACTCGTAATCCACGTAATCGGAGAAATGCTGCTCCAGGAGCCGGATCACCGAGAAGGCAATCCAGCTGGGCACCAGGGCCGAACCCTGCTTCCGGACGTAGCCTCGGTCCTGGATGGTGGAGGCGTAGGTGGACGGGCGGCCGATCCCCTTCTTCTCCAGTTCCGCTGTCAGTGACGCTTCCGTGTACCGGGGCGGCGGGGAGGTCTCGTGGCCCACGGCCTGGATGTCCGCGGCCGTGAGGGAGTCGTCCTTGGCCACGTTGGGCAGGCGGCGTCCTTCGTCGGAGTCGTCGTCGCCCCGGGTCTCGTCCTTGCCTTCCTCGTAAGCGGCAAGGAAGCCGGGGAACGTGATAACGGTGCCGGAGGCGGAGAACTCGGCGTCCCGCCCGTCGGCGGCCACGGCACCCAGCCGGATGGTCGCCGTCGAGCCCTTGGCATCAGCCATCTGGGAGGCGACGGTCCGCTTCCAAATCAGCTCGTAGAGCCGGAATTCGTCGCCGGAGAGCTGCTTTGCCACCTGGGCGGGGGTGCGGAACGAGTCACCGGCGGGACGGATGGCCTCGTGCGCTTCCTGCGCGTTGGCCGCCTTGTTGGAGTAGACCCGCGGAGATCCCGGGATGTACTCCGGGCCGTACAGCTCGGAAGCCTGCCGCCGGGCAGCGGTGACGGCTTCGTCGCTCAGCGCGGACGAGTCCGTACGCATATAGGTGATGTAGCCGTTTTCGTAGAGGCGCTGCGCCACCTGCATGGTGCTCTTCGAGGAGAACCGCAGCTTGCGCCCCGCCTCCTGCTGCAGCGTGGAGGTGGTGAAGGGCGCGGCCGGGCGGCGGGTGTACGGCTTGGTATCGACAGAGCGGACCCGGAAGTCAGCCTTCTGCAGCCCTGCTGCCAGCGAGGTTGCCAGCTCCTCGTTAAGGTGTGCAACGTTCTTGGAGGTGAGCACGCCGTCGTCGTTGAAGTCACGGCCGCTGGCCACCTTGGCACCGTCCACGGCGGCAAGCTTGGCCTTGAACGAGCCTGATTCGGCGCCGAACTGGCCGGTCAAGTCCCAGTAGGAGGCAGCCTTGAAGGCCATGCGTTCGCGTTCGCGGTCCACCACCATGCGGGTGACCACTGACTGCACGCGCCCGGCGGACAGCCCGCGGGCCACCTTGCGCCACAGCACGGGTGAGATTTCGTAGCCGTAGAGGCGGTCCAGGACACGGCGGGTTTCCTGGGCGTCCACCAGGTCCTGGTCCACGTCGCGCAGGTTGCCCATCGCGCGCTGGATGGCTTCCTTGGTGATTTCGCCGAACGTCATCCGGTACACCGGAACCTTGGGCTTGAGCACTTCCAGCAGGTGCCACGCGATGGCCTCGCCCTCGCGGTCCCCATCGGTTGCGAGATAGAGTTCGTCGGCGTCCTTGAGCGCAGCTTTGAGCTCAGTAACCTTTTTCTTCTTGTCCGGGGACACCACGTAGTAGGGCTTGAAGTCGTGTTCGATGTCGACGGCGAACTTGCCGACGGAGGTTTTCTTCAGCTCGGCAGGGAGTTCGGACGGCTGCGGCAGGTCGCGGATGTGACCAATGGAGGCCTCTACGATGAAGCCCTCGCCGAGGTACTTGGCGATGGTCTTGCTCTTGGCCGGAGACTCCACAATCACGAGTTTCTTGCCGGTTTTGGCCTTGCTTGGCACGGTGCTCCTACAGAAAAAGGTTGCTGGGGCAGATGAGCCCATGTTCGCCTAGTTCACCATATTTTGGGGAATCGTGCGCATTCATGTGGAAAAGACGGGGCTCTGTTGAGGGCTTGAGGGGGCTTGCGGCCGGGCGGGAATTCAGGCCGGGACGAGGAAGCCGTCACGGACCAGGTTGGCCACGTCGGCGAGCAACGCACCCTGGAAGGTCCCGGCGTCGAACCCCTCGCCACCGCCCAGGAGGGCCTCCAAAGCCCCGGCGATCTGCCCGGCGGTGAGGTCGCCGTCGCATGCGGACACAAAGCCGGCCAGCTCGGTGCTCATGAGGTTGGTGCGCCGCAGCCCGGCACCTTGACGGAGCAGTATCACGCCCGGGTGCTCGGCGCCGGGACGCTGGTGGCGCTCCTCTGTGACGTCGTCAGCCACGAGCAGGTGCGTGCCGGCAAGGTCATGGGCAGCGAGCCAGTCGCTGCGTTCGACGGCGGCGCCCAGGTGGGGGCCGATGGGCTGTTCGATGGGGTAGGTGATTTCCTCGAAGCGGCTGATGGCGGCAGGGCGGCCGTCGGCGGGGCGGCGCAGCCAGACCATGCCGAAGCCGATGCCGTCGACATTCCTTGAGGCGAAGTCCGCAAGGTAGGCCGCATACGCCTCCTGGTAATGCTGCCGGTCCCGGGACTCGGAGGCATCCCGCAGCCAGGTTTCGGCGTATTGTTCCGGGCTGACCTGTTCGCGCTGGATGAACCAGGCTTCCGTGCCGGGCAGCACCCACGACTTCGGCCGCTCATCCCAGCTGCTGCCGTTGGCGACTTCCCAGTTGCCGAGCATCTGTGCCCATCCGCCAGGCCCCAGAATGGTGGGCAGGTCCGCCACCAGGGAGGCCACGATCCCGTCGCCCGGCAGCCCGCCGTCGCGGTAGGTGAACTGGTCCGCCGCGTCCTCGCCGGTACTGCGCGGAGTGATGACGAACGGCGGGTTGGACACCACCAGGCCGAATTCCTCCCCGGCCACCGGCTCCAGGAGTGAACCCAGGCGCAGGCTCACCCTGTCTTCGAGGCGGTCCGGGTCGACGGAGAGCGCCTCGGCGTTGAGCAGGATGTTGAACCGTGCATAGGCCAGCGCACGCTCCGAAATGTCGGTGGCGGTCACGTGCTGGCAGTGGTGCAGCAGGTGGAAGGCCTGGATGCCGCAGCCGGTCCCCAGGTCCAGGGCGCGCTCGGTGTGGCGGCGGATGGTGGTCTGCACCAGGGTGGTGGATGCCTGCCCGATGCCCAGGACGTGGTCGTGCCGGAGTACCCCCGCCTGCTGGTGGGCGGCGAGGTCGCTGGCCACCCACAGCTCCGCGCCGCCGCTGCCGTCGTCGTTCTTATCCCAGCCGTACGGCCGCAGGTCGGCCTTCGCTGTGAGCAGTCCGGAGCCGGGGACGGGCTGCACCAGCCCCAGGTCCAGGAGCCCCTGCGCGCCGGTACCGGGCAGGGCGGCGTCGAGCGTTCGGCGTTCCTGCGGCTCGGCGAGGAGCCACAGGCGGACGGCGGCGGCAAGCGGCACCTCCCGGTCGTCAGCCTGCACTGCATGCTCAACGGCGAGCAGCGCGGGGATGATCTGGTCCCGGTTCAGCGCGGCCGAGGCCGCCGGCCCCAGCAGCCGTGCCACACCGTCGAGCGTGTAGTCCAGCCCGCGCAGGTCTGCGGCGAGGGCGGACAGCAGTGCGGGGAGGTCGCTGCGGGGAGCGTCGGGGGTGTTTCCGGCGGTGAATTCATAAGGGGATCCAGGCATCGCCCAAGTTTAGTCCGGGGTGGCTGCGGGGTACGGTGGTCCCATGCCTTCCCGACTCACCCTCTTTCCGCGCGCCCGCACGGCAACCGCCGCAGTCCGCCGTTCGCTGCCCGGGACAGTGGTTGCCGCGGTCCTCTGCCTGGCCGTGGCGGGGTGTTCGCCGACGAACTCTGTGGAGAACGCGGATGTTCCCAAGTGGCGGGCCACAGCGCTGCCATCATCACCGGCGGGTGTCGTGCTCCAGGATTCGGGAAAGATCCTCAACCGGGACCGCATCGTGCAGGAAGCCGCCAGGGTGCCCGCCGGCAGCTATGTACTCACGGCGGTTTGCGAAGGGACCGGCAAGGCCTTCTTCGCTGTGTCCCTGGACGGCAAAGCCATTGCAGAAGCCGGGGCCGCGTGCAACGGCCGGCAGGAGACCACCAAAATCAACCTGCCCGCCGCGGGCCGGGTGGAAATCAGCAGCTCGAGCGTGGACGCTCCGCTGCTCTACGCCTACCAGCTGGCACCGGCGCACTAAGCACTGTCCGGGCTCTGGCCCGCGGACCGCTGCGGGCTTAAAGTCGGACTATGCCCAGCGTGCGGGGGACCCCCGCGCCCCTTTCCGAAGGGACAGCACGGGCGCCCCGGGCACCGAAGCCCGTGGCCGCCGTCGCCCTTGGACTGGTGCTTGCGGCAGGTGCGCTGGCCGGTTGTGAGTATACGTACGACGACGGCCGGGCCGGCAACGCGCAGGGCACCGCGACCGTTGCCCCGGCGCCGGCCTTTACCCGCGACCCGCTGCAACAGGATCCGGTCAGCGAAGCGGAGCTGGGTGACTGGGTGTCCCGGGCCCTTCCAGGCACCACCGGCCCCGTGGTCCAGGCCGACGCGGGGCTCCTGGCTGCCGGGGAGGACCGGACCTTTTCATCGCCGGAGCTGGAAACCGGAACCTACATTTTGTCCATCGCCTGCCGCAGCCAGCGCCGGGTGACCTTCACGGTCCGCACCGAGACCCTCACCCTGGTTGACCTGGGCCTGCGCTGCGGCATCAACCGCGAGAACGTCATTTACCTGTCAACGGACAGCGTCCTCACGGTCCGGGTGGAGGCCAGGACTGCCGCGAACTACGCGTTCCGCGTCCACCGGCTCTGACGCCGGCTGCCCGGCCGTTCCCAGCTGAGCGGCCCGGTTGCCTGAACCCGCTGGTGGCTCAGGCCGCCGCGCAGCCTTCCGGGCAGCGGAGTGTCTCCGGGCTGGCGGCGCATACGGCGCAGTACAGCGTGAGGGTGCGGCAGCTCGGGTTGGAGCAGTTCTCGAATTTACTGGTGGGCGCCGAGCAGCGGGCGCACTGGCCAATGGTCTTGGCGTCCTCGCTGAACTCCAGGTGCATGCGCTTGTCAAAGACGTACAGCGAGCCCTCCCAGAGCCCCTGGTCCTTGAAGGCTTCGCCATACCGTACGATCCCTCCGTCCAGCTGGTACACCTCTTTGAAGCCGCGGTTCACCATCAGGCTGGAGAGCACCTCACAGCGGATGCCTCCGGTGCAGTAGGTCACCACGGGTTTGTCCTTGAGGGAGTCGTACTTGCCGGACTCCAGCTCCTTGATGAAGTCATGGGTGGTGGCGACATTGGGCACCACGGCGTCCTTGAACCGGCCGATCTGCGCTTCGAAGGCGTTCCGGCCGTCGAAGAAGACCACGTCCTCGCCGTCCTGCTTCCTGGCCTCGACGAGCTCGTGGAGCTGGTCCGGCTTGAGGTGCTGTCCGCCGCCCACCACGCCGTCGGCGTCAACCTTGAGCTCACCGGGCGCGCCGAAGGACACAATCTCGTCCCGCACCTTAACGCTGAGCCGCGGGAAGTCCTCCGCGCCGCCGTCGGACCATTTGACGTCAATGCCCCGGAACCCGGAGTACTCGCGGGTGGTCTTGACGTACTGTTTGACGGCGCCGATTTCGCCGCCCACCGTGGCGTTGATTCCGTCCTTGGAAATGATGATGCGCCCGGTCAGGCCAAGCTTTTCGCACAGGGCACGCTGCCAGAGGCGGACGGCGTCCGGGTCAGTAATGGGGGTAAAGCCGTAAAAGAGCACAATCTTGTTCAAAGCCACGCATTTAAGGGTACCGGCTGCGCTGCCGGACCGGTCCTGGCGGCTGCAGGTCCTGGCCCCGGCGCTGATCACAATTGCATAAGCACTTCCGCACCCTCTGTTGCTTGTGATCAGGCTGGAATATTGTTCATGCCATGAGCCCGCAAACCATGGTGGAAGACATTACTGGCCTGCTTGAAGTGTGGGTTGCCGGCTGGGCCGGGTGTCGCGGCTACCGGACTTCCACGGAAGGCCGATTTCCCGCTGCCCTCCGCGCTGACACCAGCGGGGAATGGGAAGTCTTCGCGTCCGAACCCACGGATGACGAGTTCGCCGCCCTCGCGGCCAGGACGGCGGAATCCCCCGCCCGGGTACTGACCATCCTCACCAACGACCCCGCCCGCTATGCCGCCCTGGTAGCCCGGCGGGGCCTGAACGTCACCTCTGATTCGCAGACGATGATGATCGTGGACATGGAGACGCAGGACGCCGAGGACCCCTGGCTTTCCGACGACGACCTCAGCCTGTCCACCTTCGAGCAGGCTGGCGTCCATTACGCGGAGGTCCGCTCAGGAGACACACTCGCGGCCAGTGGCAGGGTGTTCGTGGTGGGTGATACCGCCGTGTTCGACAAGATCATCACCGAGCCGGCGTTCCAGCGCAGGGGCCTGGGCAGCTTCATCATGCGGGCGCTGGCGGCCCAGGCCTTCGGGCATGATGTCCGCGCCGGCCTGCTGCTGGCGTCCCTGGACGGGCAGAAGCTCTACTCGCATCTGGGCTGGACCACGGTGGCCCGGGTCCTGATGCTGTCAGCGTCCCATGACGGGGCGGACCTCTCACTGAGCTGAACCTGCTGCTCCGGAACCGCCGTACGGTTTTCCCTTGGGCGAACCGCGGGCATGCGGTCCTGCAGCGGATGAAAGAATGGTGGGGTGAACCCCCATGACTCCCTGATTCCTTTGCTGGGCCGCGGCCCGGATCCGGAACAGCTGCGTCATGTCCGCACCATTCCGGCGCGGGAGGCAGTCCACGCGCCCTGGCCGGAGTGGATGCACCCGGACATTGCTGCGGCGTACGGGACGCTGGGCATCCGCGAGCCATACCGTCACCAGGTTGACGCGGCCAATGCAGCACACGCTGGGGAGCATGTTGTGGTGGCCACCGGCACTGCGTCCGGGAAGTCGCTGGCGTACCAGCTGCCCTCGCTGGATGCGATCCACCGGTCCGAACTGCGCGTGCTCGCGGACCCGGGCAGGATTCACGACGACGGCGCCGTCACCCTTTACCTCTCCCCCACCAAGGCGCTGGCGGCCGACCAGCTGAATGCCATCCGCGCCCTGAAGCTGCCCACGGTCCGGGCGGAAACCTACGACGGCGACACCGATCCCTCCGCCCGCCGGTGGATCCGGGACCACGCCAACTTCATCCTGGCCAACCCGGACATGCTGCACTTCGGCATCCTTCCCAACCATGCGTGGTGGGCAGCTTTCTTCCGCCGGCTTCGCTACGTCATCGTTGATGAGGCGCACAGCTACCGGGGCGTGTTCGGTTCACACGTGGCCAACCTGATGCGGCGTCTCCGCCGGATCTGCGCCTACTACGGTGCGGGAACCACGTTCCCCGAGCCAGTGTTCATCGCTGCCTCCGCCACCGCATCCGAGCCCGATGTCTCCTTCTCCCGCCTCATCGGTGCGCCCGTCAAGGCAGTGTCCCGCGACTGCTCCCCCCACGGGGCCACCACCGTGGCACTGTGGGAACCGGCGCTGACCGACGTGAGGGGCGAGAACGGAGCCAAGGAGCGGCGCACGGCCGTTGCCGAAACCTCTGACCTGCTGGCCAACCTGGTATCAGCACGGGTCCGCACCATCGCCTTCATCAAGTCCCGCCGCGGCGCGGAGACCATCTCCGCCATTACCAAGCGCCTCCTTGACGAGGTGGATCCGAGCCTCCCGCAACGGGTGGCCGCGTACCGTTCGGGGTACCTTCCGGAGGAACGCCGGGCGGTGGAGAAAGCCTTGCGTTCGGGCCAGCTGCTGGGCGTTTCCAGCACGTCTGCGTTGGAGCTGGGAATCGACATCTCCGGCCTGGATGCAGTGCTGGTGGCAGGCTGGCCCGGCACCCGGGCATCACTGTTCCAGCAGATCGGCAGGGCCGGCCGGGCGGGCCAGGATGCCATTGCGGCGTTTGTGGCCAGCGACGATCCGCTGGACACGTTCCTGGTGAACCATCCCGAAGCCATCTTCGACGTGTCGGTGGAGGCTACGGTCTTTGACCCCTCCAACCCCTATGTGCTGGGACCGCACCTGTGCGCAGCGGCCGCTGAACTTCCCCTGGGACCTGCCGAGCTGGACCTTTTTGGGCCGACCGCTGAAATGCTCCTGGATCGGCTGGTGGCGCAAGGCTACCTCCGCCGGCGCCCCGCCGGCTGGTTCTGGACCCACTCGCAGAGCGCGGCGGCAATGGTCAACCTGAGGGCAGACGGCGGCGGACCCGTCAGCATCGTCGACGCAGAGACCGGTTCCCTCCTGGGAACCATGGATTCGCCTCAAACGCACTACCAAGCCCACACCGGAGCGGTGTACGTCCATCAGGGCGACACCTACGTGGTGGAGGACCTGAACGAAGACGACCACTGCGTCATGGTCCGCCGGGCCAACCCCGACTACTACACCACAGCACGGGATGTAACCCAGATCGAAGTCCTGGACACCCTGCGGACCATGCAGTGGGGCGATGTGACCGTGCACTTCGGCGACGTGAAGGTGACCACGCAGGTTGTCTCCTTCCAGCGCAAGGCCCTGATTTCCAATGAGGTCCTGGGCGAGGAGCCGCTGGAACTGGGTGCACGGGAGCTCTTCACCAAGGCGGTGTGGTTCGTGGTGGACAACCGCTCGTTGACTGGGGCGGGCCTCATCGAAGCGCAGTTCCCGGGCGCCCTGCATGCCGCGGAGCACGCCGCGATAGGACTCCTGCCGCTGGTGGCATCCAGCGACCGGTGGGACATCGGCGGCGTGTCCACTGCCCTGCACGCCGACACCGGGGTGCCCACCATCTTTGTGTATGACGGGCACCCTGGCGGAGCCGGCTTTGCCGAGCGGGGATTCGACAAAGCCATGGTCTGGCTGGCAGCAACCCGCGATGCCATCAAGGCCTGCGAGTGCGAGGCCGGCTGCCCGTCCTGCGTGCAGTCCCCCAAATGCGGCAACAAGAACAATCCGCTGGACAAGGCCGCCGCCGTGACCCTGCTTGACGTGCTGCTCAAGGACGCCACGGAAGCCACGCCGGTGGATCTGGAAGCCAGGAGCTGATACCCGCCACGGGCCTTGTCCCTGGGCGGCCCCGTCCTATGGACCCGTCCTATGGCCCTGATCTGTATGGCCCTGCCCCTCTTTGGCGCGCCGTCCCCCTTGCGACAGTGTGCGCATGTGCTCGTGTCCTGTCCCGGCGGCGCTGCCCCTATGGCGGCGGACCCGCCCGGGCACGTCCGGTCGCGGCGCCCAGCAGCGGGCGCTCGCCGAGCTCGGTGCGTACCTCGATCGTCTGCCCCGAACCCTCGGAGCAACTGAGGACCGTGGCGGCGTGGCGGGCCGCCACTTCCGCGGCGACCGTGCAGGGCTCCCCCGTGGTGATGCCGCGAAGGGCATCCGCCCCGGCAAGGGCTGCCAGGTCGGCTGCCGCTGCCGCCCTGCTTGCGAGCACGGCTGACTGGGCCAGCAGCAACATGACGGCCATCGCCATCATGACCACCAGGGACAGCCCTGCGGCAAGGACCGTCCCCGACCCCCGTTCGTGGCCATCCGCACCGCGTTGCCTGCACTGCCCGTGAGCAGGGCCAGCCCGCGTTGCCGTGCGCTGCCATCGCCCGGCGGCAGGGCGACCGGGCCCTGTGTTGGGGCATCTGGTCCAGATCATGGGGTGTCGCAGCCCGTCGCGATCCATCATCTGGCGCCCCCGGCGCCGGCCTGACCTGCGGCGCCGCCTGCAGCAGCAGTCCCCGGAGTCTCGCTGCGCGTGGAGGCGCGGGCGGTGAGGGTCCACGGAATGGAGGAGCCCAGGGGACCAGCCACCCGGTCGGTCACGGTGACGCTGAACCATTCGCCGTCGGCGGCAACTGATGCAACTGCCGAGCTGCCGGCGAGCGTCCTGACGGTCCGTTCAACCGCCGCGGGGTTGTCGCCCCGGGCCAGGGCCCTGGCGCCGGCCCGGGCTCCTTCTTCGATCCGCAGTTGCGTCGTGCCTGCAGCGGCTCCGGCAAGCAGCATGGCCAGTAGTGCCAGCACTGCCGGGAGCGCCACCGCGAACTCGGCCGTTACGGTGCCCCGGGCCTTCGCGGTTTCATCCAAGGGTTGCCCTCCTCCGTTGCTCCAAGCCACACGGCCGGTCACCGATTCCAGGGGCTTCCGTGACGGCAGCACTCCTGCCGAATGCGTCACGGCAGCGCCAATGCGGTGCGGATGAGGTTCAGCAGGAAGCCTCGCACTTCGTCGCTGCGGAGAATGAACACCAGCAGCCCGGCAAATCCCACCGCGGCCAGGGTGGCAATGGCGTATTCGGCCGTCGCCATGCCGGCTTCCGAGCCCACGAGCCTTGCAGTGCGCCGGGTCTTGCGCGTGGCGCCCGCACCGGGGTACAGCTCCACCACGTTGCCGGGCGGCGGGAAGGATGCCGCTGGAAAGGATGCACGTGAAACTGGTGCCTTCGGCATGAGTGCAGTGGATGCGGCCGTGGTCGAATCGAAGTCAACGGCGTAAGCGTATGGCGCCGCGCCGGTGTTGCGAAGGCTGCCGGTTGGTCCCGCGAACATCGGACTGGAGGCAGTCCGCATCGGCCTGGAAAAGGGGGCTGTGGACATTCCGGCGGAGGGGTTGCGGCGGTAGTGGTTGATGGGCATTGTGTTTCCTTTCCGTTGGTGCCGGTGGTTTTGCCGGCTCTCTTGACTCTTCCCGGCCGAACTGTTGCCGGTAAGGGAGGTGGGGCGCTAAGTGGAAAAGCTCTGCAGATCCAGCGCTGTGGAGGAGTGGACGGGCCAGCAGCGGCGGGGACGGGAAGACAGGGCCAGCAGCGGCGGGGACGGGAAGACAGGGCGAGGAGTCGTGGGGACGGAAGCGGCAGGGTGGCTATGCGCCGTTCGGCACCAAGGCCAAGAGCACCGGGACCACGCCGAGGCAGATGAAGGCCGGAAGTGAGCACAGGCCCAGCGGAACCACCAGCTTCACGCCTAAGGAAGCGGCGCGCTTCTCCGCCGCCCGAAAGCGTTCCCGGCGAAGCCTTGCAGCCTGGGCATACAGGATCGCGGATGATGGTGCCCCCGTGAGCGCGGCGAAGCCCAGGGCGTCCCGCAGCTCCAGGATTTCGGGGAGCCGCACGGCGGAGCTGCGCCATGCTGTTTCCCAGTCAGCGCCGATGGCCAGCGCGGAGACCACAGGCCGCAGGGAGTCCCGGTACTGTGGCGCAGCGGAAGCAGCCACCAGGTCGAGGGCCCTGCCAATTCCGGCTCCGGCGTCCAGCATCGCCGCCACAAGTTCGAGCATCATGGCCGTATCCTTCAGGCCGCTGCCGCAACGCGCTGCCGACCCCTTGGCGGCCGCCTGCTGTGCTCTTGCAGCGGATGGGCACACCCGGCGAAGCCGTTTTCGCAACCTCCCGTGGCCGGGACAGGCAAGCCATGCACCGGCCGCGAGCAGCGTGAACAATGCCAGGCCGGGGGCCCAAACCGGGTTCATTGCGCTCCTGCCCCTGCAGCTGACGCCACCAACCGGGCAGACCAGGCCCTTCCCGCCGCGGTAAGGACCACGCCGCCCAACAACGCGGCCAGTCCAAGGGGTGTCCCCAGCAGGGTGGCCAGGGGATCCACACCCAGGGCAGCGCCGAGTCCCAGACCCATCAAGGGAAGCCAGGTCAGGAGCCGGACGGTGGCTTTGGGCCCTGCGAGAGCCGTCTGCCGGGCCGCGTCGGCGTCATCCTCTGCTTCCAGTTGGGCAGCGAACCGGGTCAGCACGTCAGCGAGCGGGCACCCGCTGGCTTCGGCGATGTCGAAGCAGGCGGCAAGCTCCAACCAGGTCCTGGCCTCCCTGTCGCGGGGCGGAAAGGCCGTGGAAACGGCACGGCGGACGGTTTCCGCAACGGGAGCCCCGGTAGCGGCGGCCGCACGCGCGGTTGCCAGGACCGCAGCTGATCCCTTTGACAGCATGGCCCCGGACAGCGGGGCGGCTTCCTGATGTTGCCGCCCGTTATCACCTTTGCCGTACACCATCCACAACTCGTCCCACAGCCGTGCGGGCGTCCGGCCACCCCGGAGCAGTGCCGCCATCTGCTGCACCACCAGGGTCAGGCCTGGTCCCCGCGCTATTGCCGCCCTTGCGGTGCCCTTCCTGTTCCACGGCAGGACAAGGCCCCTCCGGGGAGCCGCCGCTTTCGTCCTGTTGCCGGTTGCGGCGCGCAACCTGGAAGCAGCGTCCAGGGGCGGCTTGAGAAGCAGCAGCACAGCGCTGCACAGGAGCACGGGGAAGAGGAGCGTCACGGGATCTCCTCGGGGTTCATCCCCAGCCGGGCCGTGAGCGCCGGCCACGCGGAACCCGGGACACCTGATTCCCCAATGGCCGGCAGCACGGTCAGTCCTTCCGGCCCATTGGCGATGAGTCCAATGCCCAGGACTTCCCTGCCTTTGGGTGTCCTGCCGACGTGGATGACAGCATCAAGGGCGCTGGCGGCCTGAAGCCGCACGGCCTCCGGACCGAGCCCTGCGAGCGCGCCGAGGGCGTTGAGCCTGGCCGGAACTGCGGCCGCCGTATTGGCGTGGATGGTTCCGCCGCCACCGCTGTGCCCGGTATTCATCGCGGTGAGGAGCTCGCGGACTTCAGCACCCCTGCACTCCCCCACCACCAGCCTGTCCGGGCGCATGCGCAGCGCTTGGCGAACCAGCTCCCCCAAGTCCACGGCACCGCCGCCTTCAAGGTTTCCGTGGCGTGATTCGAGGGCAACCACATGCGGGTGGACAGGATTGAGTTCGGAGGCGTCCTCGATCAGGACCAGCCGTTCTTGCGCGGAGCACAGGCCCAGCAGGGTGGACAACAGCGTGGTCTTCCCTGAACCCGTAGCACCGCTGACCAGGAAGCTCAACCTCTTGTCCACGATCCGTTCGAGCACCGTTTGCACCCGCTGGCCGAACATGCCGCCCGTACGCAGCTCTGCCATGCTGAAGACCTGCTCCCTGCGGATCCGGACGCTCAACAGCGTCCCGGACGTGGACACCGGCGGCAACACGGCGTGGACACGGTAGCCGCCGGCAAGCCTGACATCAACACAGGGCGACCCGTCATCCAGGCGGCGCCCTCCTGCGGCCACGAGCCTGCATGCCAGCGCCCGCAGCTGGGATTCGCCATCGAACACGACAGGTACGCGCTCGATGCCCCGGCCGCGGTCCACCCACACGGAATCCGGAGCGTTGACGAAGATGTCTGTTACCGCTGGATCCCTGGTGAGCTCCTGCAGGGGGCCCAATCCACTGAGCTCGGCGCTGATCCGCTCCACTGCGGCAAGCGCTCCGGCGGTGCCCAACAGCTTGCCGGTGGCCTGTACGGCCGCGGCAACGCGCGAAGGTGTTACTGTTCCTGCCTCCGCCATCATCGATTCACGGACAGACTCCAGCAGCCCGGAATCAACGGTCCGGCCAGTACCGGCGCCGCTGACCCGCGCCTGGCGGCCAGCCTTGTTCGCCTCCAGGATCCGTGCACTGCGCCGTGCGCCAACGCCTCCGGACCCACCTGCGCCGCCCGTTTCCCGGGCTGGAGACGAAGGGGCAATGGGCGGCCGCCTCATGCGACGTCCCCCGCCTGCAGGTCCTCTCCAAGCCAATCGAGCACCGTGGCGCCGAAATACCGGATGGTCCGCCGCTTCCCAAGGTCCAGCAGGCGGCCTGACTCCATGGCCCCCGGGACGGCCCGCAGGTGGGGGATGCGGCCCTGTACCGGCAGCCCTACGGCGTCAGCAATCAGGGAACCGTCCAGCGCAGCACCGGGCCGCCCCCGCACCAGCAGGGCAGCCTCCACCGGCGGAAGCTCCTGCAGCAGCCGCACGGCCGCCACCGCCGCTTTCAGCTGCGCCGGCACCACCACCATGATCCGGTCGCAGTCCCACGCCACAGTGTGAAGCGACTCCGCACCCCTTCCCACATCCACAACGACCAGCTCAAAACCACGGCGGGCAGCGTCCAGCACACCCGCTGCCGTTGCAGCAGGGACAGGAACCGGCTGCTCCCGGGTGGCAGGCCAGGACAGGAAGGAAAACCCTCCGGCGACGGGCAGGGAGTCGGAGAGCTGCAGGGGGTCAATGCTGCCCCTTGCCTCCGCGAGGTCCGGCCAGCGCAGCCCGGGGTTGTCCTCCGCGGCGAGCGCAAGCTCCAGGCCGCCGCCCCAGGGGTCGCCGTCCACCAGCAGGACGCGCGCCCCCAGGCCTGCCGCTGCCTGGGCTGTCCAAATGGCGGCGGTGGTGGCCCCCGCCCCGCCGCAACCTCCCGTGATGCCAAGGACCAGCCCGCCGGGACCCGGCGAGCGCGACCGGCTCAGATGATCCGCCAGCCAGGCAGCGGCATCGGGCAGCACGGCAACGCGTTCAGCACCCAGGGCGGCGGCAAGGTGCCAGAGGCTGTCGCCCTCTCCGTCGAGGCCCACCATGACCGCCGGCATGCGGCGCCGCGGTGGAAGCTCCCTCACATCGCTGCCCACCAGCACGGCCGATGCAGCATCCCAGTAACGTCCCGCCTCCACCGCATCCGGAACCACGCGGAGCTGGGCACCAGCGGCTGCCACTATGCGCTCCACTTCCGCGCGCAGGACGCCGGACGAGGTAACCAGCAGCACCTCGCCGGAGCCGTCCGGCCTCCCACCATGCGGCGGTGAAGCACCCAAAGCTGGACCGCCCGCCACAAGTCCATCGTGCACAGATTGACCCGGGGCTGAACTCCCCGGCAGGGAACCGGCCGGCAGCCAGGCCGCACCGTACCCCGCCTCGCTGCCCGACGACAGGTTGTCCGCCACCGAAGTGCGGGATGGTGCGTCCCGGTTCGGTTTCCGCCGGGAGGAACCTGTGGCCTGCCCCGGCCCGGGTTGCGGTGCTTTCAGCTGGTGCCTGCTCATGGAGCCACTCTGCCGCGGCCGCGAAAGACAGATAAGGGGGCGAACCCCGTATGTGGACAACCGGAGCCACCGCTCCCGGCAAGGCACAATGGGAGCATGTACCTGCTGCTCGCCGCCCACCCCCGCGGTGTGGCACTGCAGGAACTGACACAGGCAGGCCACCCCCAACCGGCCAACCCCGAGCCCCGGCTGGTGGCACCCAACGAGCTCTCCGCCGTCGTCCGTGAACTGGAAGCCCGGCGCCCCGGCGGACAGCCGCCGCGCTGGATCTGGCACCGGACGCAGGACTGGTACCCCGCCCTGCTCGCAGCAGGCGTGGAGGTGGAGCGCTGCTACGACGTCACGCTCTGCGGCAACATCCTGGCCTTTTCGCAGTTCAGCGCCCACACCGACTACGCCAGGAATACAGACAGGGTCCCGGTGGAGGACCCGGTGCTTCCGCCGAAGTCATTGCTGCCGCCCCGTCCCCCTGCGGACCAAGGCGCGCTGTTCGACGACCCAGGTGCCGGGCCGGCGCCCGGCTGGGCCCTCGAGGAACTCCGCGCCGAGTACGCTGCCCAGCAGGGCGCCCTCGCCGGCGTAGAAATCGTGGAGAACCTCCGGAACCGCCTGCAGCTGCTGCTGGCGGCGGAGTCGGCGTCTGCCATGGTTGCTGCCGAAATGCAGCACGCCGGCGTCCCCTGGCGGGAGGACCTGCACGAACAGATCCTGGTTGACCAGCTGGGTCCGCGCCCGCCCGCCGGCCAGCGCCCGCAAAGACTGGAGGCATTGGCCGCGGAACTGCGCACGCTGCTCAATTCCCCGGGCCTCAACCCGGACTCGCCGCAGGACCTGATGCGCGCCCTGCACCGGAACGGCATCGAGGTGAAGAGCACCCGGAAATGGGAGCTCAGGGAATCCAGCCACCCCGTCATCGAGCCGTTGCTGGAATACAAGAAGCTCTCCCGCCTCCACACGGCCAACGGCTGGTCCTGGCTGGATGCCTGGGTGGACGGCGGCAGGTTCCGGCCCGAGTATGTGGTGGGCGGGGTTGTTTCGGGGCGCTGGGCGTCCCGCGGCGGCGGCGCGCTGCAGATCCCGCGCCAGGTCCGCGGCGCGGTGCACGCAGACCCCGGCCACAAACTGATCGTCGCGGATGCCTCCCAGCTGGAGCCGCGTGTCCTGGTGGCCCTCGCCCAGGACTCCTCCATGGCGGAGGCCGCCCGGGACCAGGACCTGTATGCCGGGATCGCCGCCAAGGGCTTCGGCGGAGACCGGGCCAAAGCGAAGATGGCCCTGCTGGGCGCCATGTACGGGGCCACCTCCGGTGAGGCAGGGCGCCTGATGCCGCAGCTGGCGCGCACCTATCCGCGTGCCGTCGACTTTGTGGAGCGGGCGGCGCGGGCAGGCGAAGCCGGCGGGACGGTGACCACCCGGTTGGGCCGCAGCAGCCCACCGCCATCGGAGCGGTGGTTCCTGAGCCAGCGCTCCACCACGGCTGAAGAGCAGCGGCGGGCAGAGTCCATTGCCCGGTCCCGTGGGCGTTTCACCCGGAATTTTGTGGTCCAGGGCTCTGCGGCGGACTGGGCGGCATGCTGGCTGGCGGAATTACGACGGCGGCTGCGCATCTTGCGGACGCCCGGCACCGGCGGCAGCGGCCGGGCTGTCGGGGCTGAGTTGGTCTTCTTCCTGCACGACGAGGTGATGGTGCATGCGCCCTCTGACGGTGTGGACGCCTGCATCTCAGCGATCGAAGAATCAGCCCGTGCCGCGAAGGAGTTGTTGTTCGGACGGATCCCGGTGGAGTTCCCGGTCAGCCTCGCCGTCGTCGACTCCTACAACCTGGCGAAATAGCTTTCCTGAAGGGCGCCAAGTACCTGCAAACGAGACGCAAGGTAACCTACCCGGCAGTAGCTCGACGGGTAGGGTGGCGCAGGTTACAGTCGGAACCGGTGGCTGAAACAGACCGGTCCACACGCTGATGCAACGACGCATACCAGGGAGGTCCCCGTCCATGGCGGGAAGATTTGAAATACACCGCACAGGCGACGAGTCGTACCGGCTGCGCCTCACCGACGCCGAGGGCAACACCGTTGCCGTTTCGCCAACCTTCAGGTCCCTGACCATGCTCCGCGACGGCATCAAGGCCATGCGGGAGAACGCCGCCACCGCCATTGTGGTGGACTTGCGGCAGCAGGCCTGAAGCCTGGACTACTGAAGGCCTGGCCTCCTGAAGGTCAGGCCCCGATCGGATGCAGCCGGTTCCGGTCCCACGGAACCGACCAGCCCAGCTGGTCGAAGAGGCCACTGAGCACAATGCCCGTGAAACCCCACACCACCACGCCGTTCACCGTGAACGCGGGGCTGTCGAAGGTCCGCCCTGCCCGGTGGACGGTGGCCATCACCCTGTTGTCCGGGTCAAGCAGGTCCCGCACCGGGACGCGGAACACCTGGGCGGATTCGCCGTAGTCCACCACCCGGACCGGTGAGGGCGCCTGCCACCACCCGAGAACAGGCGTCACCAGGAAGTTGCTGTGCGCCAGGCCCAACTCCTGGAGTGTCCCCAGCACCTCGACCCCGCCTGCATCCAGTCCGGTCTCCTCTTCGGCTTCCCGGAGCGCAGCCGCTATGGGGGTTTCGTTCCTGTCGATGCCGCCGCCGGGAAACGCCACCTGGCCGGGGTGGGACCCCAGAGTGTGGGCGCGTTCCAGCAGCAGGACGTCAAGGTCTGCCGGCGCGAGTGGCTTGCCGGACGCCGCGGGGACGTCGTCGAGGACCCCGAAGAGCATCAGGACTGCAGCCCTGCGGGCGCGTGCCGCGTCCACCGTCAGGGCTGCCCAGCGCGGATCAGGAGGCCCGGCCGTTCCGGTTTGAGCCCGCCGGACCAGCCGGGCAAGGTCTTCGCGTGCGCTCAAGGGGTCCTCTTTTGGGAAGCCATCCGGATCTCCGCGGCCCGGTGCTGTTCTGCGAGGTACTGCTCCAGCAGCTCCTCGCTGCCGGGAGCGAGTTCGTATTTGAGAAGCTTGGCAGCCTTGACGGGATCGGTCTCGCCCAGCCCGTAACTTGGGCACCAGTTGGCCACGGGGCAGGCCCCGCAGGCGGGCTTCCGGGCGTGGCAGACGCGGCGGCCATGGAAGATGACCCGATGGGACAGCATGGTCCAGTCCCTGCGCTCGAACAGTTCGGCCACGTCCTGTTCGATCTGCACGGGGTCCTCCGACTGGGTCCACCCAAACCGCTTCGCGAGGCGGGCGAAGTGCGTGTCCACGGAGATGCCCGGGACGCCGAAAGCGTTGGCCAGCACCACGTTGGCCGTCTTGCGCCCCACACCGGGCAACGTGACCAGTTCCTTCATCCGGCCGGGAACCTCGCCGTCAAACTCGTCCACCAGCCGCGTGCACAGCGCCTGGACGTTCTTCGCCTTGGCACGGAAGAATCCGGTGGGCTTGAGGATGGCCTCGAGCTCGGTGGGGTCCGCCTCGGCCAGGGCCCGTGCATTCGGCCACCGCGCGAACAGCACTTTGGTGACCTGGTTGACCGTGACGTCGGTGGTTTGGGCCGACAGGACGGTGGCCACGAGCAGTTCGAACGGGTTGCGGAAGTCCAGTTCCGCATGGGCGTACGGGTATTTCTCGGCCAGGGCCTTGTGGATGCGCCGCGCCCTCCGCTTAAGCGCCAGGACGGATTCGGACGAGACCACGGGCATCCCTGCGGCCTGGCCGGTCTTGGTGCGGGCCCCGGCCACCGGCGTCAGCCGCGCTCGATGTTGCTGAGGTCGCGCAGCACGCCCAGCCGCCCGTCAGTGTGCTGGACCAGGAATTCGTGGCCGCGGTCCTCGAGTGCCAGTACCCAGCCGCCGGGTTCAATCACGAAGGCGGGCGCACCGGTCCGGGGGTCGAAGGCGGTGCGGTGCTGGGCAACGGCAAACCAGAAGGCCTCGTGGATCGGCTGCCCGTCCATCTCGTCATGGCGGTTCGCCGGGTCCACGGTGGCCCCGATGGGCTGTTCGGCACGGACCTGCTGATGGACGGCGGTGGCAGCGGGCGGCTCCCATGCCGCCTGGGGCGCATTGGCTGTGGGGACGTCCCCGTACTGGGTCTCCTCAACAGCCGGGGCAGGAGCAGGGCGGACGACGTCGGCTGCCTGGGTGGGCGGGCCGGCGTCCACCGCGGGGGTGCGGTCCGAAGCTTCGGGGGCGGTTGACACAGGCGCAGACGTGGCCGGCCCGGCAGTCCTGGCGGCTGCGGCGCCGGCTCCAGCAGCGCCGGCTCCCGACGTGGGAACTGCGGCACCGGCGGTTCCTGAGGTCGAGGCCCCGGCGGTGGCAACGGGGACAGCAGCGGTGGCGGGAGCCTGCGTGGAACGGACCGGTTCAGGGCTGGGACTGGGGCTGGCAGTCCCCGGCTGGACGGCGGAGGAGCCGGCACCGGCACCGCCGAATACACCCGCGCCCTTGAAGCCACCCTTAGACTGGTTCGGGCCGGACTCCGGCTTTGGCGCTTTGGGGGCCCGCGGCTTCCGCGCAGGAACCGCGGCTTCGCGTGCCACGACATGCGCCGGGACCTCGGGCCGGTCCTTGAAGTCACCGGACAGGTACGGCAGGAAACGGCCCAGCACTGTGGCAGCGAACAGGACCAGCGAGCCGATCAGGCCCACCAGCAGGCTGGTCACGTATCCACCCGCCACCGACAGGAAGAAGAAGGCCAGGGCGAAGGAGGCCACCACGGAGGCGAACTGGTCGATCGAGAGCGAACCAACCCGGATCTTCGTGGCAGGGGCCAGGCGGCGGGCGGCGAACAGCGCGCCTGCGATCAACGGCAGGATGATGCCCAGTCCAAGGAAGAACAGGTTGTTCAGGTTCCACAGGTTGTACCGGGAACCGAAAAGGGGCAGCAAGGACGCAACGAACAGGATCACGGTGCCGGCGAAGACGGCCAGGTCCCGCACGGTAAAGGGGCCAAGGACCGCCTGGTTGGCGTTCGGGTCGATCTTTCCCGAGCCAGCCTTCTGCCCTGCCACCTGTCCGTTGGCGGTGTTACCGGCGGGCGACGGGTTCCCCGGTCCCCCGGCGGCGGATCCGGAGCCTTCGCGGCCCGCCTCGGTGTCCGGGCCCGTTCGCTGGCCGAAGCTCTGCTGGTTCATTCTGCTCTCCTTAGCGTGGCGGCACCGGGCCCGGTCCGGACCCGAAAACTGTGCCGTCTTGACATGCGGTCCGGGCCCGGCAAGCCGCTGTTTGTGCCTGGCCGGGGCGGTCCGAAGTGAAGTCACAATTCCATCTCAGCCTAGTCAACAGCCTGGCTGATCACTAGCTGGAGCAAGCCTTCGGGGCGCCGGGATGAGTAATGCGGACACCATTCACCGCTTAAAAAATGCCGCTCATGGCCGCGTCTGTGACGGGGAGCACAGAGGATACGCGGCAAGCATTAGGCTAGGTTGCGGAACAGCTCTTTGCGGTATGTCCGCGCCGGCTGGAGCCCAGTGCCGTGCGAACGGTGGGCCCCGCGGTGGCGGCATCCCGCGCGGCAAAGATCGATGAATGATGAGGTTCACATGTCCCAGGACACTCCCAGCTCCACGGCCACCGTTCCTTCCGCTTCCGCCCAGCCGGCAGGTCAGCAAGGCCACCAGGGCGATGCCTTTGCGAACCTGCTTCATGAGACCAGGGCCTTCCCGCCCTCCCCGGAGTTCGCTGCCAACGCCGTCGTCACCGCCGCCGAGTACGGGGAAGCGGACGCCGACCGGCCGGCTTTTTGGGCCAAGAAGGCCAGGGAACTGCTGACCTGGTCCAAGGACTTCACGCAGGCCCTTGACTGGTCCGATCCGCCCTTCGCGAAGTGGTTTGTGGGCGGTGAGCTCAATGCCGCGTACAACGCCCTGGACCGGCACGTCGAGGCCGGCAACGGAGACCGCGTGGCCATCTACTTTGAGGGCGAACCCGGTGATACCCGGACGTACACGTATGCGCAGCTGACCGAAGAGGTGAAAAAGGCTGCCAACGCCTTCGAGTCCCTGGGTGTGGCCAAGGGCGACCGCGTGGCCGTGTACCTTCCCATGATCCCGGAAGCGGTCATCACCCTGCTGGCCTGCGCCCGGATCGGGGCGGTCCACTCCGTGGTGTTCGGCGGATTCTCCGCCGAAGCCCTCCGATCCCGGATCGACGACGCCGAGGCCAAGCTCGTGGTCACCGCGGACGGCACTTACCGCCGCGGCAAGCCGAGCCCGCTCAAGGCCGCCGTCGACGACGCGTTGTCCCACGAGGGAGATGCGGGCGGCCACACGGTGCAGAACGTGGTAGTGGTCAAGCGCAACGGCCAGGACGTCGACTGGAAGGAAGGCCGCGACCACTGGTGGGCCGACACCGTCGGCACCGCCTCGTCAGAGCACACCGCGCCGGGCCACGATTCGGAACACCCGCTGTACATCCTGTACACCTCAGGCACCACCGGGAAGCCCAAGGGGATCCTGCACACCACCGGCGGGTACCTCACCCAGACGGCCTACACCCACAAGGCAGTCTTCGACCTCCGCCCGGAAACGGACGTGTACTGGTGCACGGCCGACGTCGGCTGGGTCACCGGCCACTCCTACGTCGCCTACGCCCCGCTCATCAACGGCGCCACCCAGGTCATGTACGAAGGCACGCCGGACTCCCCGCACCAGGGCCGCTGGTGGGAGATCGTGGAGAAGTACAAGGTCTCCATCCTCTACACCGCGCCCACCGCCATCCGCACCTTCATGAAGTGGGGTTCGGACATCCCGGCGAAGTACGACCTCTCGTCGCTCCGCGTGCTGGGTTCGGTCGGGGAACCGATCAACCCCGAAGCCTGGATGTGGTACCGCAAGGTCATCGGCGGCGACAAGGCACCCATCGTTGACACCTGGTGGCAGACCGAAACCGGTGCCCAGATGATCGCCCCGCTCCCCGGGGTTACCGCCACCAAGCCCGGCTCCGCCCAGGTGCCGCTGCCCGGCATCGCCGTGGACGTCGTCGACGAGATGGGCGAATCAGTCCCTAACGGCCACGGCGGCTTCCTGGTCATCCGGGAGCCCTGGCCAGCCATGCTGCGGGGCATCTGGGGTGACCCGGAACGCTTCAAGGACACGTACTGGTCCCGCTTCGAGAACATGTACTTCGCCGGCGACGGCGCCAAGAGGGACGAAGACGGCGACATCTGGCTGCTGGGCCGGGTGGATGACGTCATGAACGTTTCCGGGCACCGACTCTCCACCACCGAGATCGAATCCGCACTGGTGAGCCACCCCTCAGTAGCGGAGGCCGCCGTCGTGGGCGCCACGGACGAGACCACCGGCCAGGCCGTCGTCGCGTTCGTCATCCTGCGCGGCGACGCCGCGAACAACGGCGATGCCACCGTCCAGGAACTGCGCAACCACGTGGGCAAGGAAATCGGCCCCATCGCCAAGCCCAAGAACATCCTGGTGGTGCCGGAGCTGCCCAAGACCCGCTCCGGCAAGATCATGCGCCGCCTCCTCAAAGACGTCGCGGAAGGCCGCGATCCGGGCGACGCCACCACCCTTTCGGACCCGGCCATCATGCAGCAGATCGCCGCGTCACTCCGGAAGTAGGCATGGTTTGACGACGGCGCCGCCCGGCCGGGTGGCGCCGTCGCCGTATGCTGGGAGCAAACCCCGCAACCCTCGATGAAGGAATCCGTTCACATGCTTGCAGCTGCTCGACACCAGGCCATCGTGGATGCCGTCCAGCGCGAGCGCGTGGTGCGGGTTTCGGACCTGGCCGCGCAGCTGGGCGTGTCGCTGATGACTGTGCGGCGGGACATTGAGCAGCTTGAAGAGGGCGGGAAGCTGGAACGCATCCATGGGGGCGCGAAACTTCCGGGGGACGCCAGCACCCACGAGCCCGGTTTCGAGCTGAAGTCCACGCAGCTGACGGCGGAGAAGCGTGCCATCGCGGTGGCCGCCGCGGGGCTGGTGCAGGAAGGCATGGCGGTCGGCTTGAGTGCAGGCACCACCACGTGGGCGCTGGCGAGGGAACTGACAGCCGGTCCGCGCATCACCGTGGTGACCAATTCGATGCGGATTGCCGATCTCTTCCACCCCGGCGGGTCCACCGTGATCCTGATAGGTGGCGAACGCACGCCGTCGGACGCCCTGGTCGGGCCCATCGCCACCGGAGCCCTCAGGCAACTGCATCTCGACGTCCTGTTCCTGGGCGTCCACGGCATGGACGCGGACGCCGGGTTCACCACTCCCAACCTGCTCGAAGCCGAAACCGACCGCGCGTTCGTGGCCGCCGCCCGCAAAACCGTGGTCCTTGCCGACCACACCAAGTGGGGCATGCTGGGCATCAGCTCCATCGCAGCACTCGATGACGTGGATGAGGTCATCAGCGATGCCGGGCTCAGCGCCGAGGCCCAGCGCGTCCTTGGCGAACGGGCCAAACTCCGCGTGGTGCCCGCGTAAGCGCGGTTACGCTGATCCGCGCCACATGATGGTGGTCTCGAGGACACGGGGCGTACCCGGCAGTCCCTGAAGCTGCGCCAGGACGAGTTCAGCGGCGGTGCTCCCCAAAAGGTCGGCCGGCTGGCGAACGGTGGACAGCTGTGGCCTGCAGCGAAGGGCCCAACTGCTGTCGTCGAACCCTACGATTCCTACGTCCTCCGGGACCCGCCGCCCGGCCTCCTGCAATGCCGTCATGGCTCCAGCCGCCACGGCATCCGATGCCGCGAAAACTCCGTCCAGGTGGGGAGCGCGCCGCAGCAGCTCCTGCATTCCCTCCAAGCCGGCAGCATAGGTGTACAACGGATATTCCACCACCAGGTTCGGGTCAAAGCGGCCGCCCATTGCCTTTTGGAATCCGGCAAGCCGGTCCTTTCCCGAGTCGCGGTCCAAGGCACTGGCGATCATCCCCACCTGTTTCCGCCCCGTTCCCAGCAGCCTGTTGGTGATGCTCCGGGCAGCCTCAACGTTGTCAATGGCGGCGTACGGCAGCGCCGGGGTTCCTTCGGGGTGGCCGACAAATGCCGCGGGCAATCCGATGTCCGCTATGGCCGCCGCAATGGGATCAGAGGCGCGCGCCGAGATGATGACTGCGCCGTCAACCAGGCCGCCCCGCAGGTAATCCGCCACCCTGCGGCTGTCGCGGTCCGAATCGATGATCAGCGAAACCAGTTGGTAATCAGCCTTGGACAGCACCTCGTTGGCGCCCAGCAGGATGGAGCCAATGTTGGGGTCTTCGAACAATAGCGAGTGGGGTTCGTGGATGATCAGCCCGATGGCCCGGGATTCCTGGGTGACCAGGTTGCGGGCAGCGTTGTTGCGGACGTATCCCACCCGGGCGATGGCTTCTTCCACGGCCTGCTTGGCCTCGTCGGAGACATATTTTTCCCCGTTCATGACGCGTGAAACGGTCCCCCGGGAAAGCCCGGCGGCGTCCGCGACATCGTTGATGGTGGCGCGGCGGGCACGGGTGCGTGTCAGCGACATATTTGTACTGTAGCGGAGTCTGGACGGGGGACGTCCTCCCGCAGACATTGACACGGCCCCAAGTGCCCCCGTACTCTGGGAACGTTCCCAGATGACCTGCATCACTATTTGTCGACTGGGTCTGGGAACGTTCACAGAGATCGTTGAGACAACAGCGTCCAAGAGTAGGGGCTTCCCCGTCTTGCACGTTTGCAGCAAGCCGAAGGAGCAGGGTTGAGCCCCATCACAACGTCAGTTGCCGAGCTTTCCGGGAACGGACAGCTCGTTTACGGCTGCGATTACAACCCGGAGCAGTGGGATCCCGCCGTCTGGCAGGAAGATGTCCGGCTCATGAAGGAGGCGGGGGTCAACCTCGTTGCGGTAAACATCTTTGGCTGGGCCGAATTGGAGCCCTCCCCCGGGACCTACTCCTTTGAAGGTCTTGACCAGGTCTTGGATTTGCTGCACGCCAATGGCATCGGGGCCAACCTCGGCACCGGCACCTCATCCACCCCTGCGTGGCTGACCACCCTGCATCCGGAAATCCTCCCGGAGTCCGCAACGGGGGTCCGGGCATGGCCCGGTGGACGGCAGGCGTGGTGCCCCAGTTCCCCGCGCTACCGGGAGTATGCCCTCCGGCTCGTGGACGAAGTTGTACGGCGCTACGGCTCGCACCCGGCAGTACGGCTGTGGCATGTTTCGAATGAACTCGGCTGCCACAACGCCCTCTGCTACTGCGACGTGTCCGCCGCCGCTTTCCGCACCTGGCTTGCCGCGCGTTACGGCACCCTCGATGCGCTTAACAGCGCCTGGGGCACCACGTTCTGGTCCCAGCGCTACTCGGCCTGGGAGCAAATCCTGCCCCCGCGAAGCACGGTCTCCACCAACAACCCCACCCAGCTGCTGGACTTCCAACGCTTCAGCTCCGACGAACTGCTTGGCTACTACCAATCAGAGGCGGACGTGCTGAGGAAGCACAGCAGCATCCCGGTCACCACCAATTTCATGGTCGCTGCCCACATCCGCAACCAGGACTACTGGGCATGGGCGCCGCACATGGACGTCATCGCCAACGACCACTACCTCGACCACCGGCTCGAGGACCCCACGGTGGAGCTGGCCTTCGCTGCCGACGCCACCCGCGGACTGGCCCAGGGCCGACCCTGGTTATTGATGGAACATTCCACCTCGGCCGTGAACTGGCAGCCCCGCAACATCGCCAAGGCCCCCGGCCAGATGCTCCGCAACTCCCTCACGCATATGGCCCGCGGCGCGGACGGACTCTGCTTCTTCCAATGGCGGGCCTCTGTCCAGGGCAGCGAGAAATTCCACTCGGCAATGCTCCCCCACGCCGGAACGGACTCGCGGATCTGGCGGGAAGTCAAAGAGCTCGGCCACATCCTCGAAAGGCTCGCCGGGGTGGCCGGGACCACGGTGAAGGCCGAAGCTGCAATGGTTTTCAGCTGGGAAGCGTGGTGGGCCTACGACCAGGAGTCGCACCCTTCGTCGGACGTACGGTACCTGGACCAGGTGCACTCCCTTTACAAAGCGCTCTGGGAAAACGGCATCACGGTGGACATCGTGGCCCCCGGCTCCGATCTCTCCCGCTACAAGCTGGCATTGGTCCCCGGCCTTTACCTCGTCCGGGAACAGGAATCCGCGGCCCTGGCAGACTTTGTCAGCAACGGAGGCCACGCCGTTGTCACCTACTTCAGCGGCATTGTCGACGAAAACGACAGAGTACTGACCGGGGGCTACCCGGGCGCGTTCCGGGACCTCCTCGGCGTCCGCTCGGAGGAATTCCTGCCCATGCCGCCCGGCCGGCTCCTGACGCTGGATAACGGAGCCACGGCATCCCTGTGGGCCGAGGCGTTGCGCCTGGAGGGTGCAGAGGCGAAGGCATCCTTCACTGAAGGCCACCTGGCCGGAACCCCGGCAGTTACCCGCAACCGGCACGGCTCCGGGGACGCCTGGTACATCGGCACAGTGCTCGATCCCCAAGCCCTCCGCGACGTTGTGGCCGGAGCCGCCGCCGAAGCCGGTGTCGCTGTGCAGGCAACCGCGGCAGGCCTGGAAGTCATTGCCAGGTCAGACGCGGAGCACACGTACACCTTCCTTATCAACCACTCGGACGATGAGCACAAATACCCTGCACACGGCTACGAACTGATCGCGGGGGAAGAAGTCTCCACCGCCGTCGTCATTCCTGCCGGCACCGTACGGGTCGTCCGCAGCTACAGCTCAGCACCCCCAACCACTGGCCGCATCACCGGCCTTAAGGATGATGAAAGTGACTAGACACCAAACTGCTCCGGCAATGGCCACGGGGGCACCGCCAGCCCGGAAACCCAAGACTTCGGCCGCCCAGCGCCGCGCCGTCCTCCTGTTCGTTGCGCCGTTCGGCCTGCTCTTCCTGGCGTTCTATGCGGTGCCGATCGTCTTCGCCGTGGTGCAATCCCTCCTCACGGTGGAGCGTAAGGGCACCTTCGGACCTCCCCAACAGGTCTTCGGCGGTTTCGTCCAGTACCAGCAGGTGTTCCAGAACACCGAATTCTGGGAATCCGTGGGCCGCGTCCTGCTCTTCGGGGTGGTCCAGGTGCCCGTCATGCTGGGTCTTGCCCTCCTGTTTGCCCTGCTGCTTGATTCACCGCTGCTGAAGGGCAAGAAGTTCTTCCGGCTGGCGTTTTTCGCTCCCTACGCAGTACCGGGCGTTATCGCCGCGATCATGTGGGGCTTCCTCTACTCACCATCGCTTTCCCCCTTCGGCGCCGTTACGTCACAGGTGAACTTCCTCTCGGCAGACCTGGTCCTCTGGGCCATCGCAAACATCGTGACCTGGGTCTACGTCGGCTACAACATGCTGATCATTTACTCGTCACTGCTGGCCATCCCCACGGAAATCTACGAGGCAGCAAAACTGGACGGCGCCAGCAACCTGCAGATCGCCTGGCGGATCAAGATACCGCTCGTGGTTCCGGCCATCATCCTCACGGGAGTGTTTTCCATCATCGGAACCCTCCAGCTCCTTGCCGAGCCGCAGACCCTTCGCAGTTTCAGTTCAGCCATCAGCAGCACGTTCACTCCCAACCTGGCCGTCTACACAACAGCGTCGGTGCCGAACTACAGCCTGGCAGCAGCGTTCTCCGTGGTGCTGGCGCTGGCCACATTCGTTCTTTCCTTCGTCTTCCTCAAGGCGACCCAGCGGAAGGTTTCCCAGTGAGCGCAGCAACAGCCGTGACCACGTCCAAGAAGACGGCCCCCGTATCCGGCAGCCCCCGGGGCCCGCGGCACAGCATCATGTCCCGCGGCGCGGCGATGCTCATCATGGGTGTCTTCACGCTCTACTTCCTGACGCCCATCTGGTGGCTGCTGGTTTCCTCCTCCAAAAACGGAGGGGACGTCACCGGCACGGCGCCGCTGTGGTTCACAGCGGACTCGATCCCCACGTTCTTTGCAAACCTTGGCAACCTGTTCACCTACAGCGACGGGGTCTTTGGCCGGTGGCTTCTGAACAGTGCGCTCTACGCCGGGCTCGGCGCCCTGCTGGGCACCGTCATCGCCGCCATGTGCGGCTATGCACTGGCGAAGTACGAGTTCCGCGGCCGGGAAGCAATCTTCAATGTCGTGCTGAGCGGCGTGCTGGTTCCCGCCACGGCCCTTGCCCTTCCCCTGTTCCTGATCTTCAGCCAGGTGAAACTCACCAACACCCTCTGGGCCGTCTTCCTGCCCAGCCTCGTCAGCCCCTTCGGCGTCTACCTCGCGCGGATTTATGCCGCTGCAAGCGTCCCCACGGAACTGCTGGAGGCGGCGCGCCTGGATGGTTCCTCGGAAGCCAGGACGTTCTTCACCGTTTCCACCCGGCTGATGGCTCCCGCCCTGGTGACCATTTTCCTGTTCCAGTTCGTGGCCATCTGGAACAACTTCTTCCTGCCCCTGATCATGCTGCGGGACCAGGCCCTGTTCCCGGTCACGCTGGGACTCTACGCGTGGAACAGCCAAATCAGCCAGATTCCGGAACTGCGGGTCCTGGTCATCGTCGGCGCCCTGGTGTCGATCCTTCCGCTTATCGCGACGTTCCTGGCGCTGCAGCGCTTCTGGAGCAGCGGCCTTGGCGCCGGAAGCGTCAAATAACCTCTGCAGTTCCCCCCATTACACGTCCCGCGGCGCCCCGCCCCGGTACACCCACCCCACCAATAAGGAATAGAAATGCGCGTGCGTTACGGAAAAGCCACTGCCGCCTTTGCCATAGTCTCGGCGCTGTCCCTTGCGGGCTGCTCAAGCGGCGAAAGCACCTCCGCGTCCCAGGACACGTCCTGCAAGCCCTCCTCCGGGCCGGTTGAATTGTCGTTCACCACCTGGGTACCCGGCATGGACAAGGTGGTGGACCTCTGGAACAAGGACCACCCCGACATCAAGGTGAAGGTCCAGACGGGCCCCAACGGCAACTCGGGCACGTACCAAAACTTCTTCAACCAACTCCAGGCCGGCAACGCCCCTGACCTGGGCCAAATCGAATACGACGCCTTGCCGAACTTCCGGGTCCAGGACGGGCTGGAGAACATTGCGGCCTGTGAGGGGGTAACCGGCGCGAAGGACAAGTTCGTCGACTGGACCTGGGGCCAGGTCACGTTCGGTGAAGACAAGGCCGTGTACGCAATTCCGCAGGACAGCGGCCCGATGGCAATGTTCTACCGGGCCGACCTGTTCAAGGAGGCGGGCATCAAGGTCCCCACCACCTGGGACGAATACGCTGCGGCTGCGGAGCAGATCAAGGCCCGCGGCTCCTACATCACCAACTTCCCGCGCAGCGACGTCAACTGGTTCGCCGGCAATGTCTGGCAGGCGGGAGGACAGTGGTTCTCGAACGCCAACGACAAGTGGGAGGTCAATTTGACCGGCAAGGAGTCCGAGAAGGTGGCCAACTACTGGCAGAAGCTGCTGGAAAAGGGCGAAGTATCCACCCTGCCATCCTTCTCCGATGAGTGGAATGCCTCCTTCAACAAGGGCCAGCAGTGGACCTGGGTTTCTGCTGTCTGGGGCGCCTCGACCCTGCAGAGCGGAGCGCCTGATACGGCCGGGAAGTGGGCGGTTGCCCCCATGCCGCAGTGGGAAGCCGGCGGAAAGGCCGCAGGCAACTGGGGAGGTTCCTCCACGGCAGTCCTGAAGGGCTCAAAGCACCCCTACGAGGCTTCCAAGTTCGCACTGTGGTTGAACACCGATCCTGAAGCGCTGGCGCTGGCCAACAAGCTCGGCGGCCTTTACCCTGCGGCGAAATCGGCCAAGGACCTGGACTCCTTCTCCGGCGGCGTGGACTACTTCGGCGGCCAGAAGATCTACGACGTCTTCGCCGACGCATCCGCAAACGTGAACCCGAACTTCACCTGGGGGCCCACCATGACCAAGACCTACACCGACGTTTCAGACGGTTTCGGCAAGGCAACGGGCGGCAACGGTACGCTTCTGGATGCCCTCAAGAACGGTCAGAAGAAGACCATCGAAGCTCTGAAGTCGCAGTCCATCCCCGTCAAGGAGTAACTGCAGGACTCTCCATGGGGGAAGTGCTCCCCCACCAAGAAAGACACCATCCCCGCGGCCGGCGGGGATGGTGTCTTTTTGGTTTAAGGGCAGCCGCAGGACTGGCGGACGTGAAGCTTGGTGGGGAAGATGGCGTGTTTCGGTTTTCCCCCGCGCCGGGCTTCCACCAGGGCGTTCACGGCCGCCTCCGCCATTGCCGCCACGGGCTGCTCCACCGTGGTCAGGGGTGGCCAGGAGTATTCGGCTTCAATCGATCCATCGAAGGACACCACGGCGATATCCCCCGGGACTGCCAAGCCTGCCTCATGGACAGCCCGCAGCAGACCCACTGCCTGCGTGTCCGACGTCGCAAAAATGGCTGTTGGCCTGTTAATCGAGGCGACCAGGCGCTGGCCTGCGGAATAGCCGCCGGGCCAGGTGAATCCGCTGTACACGACAGGTCCTTCCTGCAGCCCCGCCGCCTGCAACGCCTGGCGCCAGCCCACCTCACGGCCATCCATGCTGCCGGAAACGTTGGTGCCCATGGCCAGCCCAATGTTGGTGTGACCATGGCTGATGAGGTGCTCAACAGCGATCCGGGCCCCCGCAGCCAGGTCAACCCCAATGCTGTTGAAACCCGGGGCGTCTCGTTCCTGGTTCAGCAGTACCGCAGGGATGTCCGCCGTTTCAAGCGCTTCGAGGTCCGGTTCAAAAAGGACACTGGCCAGCAGCACTCCATCCACCTGGCGGGCGGCAAGGTTGCGGATGTTGCGCCGCTCCTTGGCCAGGTTCCCGTCTGAATTGCTGAGGACCAGGGCGTACCCCAGGTCCGCCGCCGCATCCTCGACAGCATGGGCGAGCAGGGAGAAGAAAGGGTTTGTATTGTCCGGGATGATGAGCCCCAGGGTCTCGCTTGAACCCAGCTTGAGTGCCCGGGCGGCCGCATTGGGCCGGTATCCGAGCACACGGATGGCGTCCTGGACTTTTGCCTCGGTGGCGGGCGCCACCTTCTTGGGGCCGCCGTTGACCACGTAGCTGACGACGGCGGTGCTGACGCCGGCATAGCGCGCCACGTCCTTGCGCGTCACGGGACCCCCGCGGGGAGCCTTTATTGCCGGAGATGTCATGGTGTCCATGCTAACTACGAGTCGGCGGGGGCATCGCCGAAGTCGCGGATGTGCAGCCGGGCGCCGTTTTGCCGGGCCGATTCGTGGGCCACAATCCCGGGAAGGGTGAAACGTGCCGCCACCCAGGCGTTCACCGGGGGCAGAGTCCGGTTGTTCACCGCGGTGACGAAGTCGTCCACCAGGAAATGGTGGCTGCCTTCGTGTCCGTTGGGCGCTCCCTGGAACTCCGCAGGCAGCCGCCCTGCGTCGTGCTCGTGCACCGGGGAGAGTCCCGACACGAAGGCGTCCCGGAGTTCCGGGGCGACGTTGGCCAGGGACGGATCGTCCAGGGACATGCTGGGCCGGGTTTCCATTTGTTCGGAGATGTCGTGGACGTTCTGTTTGTCCTGCCATACCGTGACCTTGGCGAGCTGTTCGAAGCTGGCCTCGGTGCCGAAGAAACGGAACCGGGATTCGCGGATGTGGGAGGGGTAACCCACCCGGCGCATCTCGTTGGTGCGCATCACTCCGCCGTCATTCAGTTCGAAGAGTGCCGTGGCGTTGGAGAAGTCGTTGCCGAACATGCTGACGTCCTTGTCGAACACGCCGTCGTTCCGCTGGTCCCTGACCCCGACGCAGCTGACGCTGACGGCGTGCGCCGGGACCGCGCCGAGCACACCGCCGATGGCATGGGTGGGGTAAAGCATGGGCGGGTAGCTCGCCGTCTCCTTCCAGTGCTCGCCGCCGCTGTACTGGTAGGCATCGTAGAAACCCAGGTCCATGTCGTGGACGTAGTCACCCTCCGAGTAGAAGATCCGCCCGAACTTGCCGGCGGCGTGCTGCTGGCGTGCGTAGACGGTGGCGGGGTTGTAGTAGCTGGTCTCCCCCATCATGTAGACGTTCCCGGTCTCGCGGACGGCAACGATGATGCGCTCGATTTCCTCTTCTGAGATGGCCATGGGCACTGCCGAATAGACGTGCTTGCCAGCGCGCAGCGCCCTTTCCACCAGCGGACCGTGGGTCCAGCGCTGGGTGAAGATGGCCACGGCGTCGACGTCGGAGGCAAGCAGGTGGTCAAAGTCCGCTTTCTGCCCTGCCAGGTGGTACCGCTCAACAGCTTCGGCGGCCCGGTCGGTGCGCTCGTCCACCACGTAAACGGAATCTACGCCGGGATGCAGGTTAAAGAGGTGGGCGAACTGGGAGCCGAACTGGCCTGCGCCCACGATGCCAATGGAGAACGTCATTGTTTGCCTTCCGATTGAGGTTTCTCCGAGTGTTTCACCTGTATCTACTCGAGTCAACATCCAGCAAATGGCGTAAAACACTCGACCTTGAAACACTTAGAAAGGGTATTGCGGGCTGGAATCTACTCGTGTAGATTACTTCCAGCTTGTTACTTCCATCACACTCAGGAAAGGGTCGACGATGACCACCCTTACCAGGAACGCCAGCCCGGGAGCCCGTGCGGCGCACCGGCCACTGAAGCGCCGGGGACAAAGCGACCTGAAGATCGCACTGTTCTTCATCGCCCCCGCAATGATCGGATTTATCGTCTTTTACCTGGTGCCCACCCTTCGCGGCATCTACCTCAGCTTCACCGAGTACAGCATCCTCGGCGACCCCCAATGGATCGGCACGGCCAACTATGAGGCCATCGCCAAGGATCCGCTGTTCTGGAATGCCCTGGCCGTCACCTCGCAGTACGTCCTGATCAACATCGTCCTGCAGACCGCGCTGGCCCTGGGCCTGGCCCTCCTGATGCACCGGGTGGCCAAGTCAACGCTCATCCGGGGGGCCCTGCTCCTCCCCTACCTGATGGCCAACGTGATCGCCGCGCTGCTCTGGTTCTGGCTGCTGGACTACCAGATCGGCATCGTGAACTACTTCATCGATGCCCTGGGCATGCCCAAGGTCGCCTTCTTCGGCAGCGAGGAATGGGCCATCCCCACGCAGGCCCTGATCAACACGTGGCGGCACATGGGCTACACCGCGCTGCTGATCTTCGCCGGCCTGCAGGCCATCCCCCACCATGTCTACGAGGTTGCCAACCTGGACGGCGCCTCGCCGTGGCAGACGTTCCGGAAGATCACCCTGCCCCTGCTGCGCCCGGTCCTGGCCCTGGTCCTGATCGTCACCATCATCGGTTCCTTCCAGGTCTTCGACACCGTCGCCGTCACCACCCAGGGCGGCCCGGTCAACGCCAGCCGCGTACTGCAGTTCTACATCTACCAAAAGGCCTTCACGGAATCGGACTTCGGTTACGGCTCTGCCCTGGCCGTCATCCTCTTCGTCATCCTCGCCCTGGTGGCCTTCATCCAGATGAAGTTCCTCAAGGGCAATGAATCGGACCTGGACTAAGGACGACCCATGACCACCGCCAAACTCTCCACTCCCGCCCTGCCGGCCACCCGGCGTCGTCCGTTCAACTGGCGCCGTGCCGGCGCCTGGGCCCTCGTCGCCGTCGCCGTCGCCGTGTCCGTCCTCCCGTTCTACTGGGTCCTGCGGACTGCCCTGTCAACCAACGGGGCACTGGCGTCCAACGCCACCAACCTGCTTCCCGCAGACTTCAACCTGGGCGCCTTCCAGCGCGTCTTCGGTCTGCAGTCGCCGGAGGAAGCGGTGGCCCAGGGCGGCTCCGGCGCCCAGATCGACTTCTGGAGCTACCTCCGCAACTCCGTACTCTTCGCCTCCATCACCACCACGGGGGCCGTATTCTTCAGCGCCATGGCGGCCTATGCCTTCGCCCGGCTTCGCTGGCGGGGACGGAACGCGGTGTTCAGCCTGTTCCTGGCCACCATGATGGTGCCGCCCATCTTCACGGCCCTGCCCAACTTCCTGCTCATCAAGAACCTGGGCCTGCTGAACACCATGGTGGGCCTGGTGCTGCCCTATATCTTCATGACCCCCTTCGCCATCTTCTTCCTCCGCCAGTTCTTCCTGAACATGTCCCGCGAAGTCGAAGAAGCGGCAATGCTCGACGGCGCCAAGCACCTCAGGATCTTCTTCCAGATCATCCTGCCCAACGCCGCAGCCCCGCTCGCCACACTGGCCCTGCTCACCTTCATCGGCCAGTGGAATGAATACTTCTGGCCCCTGCTGGTAGGCCAGGACGAGTCCGTCCGCGTCCTCACCGTGGGCCTGGGCGTCTTCAAGTCCCAGTCGCCCCAGGGCGCACCGGACTGGTCCGGCCTGATGGCGGCCACCCTGGTTTCGGCCCTTCCGGTCCTGATCCTGTTCGCCGCCTTCGGCAAGAAAATCGTCAACTCCATCGGCTTCTCCGGCATCAAGTAACTCCCTCTCCGCAACACCCGCAACTCCTCTCCTCCACGCGCCATGGCGGCGCGCCCGGAAGTACACCCTGAAAGGACCCCCATGAACAAGAAGAAAGCACTCGGTTCCCTTGCTGCAGCCGCGGCCGCCGTCCTGGCACTCTCCGCCTGCGGAAGCGGTGGCTCCGCCGAGGCCGGCAAGGGCGAAATCAACTACTGGCTCTGGGACGCCAACCAGCTCCCGGCCTACAAGCAGTGCGCCGACGACTTCCACAAGGCCAACCCGGACATCACCGTCAAGGTCACCCAGCGCGGCTGGGACGACTACTGGGGCACCCTTACCAACGGCTTCGTCGCAGGCACCGCGCCGGACGTCTTCACCGACCACTTGGCCAAGTACCCCGAGTTCGTCAAGAACAAGCAGATCCTCGCCCTGGATGACGCCGCCAAGAAGGACAACATCGACACGGGAATCTACAACTCCGGCCTGGCAGACCTCTGGGTGGGCGAGGACGGCAAGCGCTACGGACTCCCCAAGGACTGGGACACGATCGGCCTCTTCTACAACACCAAACTGGCCGCAGACGCCGGCGTCACCCCGGAACAGATGGCCACCCTGACCTGGAACCCCCAGGACGGCGGCACGTACGAAAAGACCATCGCCCACCTGACCGTGGACAAGAACGGCAAGCGCGGCGACGAGCCCGGCTTCGACAAGAACAACGTTGCAGTCTACGGCCTCGGACTTAACGGATCCGGCTCCGGCCAGGGGCAGACCGAGTGGAGCTACCTCACGGGAACCACCGGGTGGACGCACACGGACAAGAACCCCTGGGGCAAGCACTTCAACTATGACGACCCCAAGTTCCAGCAGAGCATTGACTGGTTCGCCGGGCTGGTGGAGAAGGGCTACATGCCCAAGCTCGAAACCACCGTGGGCGCCAGCATGGCGGACACCTTCGCCGCCGGCAAGTCGGTGATCAACGCCAACGGGTCCTGGATGATCGGACAGTACACCGGCTACAAGGACATCAAGGTCGGCATCGCCCCCACGCCTACGGGCGTGAACGGCAAGCGCTCAAGCATGTACAACGGGCTGGCGGACTCCATCTACGCCGGAACCAAGAAGCCTGAGGCCGCCACCAAGTGGGTCGAATACCTGGGCTCCACCGCGTGCCAGGACGTCGTGGCCGCCAAGGCCGTCGTCTTCCCCGCCATCAAGTCCTCCGCCGACAAGGCCGTGGAAGCCTTCAAGGCCAAGGGCGTGGACGTGACCCCGTTCAGCCAGCAGGTCAAGGACGGCACCACCTTCCTCTTCCCCATCGCTGACAAGGCGGCCAAGGTTGACGGCATCATGAAGCCGGCCATGGACGCGGTGGTCTCCGGCAAGGCCCCGGCGAGCTCCCTCACGGCCGCCAACGACCAGGTCAACGCCCTGTTCAAGTAGCCCCCCGCACGTGGCTGCGTATGTGGTCGCAGCCACCCGGCCGGATGCCGCCCCCTCCTCGCGGCGGCGGCATCCGGCCATCATCCTTTACCAACCGCGCACAGCACCATCACGAAGAGAGACTTTCCTATGGACCCCCTGTACCTCCGTTCCGCCGGCACCAGCCTGCTGGTCAGCTTCGACAGCGGGGAGGCCGAAGTCATCCACTGGGGCGCCGACCTCGGAGCAGATGTGCCGGACCTCGCCATCCTGGCCGCCCCTGTGGGACACTCCTCCATTGACGCCCGCGTTCCCGCCGGACTCCTCCCCTCGGCCGCTTCCGCCTGGCGGGGCCGGCCGGCCCTGCGCGGCCATCGCATCACCGCCGACGGCGCCGGCTTCGATTTCTCGTCCCGCCTCCGAATCACGTCCGTGACCGCCGAGGGTGCCACGGCCACCATCGTGCAGGCCGACGGCGACGCGGGCCTGAGTGTCTCATCGCATCTGGCGCTGCACCCCGGCGGCCTGCTGGAACTGCGCCATACCGTCACCAATGACGGCACCACGGCTTTCCAGGTCGACGAACTGGCCACTGTCCTGCCCGTGGCGCCGGACGCCGTCGAACTCCTGGACCTGACCGGGCGTTGGTGCCGGGAACGCCACCCGCAGCGGCACCGGATCCAGCAGGGCACCTGGGTGCGGACCGGCCGGCACGGCCGCACCGGCCACGATTCCTCACTGCTGTTCGCCGCCGGCACCCAGGGCTTCGGCAACCGGCACGGCAAAGTCTGGGCGACGCACCTGGCCTGGAGCGGCAACCACGAACAGTTCGCTGACACTATCGGTGACGGCCGGACCATGATCGGCGGCTCGGAGCTACTGGGCCCAGCGGAGGTCACCCTGGAACCGGGTGGCAGCTACACCACGCCGGCACTCTTTGCCGCCTACTCGGACCGCGGCCTGGACGGCATCACCGAGGCGTTCTACAGCTGGTTCCGCTCCCGCCCGCACCACGTCCTGCCCGCCGCGTCCGCCGGCCTGCCTGCCGGCAAACCGCGTCCGGTGGTCCTGAACACGTGGGAGGCTGTGTACTTCGACCACAACCTGGACACGCTGATCGAACTGGCGGAGTCCGCGGCCGACCTTGGGGTGGAGCGCTTCGTGCTCGACGACGGCTGGTTCCGCAGCCGCCGCGATGACCACGCCGGGCTGGGCGACTGGTATGTCGACGAGACCGTCTGGCCGGACGGCCTCACCCCGCTGATCCAGGCTGTCACCTCGCGCGGCATGGAGTTCGGTCTCTGGGTGGAACCGGAAATGGTGAACCTTGACTCTGACGTCGCCCGCGCGCACCCTGACTGGATTGTCGGCCCGTCCGCCGCGGCGCACAAGGACGGCGGCCGGCTGCCCCTGGAGTGGCGCAACCAGCACGTCATCGACCTGGTGAATCCCGAGGCGTGGCAGTACGTCTTTGACCGGATTGATGCGCTCCTGGCCGCCAACAACATCAGCTACCTGAAGTGGGACCAGAACCGCGACCTGGCCGAGCACGGCCACGCCGGCCGGGCTTCGGTGCACGCGCAGACCCTGGCCGCGTACCGCTTGTTTGACGAGCTCAAGAAGGCACACCCCGGTGTGGAAATCGAAAGCTGCTCCTCCGGGGGGGCACGGGTTGACCTTGGCATCCTGGAACGGACGGACCGCGTCTGGGCTTCCGACTGCAACGACGCGCTGGAACGGCAGACCATCCAGCGCTGGACCGGTGCCGTGGTTCCGCCCGAACTGGTGGGCAGCCACATCGGGCCCACGACCTCGCACACCACGGCCCGCACCCACGACCTGTCCTTCCGCGCCATCACCGCGCTGTTCGGGCACTTCGGCATGGAGTGGGACATCCGGGGCGTCGAGGGCAAGGACCGCGAGGAACTTCGGCGCATCGTGGGCCTGTACAAGGAGCACCGGGACCTGATCCACAGCGGCCGCCGGGTCCACGCCGACCCCGCGGACGAGTCACTGCTGCTGCACGGCGTGGTGGCAGCTGAACCTGCCGGGGACGGCATTGAAGTGCAGAAAGGAACGACGGCGGCGCTGTTCGCCCTGGTCAGCACGCGCACCTCGGCCGCAGAGGCCCCCGGCAGGATCGGCATCCCGGGGCTCGACGCCGGGCGCTCCTACCGGGTGGAGGCGGTCTTCCCCACTGTGGACGACGCCGACTACGCCCACACGTTCACGCAGGTCCAGCCGCCTGCATGGCTGGCCGAAGGCGCGGCGGCCAACGGCAAGTTCCTGGCAGAAGTAGGGCTGCCCATGCCCATCCTCAACCCGGAGCACGCAGTCCTGCTGAAGGTCACCGCCCTCTAATCCATTGCTGGGTACTTGTCGTTTTCGAGCTTCACAACGACAAGTACTCAGCAATCGATGGGGTGTGCCAACGTAAGAATGCGCGGCGGGCAGGGCCAACCGATAGATTTGCAGGCATGACTGAAGCCTCCTCCACTGTCGAAGCCGGCCGCGGCACCATCCTTGTGATCAATGGCCCCAACCTGAACCTGCTGGGTACACGGGAGCCGGAAAAGTACGGCACCTCCACCCTTGCCGACGTGGAACAGCTGGTTGCGGCCGCCGGGAAGAACCATGGCTTCGCCGTGAAGTGCGTCCAGTCCAACCATGAAGGCGTCCTGCTGGACGCCATCCACGCAGCGCGGGGCGCGGCAGTGGGAATCGTCCTGAACGCCGGCGCCTTCACGCACACCTCCGTGGCACTTCGCGACGCCCTTGCCGCAGTGCAGCTGCCCGCCGTCGAAGTCCACATCACCAACGTGCACCAGCGGGAGGAATTCCGGCACCACTCCTACCTGTCGCCGGTCTGCGCGGCAGTGATCGTGGGCGCCGGCGTGTTCGGCTACAAGCTCGCCATCGACTACCTGGCCGAGGTCCTGTAGCAGACTACTTCTGGATGCACTGCCCCGAGGAAACGGGCGAGGACAGCGACGGCGCCTGCTCCACGACAGGATCCAAGTCATTCATGGTGATGGCAAACCCCACCTCGGCATCCGAGGTTGCCTTGGCGAAGATCACCCCCGCCACCTGGCCTCCGGTGGTCAGCAACGGGCCACCGGAATTTCCCGGCTGGACGTCCCCGGCAAACCGGTAGATGTCCTCCGGCGAGGGATTGTTGCCGTAGATGTCAGGGACCAGGACGGTGGCAATGTCCTGGACGGTGGCGGGCTTGGACTGGAACGGCCCGCCATGGGGGTACCCGGCGAACGCAGCCTGGCTGCCGCCGGGCAGGTCCCGGCTCAGCTGCAGCGGCTGCGACGGCAGGTTGTCCACAGCCAGGACCGCGAGGTCGCGCCGGGTGTCGAAGTAGACCACCCGTCCGGGCATCGCGCCGCCGTCGGGCATTTCCACGACGGGCTGCGACACGCCCGCAACCACGTGCGCGTTGGTTACCACGCGGTCTTCCGAGACGACGAAGCCGCTGCCGGTCTGGTTCTGGCCGCACTCATAGGCCGTCCCGGCGATCCGCAGGACGGACTGGGCAGCCCTGTTGAGCGCGGGGGTGTTAGTGCTGGTGTTGGGCACCTGGACTGCCTGGCCCTGGTCCAGCCCTTCGAGCAGGGTGGGGATGCCGTTGCCGATCACCGTGGACCGCAGCTCCGCCATGGTGGCCTTGACCGGCGTAGGAGTGAGCCCGTCGATGAAGCGGATTACCTTGGATTCGGCCAGCTGCTGGGACACCACGGGCACGCCGAGGGAGCTGACGCTGAATGCCAGCATGGACATCACCAGGGCGGAGACCACCAGGTTCAGCGCCCCGCCTACCAGCCGGTCCACCGCACGCAGCGGCCGGATCCGCACCACGCCGCGGAGTTGGCGCCCCACCGTGGTTCCCAGGCCATGGCCCAGTGCCATCAGGACGACGGCGGCAGCGATGATGGCGGTGAGCCTCCACCCGGAGTCCTCAACGAAGGTGCTGACGAGGGGGACGGCGAAGAAAGCCGCGATGGCGCCGGCAGCAAAGCCTGCAAGGCCACCGACCGTGACCAGGAACCCGTTGCGGAGGCCGTAGACCAGGTACGACAGCAGCGCCAGGATCAGGACAATGTCCAGGACAGTCAGGCCGACCACAAAGGCTCCTTATTTACAGTTGAACCCCCATTCTAGTGGCGGGCGCTGACAATCTTCTGTGGGGTGCAGGGGCCTCCCGCGGACCGGCCGCGGGCGGCCTGCAGGTGTTTCCCGTGCCAAGTTCGTCACAGAACCTTGAAAATTCTGAAACAATGGCAAAAGCGCCCACAGCCGATACTTTTACTCAGGAGATTTCATGGACATCGAGGTACTGCGCCGAGCACCCCTTTTCGCCACGCTCGACGACGACGCATTCCGGCTGCTGACGGACGAGCTCACCGAGGTGGACCTGTCCCGTGGCGCATCAGTGTTCCGCGAAGGTGACCAGGGTGACCAGCTGTACTTCATCGTCTCCGGCAAGGTGAAGCTGGGCCGCACGTCCCCGGACGGCCGCGAGTCGCTCCTGGCCATCCTCGGCCCGGGTGAGCTCTTCGGTGAGATGGCCCTGTTCGACCCCAGCCCCCGCACGGCCACCGCCACCGCGGTGTCCGAAACCCGGCTGGCCGGGCTCAAGAACGAGAGCCTGAACGCCCTGCTGCGCACCCGCCCCGAGGTTTCAGCCCAGCTGCTGCAGGCCCTGGCCCGCCGCCTGCGCCGCACCAACGACTCCCTTTCGGACCTCGTCTTCTCCGACGTCCCGGGCCGCGTTGCCAAGGCCCTGCTGGACCTTGCGGACCGCTTCGGACGCCCCGCCACGGACGGCGTCCTGGTGGCGCACGAGCTCACGCAGGAAGAACTGGCACAGCTGGTGGGCGCCTCCCGCGAAACCGTCAACAAAGCCTTGGCCGAGTTTGTCCAGCGTGGCTGGCTCCGGCTCGAAGCCCGCGCCGTGGTCATCCTGGACATGCAGCGCCTGCGCCAGCGCTCCCGCTAGGACCAAATAAAAAAGGCCGCCCCGAGGGGCGGCCTTTTTTGTTTGCCTGGACTTGAGGTCAGCTCTTCACCACGTCCAGTTCGACGACAGCCCACGACAACGCAGGAAGGCTGAGCCGCAGTTCGGAGCCGTTCGCCTTCGCGCCCTCCAGTGGCTTCAGGCCCACGCGGTCCGGATTCTGCTGGTTGTTGATGGTGAAGCGGTCGCCGCCGTCAGGGATTTCCAGTACTTCCGCCCTGACAACCCGCTGCGCGTCGAAGCCCCGCAGGCTGACCTCCACGTCCGCCGCCTCCTCGAGCCCGCGGTTGGCAAGGAACAGGGCCACCCGGCCCGTCTCCTCGTTCCAGGTGGCGCTGACATCCACCAGGTCCGTGTCGCCAAACCGGGCGTTGGCGTACTTGTCCGAGTCGACGGACAACCGCAGGATCTGGCCCTTCGCCAGTTCTGCCATCCGGGAGAAGGGGTGGAAAATGGTTTGCCGCCAGGCCGGGCCGTTCTCCTCGCTGAAGATCGGGGCGATGACGTTGACCAGCTGGGCCTGGTTGGCGATCTTGACCCGGTCGCCGTGCCGGAGCAGCGAGTTGAGCAATGTACCAACCACGACGGCGTCTGTCACGTTGTACTTGTCCTCGATAACCCGGGGGTGCTCCCGCCAGCCGGCCTTGGAAACGTTGTGCGGCTGGTCCTCCGTGTCCAGGCCCCGCTGGTACCAGACGTTCCATTCGTCGAAGGACAGGTTGACGTGCTTCTTGTGCTTGCCCTTGGCCCGGACGGCGTCGGCGGTGGCGATGACCGATTCGATGAAGTAGTCGGTGTCCACGGCGCTGGCCAGGAAGCTGCCGACGTCGCCGTCATGCTCCTGGTAGTAGGCGTGCAGTGAAACATAGTCCACTTCGTCGTAGGCGTGGGTCAGGACGGTCTGTTCCCAGGCCCCGAAGGTGGGCATCCTCGAGTTGGAGCTTCCGCAGGCCACCAGCTCGATGTCCGGGTCGACGAACCGCATGGCCTTGGCCGCCTCCTGGGCCAACCGGCCGTACTCTTCCGCGGTCTTGTGGCCGATTTGCCAGGGGCCGTCCATTTCATTGCCAAGGCACCACAACTTGATGTTGAAGGGGTCCTTGTGGCCGTTCTTGGCGCGCAGGTCCGAAAGGCGGGTGCCGCCGGGATGGTTGGCGTACTCCACGATGGCACGGGCGGCATCCACTCCCCTGGTGCCCAGGTTGATGGCTTCCATGATTTCGGTACCGGCCTGGCGGGACCAGTCAACGAATTCGTGGAGGCCAAAGGCGTTGGTTTCCAGGGTGTGCCAGGCACCGTCCAGCCGGCGGGGCCGGTCTTCGCGGGGGCCTATGCCGTCTTCCCAGTCGTAGCCGGAGACAAAGTTGCCGCCGGGGTAGCGGACCACGGTGGCGCCCAGCTCCTTGACGAGCTTAAGGACGTCCTGGCGGAAGCCGTTTTCATCCGCCTCCGGGTGGCCCGGTTCATAGATGCCGGTGTAGACGCAGCGGCCCATGTGTTCCACGAAGGAGCCAAAAAGGCGTCGGGGCACTTCGCCGATGGTGAAGTCGCGGTCGAGGGTGATTCTGGCGCGGGACATAAAAGCGATCTCCTTGGTTTGTACGTCAGGCAGGTGATGGAAAGTAGGGGTGGGCGTCAGGTGCCGGCGAGTCCCGTCGTCGCAACGCCCTTGATGATCTGGCGCTGGAAGAACAGGAACAGCACGATCAGGGGCAGGGCCGCGAGCAATGCTGACGCCATGTTCTGCGCGTACTGGATGCCGTAGGCGCTCTTGATGGTCTGCAGTCCCACGGGGAGGGTCAGGACGGAGCCGTCGTTGGTGGCGATAAAGGGCCACAGGAAGTTGTTCCAGGCGCCAATGAACACGAAGATCGCCACGGCGGCAAGGATGGGGCGGGACAGGGGCAGGACCACCTGGAGGAAGATCCGCATCCGGCTGGCACCGTCCATGACCGCGGCCTCTTCGAGTTCACGGGGGATCTGGTCGAAGAACTTCTTGAGCACGAACACCATGGCCGGGTGGATGACCTGCGGCAGGATGATGGCCCACGAGGTATCGATCAGGTGCAGTGCCACCATTTGGTAGAACAGCGGAATGATCAGGACCGGCGGCGGAACGATGATGGACGCGATGATCACCGTCATTAGGACCTTCTTGCCCCGGAAGTCGATGCGGGACAGCGCGTAGGCCACCAGTGCGGAAATGACCAGCGTGATCACGGTGATGGCCGCCGAGGTGTACAGGGAGTTCCAGGTCCACAGCGGAATGTTGCCGTCCTGGAACACCTTGACGAACGCATCAGCGGTAAAGCCCGACGGCGGGATCCAGCTGATCTTGGGAGCGGCGGCATCCGTCTCGCTCTTGAAAGCGGTGACGGTTGCCCAGGCAAAGGGCACCATCCAGAGGACGGCCAAGAGGGCGGCGACCACCAGGACCGCCATCCGGCCCGGGCTCATCCTGCGGCCGTTCCTTCCCCCGGCAGTGGTCGTGGCAGTGGAGGAAACAGGGCGGGCGAGGGTCTCAGTTGCCATAGCTATGCACTCCTGCGGCGGGTGATGAGGAACTGGATGACCGAAACAGCCACGATCAGTCCGAAGAAGATGTAGGAAATGGCTGCGGAGTAGCCAAGCCGGTATCCGGTGAAGCCGGTCTCGAAGATGTACTGCACCACGGGCCGGGTGGCGCCACCGGGGCCGCCGGCTGTCATTTGGTAGACCTGGTCGAAGATCTTCAGCGACGCCAGGATCTGGAGGAGCACGATCATCACGGTGGTGGGGGCCAGTTGCGGCAGGGTGATCGAGAAGAACTGCCGCCACGCGCCGGCGCCGTCCAGCGACGCCGCCTCATAGTGCTGCGCGGGGATGTTCTGCATCGCCGCCAGGTAGAGGAGGAAGTTGAAACCCACCGTCCACCACAGTGTTGCGATGACGATTGCCCACATCGCCACCCCGGGATCGTTCAGCCATGCCACTTTCGGCAGCCCGATCCTGGCCAGGGAGTCGTTGATCAGGCCCAGCTGGGGGTTGTACATCCACGTGAAGAACAGGGAGACAACTGTGGAGGCCAGTAGGTACGGGGCAAAGTAGGAAAGCCGCCACAGCCATTGCGCGGGCAGTCCCACGTTGACCAAGGCGGCCATGACCAGGGCCATTACCACCAGCGGGACAGTGCTGATGACGGTGAAGTAGAGGGTGTTGCCCAGTGAACGCCACATGTCGGAGTCCGCGAGGGCCTCGGAGTAGTTTGCCAGCCCAATAAGGCTGTCGTTGGCGCCGGTAAGTGACTTGCCGGTCAGGCTCATGTACAGCCCGTAAAGGAGGGGCCAGACGAGGAAGATCAGGAAGAAGGCCAGGAACGGGGCCGCAAAAGCCCAGCCGCTGACGTTGTCCCGGCTTCCCTGGGAACGGGACCGGGCGGACCCGGCCCCCGCCTGGTTGGACATTCTTTGGCGGGACAACCCGGGCAGCGAACCCGCCTGCCCCTCGCTGTCGTGTGATGTTGCTACGGAACTCATTTGGACTCCTGTGTCGCTTGGCGGTTCAAACCGGGTTGGGACGGGAAAGCAGGGTGTTGGTGCGCCGCACGAAGGCATCCCAGCCGTCAGTTGCCTTGTCGCGGCCGAGGAGCACGTTTTGCACGGTCTCCGCAAAGTAGGTTTGCCAGTCGGAGCCGGATCCGCTGAACCAGGCCTCAGGGTCGTAGGCGATGATGTCCGCAGCGTTGGCGTAATGGATCTGGGGCGTAAGTTCCCGGTAGGCCTGGGACTGCACCACCGGCTGATAGGCGGGGATGTGTCCTGCCTCGGCCCAGGACAGCGAACCTTTGAGGATGTCACTCACGAATTTGTAGACGTCGCGGCGCTTGGCTTCGTCGACATTCAGCTGCCGGGGAAGCACGAAGGAATGCGAGTCAGCGTAGGCGGCCGGCGTCCCGTACAGCGTGGGAATGGTGGCGGCGTCAACGGGCAGGTTTGCCTTCTTGAAGGTGGGGAGCTCCCAAACCCCGCTGAAGAGCATGCCCGATCCGCCGCGGGCGAACTCTGCGATTCCGGTGCTGATATCGCCGCTCTGCGCCGCGATGGTGTCATCGAAGAGCGATGTCATGAACTCCAGGGACTCAACCGCGGCCTCGTTGTCGGCAACCATCGGCTTGCCGGGAGTCAGCTCCATGGTTGCCCCGTGCTGCCGGTAAAGGGTGTAGAAGAGACGCCACATCTGGGAGCCGCTGCCAAGGTATCCGAAGGACAAACCATGCGCCTGCGTCACCTTCTGCATTTCCCGCGCGATGCTGATGAATTCCTGCGGCGACTTTGCCTCCTGCAACTGCCCGTTGCTGCCAAGCAGTCCTGCCTTCCCCGCCACGTCCCGGTTGTAGAACATGACAAAGGGGTGCGAATCCAGGGCGATGGAAAAGACTTTGCCGTTGTTCTGGCTCTTGTCCCAGATCCTTGGCGCGAAGCTCTGGTCTGTGACACCGAATTCTGACAGCAGGTCCAGGTCCCATGGATCGATCAGGCCGCCCGGCGCATAGCCCGGCACCCGGCTGGCATGCATGATGGCCAGCTGCGGGGGACGGCCACCGGCCGATGCCATGGCCAGTTTGGTGTAGTAGGGCGGCCCCCAGGCCAGCACGGTCGGATGCACCTTGAAACCGGGGTTGGCATCGTTCACCCTGCTGATCATGTTCTGCATCTTGATGCCGTCACCGCCGGACAGGAGATGCCAGAACTGGATATCCCGGGGTGCCCCGGCCGAGGCATTTCCGCCGCACCCGGACAAGGTTGCTGCGGCGAACACGCTTCCCAACGCCGCGGCTCCCGACAATAGCCCGCGCCTCGACAGCTGCCTGCCTTCGAAAAAATCAAACTGCTTCACCCGTCACTCCTTTGGATGGGTCCGCTGAAAGTCATTCCGTTGCCACAACCGTTGCTGCCGGTAGTCCCTCATCGCAGTCCCGCAGGCCCGGTGTGACGCACGCCTCACATTACATCGATGTAATGGCTACCGCAACGAAAAATTGTTAGCGTTCCCAAAAGTGGGCCTCCGGTCTCGGTTCACGGCAGGAGGCTGGCCCCCCGGACAGTGCCTAGGCGGACGTGCTTTCCCGCTCCACGACCTCGTAATCGACGGCCACCACCCGCTGGGGGCCCCCGCGGTCCTGCATGCGTTCGGTGAGGAGGCGCAGCGCCTCACTGGCCACGCGGCGCTTGTCGAAGGAAACGGTTGTCAGTGCGGGCACAGCGTATTTCGCGTCCGCGATGTCGTCGAACCCGGCAACGGCAACGTCGTCGGGGACGCGAACGCCGCGCTTCCACAGCACACTCAGGGCCCCGATGGCCATGGAATCGGTGAAACAAAAAAGCGCTTCAGGCACCGGGTGCGCCTCAAGATAAGCGGAAAGTGCGCGGGCTGCAGTATCGGGGCTCCACTTTTCGCAGGGGATGATCAACGAGTCATCCCAAGGAATGCCGAGTACATCGAGTGCGGCCTGGTACCCACGGGTGCGAAGGACGGCGGCGGCCGATCCCCTGCCCTCGGCGGCTCCCAGGACCGCGATACGCCGCCTGCCCGTCCTGCCGAGGGCCAGTGTCATGTCCCGGGCGGCGGCGACACTGTCCACCCACACCCGGTCGGCCAATTTTTGGGACACTTCCCCAAGCAGGACCACAGGAGGGAGGGAGACGCCCACTTTGACGGCGCTCTCGTCCAGCACCACCGGGTTAAGGATGAGCCCGTCGATCAGATTGGACCGCGCGCGGGACATCAATTCGTACTCGCGGGTGGGATCGGACCCCGTCTCCTCGATCTGCACGCTCCAGCCTTGTTCATGGGCTACTTCCACCACGCTGTGGGCGATTTCGGCGGAGTACGGCGTGGCCAGGTCCGGCAATGCCAGGGCGATGACGCCCGACCTGCCGTTGCGCAATCCCCGGGCTGAGAGGTTGGGAACGTAATCCAGCTCCGCCATGGCCTGTTCCACCTTGAACCTGGTGGGGCCGCTGACCGGGACAATTCCGTTCATGACGTTGGAAACCGTCTTTGGCGAAACCCCCGCGAGGCGCGCTACGTCCTTGACCGTTGCGCGCAAAGGCGCCCCCTTGCTCCCGGTGTGGCTTTGGTGACGAGTTTATACTTCGGCCCGGCGAAGCATCAGCGTTCGCGCTGGTGGTCGCCCGCCACGGTCTTGGCGGCCTCGACTTCAAGCATCAGCCTGCCGTCTTCTTCGACCAGGGTTGGCTGGTACACGTGCGGCTTCCGCTTGTAGCTCAGGTAGGCAATGCAGCCGTTGGCGGTAGCCATCTTCTCTAGCATGATCTCGGAGCCCGGGACCAGCAGCTCGCCCAGGGGACGGCCCACCGTGTTCTCCTGGCCTGCCTCGTCACCGAGCTTGCTGGTGTCCCGCTCCTGGACCACCTGCGCGGCGTTGACCCACCTGCCCCAGACGCCTTTGCCCTCAAGCAGCGACGGTTCCTGGCCAAGCGGCTGGGTGGCCGCAAAGTAACGCGTGTCGAACCGGCGGTGCGCAAAGTCGGGGCTGCGCCAGTTGACCAGGGACTTGAGCAGGTCGGTGCGCAGGGAGAGCCCGCGCTTGCCCAGGACCTGGGCAAGGGTCTTCTCCTGTTCCGCAACGGCCACGCGTGCACGCATCCATTCAGAGGTGGAGGTGGCTTCCACGGTGCTGGACATGTCCGCACCAGCCAGCAGGATGCCTGTTTCTTCGAAGAGTTCCCGGACGGCGCCCACGACGTGGCGCCGCGCCAGCCCGACGTCGTCGATTCCCATTTGCTCAGCCCAATGCTGCGGCGACGGACCCAGCCAGCCCATGGGCTCGTCGTCGGCCGGGTCAAGCGACCCGCCGGGAAAGGCGAGGACCCCCAGCGGCGAGGAGCCGGGCCGGTAACCCAGCCACGTCTCCAGGCCGGTGGGGGAATCACGCAGGAGGACCACGGATGATGCATAGCGCGCGGCCCTGGGGGTCCGTTCGCCGTGTTCGAGCCAGCTTTGTGCTGCCCCTTCAAGATCCTGGGGCAGTGCAAACAGGCGTCGTGCGAGGTGAGGCAAGGGAAGTGTCCGGTCTTAGCTGAATTCGGCGATCAGTTCGACCTCTACGGGAGAGTCGAGCGGAAGAACGGCAACGCCGACGGCGGAACGTGCGTGCTGCCCGGCGTCACCGAGGACCCGGCCCAGCAGTTCCGAGGCGCCGTTGACGACGGCGGGCTGGCCCGTGAAGGACGGGTCCGAAGCGACGAATCCCACAACTTTGACGATGCGGGTGATGCGGTCCAGGTCCCCGATAACACTCTTGACGGCGGCCAGGGCGTTGACAGCGCAGACGGCCGCGTAGCGCTGGGCATCCTCGGGGGAAACGGTCGGTTCGTCGGCGAACCCTTCCGTGCCGGCGGATACCTTGCCCGTAGCTTCGAGTTTGCCGTTAATAAACGGCAGCTGGCCCGAGGTATAGACGTGGCTGCCGGAGATGACGGCTGGAACGTAGGCGGCCACCGGGGCGGCGACCTCAGGGAGGGTGAGGCCGAGTTCCGCGAGGCGCTGTTCGACGGCGGATACTGGCGCCGTTGCGGCGCTGGACTGGGCTTCTGCGGGGGTGCTCATGCTACTGCTTCTCCCTCTTGAGGTAGGCGACAAGGCCGTTGCCGTCAGGTCCGGGGACTACCTGGACAAGCTCCCAGCCGTCGTCTCCCCACTGGTCCAGGATCTGCTTTGTGGCGTGGATGATGAGCGGAATCGTCGCGTACTCCCATTTGGTCATGAGAGAAAGCGTAGCCCTTGCCGGTAAAGTGGAAAACATGGCGACTCGCAAGAACCCCTTATTCGACACTGCCACCACACTGGGTAAGATCCTTCTTTTCCTTGGTGTGAGCGCGATTTGCGGTGTCCTCGTGGCGGGCCTGCTGGTCCCTGCCGCGGCCGTTTCCGGCAGTGCGGCAAGCGGTTCGATCGATTTCTTCGATTCCCTTCCGGCGGAGCTGAAGGTTGATCCGCCCAGCCAGACCACCAGGATTCTGGCTGCGGACGGCAGCGAGATCGCCAGTGTGTACACGGAGAACCGCACCAAGGTTCCGCTGGACCAGATTTCGCCGAACATGAAGAACGCCATCATCGCGGTGGAGGACAGCAGGTTCTACGAGCACGGCGGCGTGGACACCACCGGCATCCTGCGCGCGCTGGTGGCCACCGCCCGAGGCAACAAGCAGGGCGCGTCCACCATTACGCAGCAGTACGTCAACAACGTCCTCAATGCCAACCTCGCCGCTGCCGGCGAAGAGGACCAGATCAAGCTCAATGGCGTCAACAAGGGTGTGGGCGACAAGCTTCGCGAGATGAAGCTCTCCATCGCGCTGGAGAAGGAGTTCACCAAGGACCAGATCCTTGAGGGCTACCTGAACATCGTGTTCTTCAACCGTGACGCGTACGGCATTGAGGCCGCATCCCATTACTTCTTCAGCACCAGCGCCAAGGACCTGACCCTGCCGCAGGCGGCGCTCCTGGCCGGCCTGGTGAACAGCCCCTCCGCCTTCGACCCCATCACCAACCCGGAGAAGTCCAAGCAGCGCCGTGACCTGGTGCTGGGCCTGATGAAGGACCAGAACAAGATCACGGCCGCAGAGTATGAGGCCGCCGTGGCCACGCCGGTGGAGCCCAAGGTGACCCAGCCCAAGCAGGGCTGCGCCTATGCCGCCTCCGCCCCGTACTTCTGTGACTACATCCTGCACCTGCTGGAGAACAACACGGCCTACGGCGCGGACGTCAAGGAACGCCAGCGCCTGATCTACGGCGGCGGCCTGACCATCACCACCACCCTGGACCCCAAAGCCCAGGCCACGGCCCAGGAACAGGTCAACGCAGCCGCGGGGGCCAACCCCGATAAGTGGGGCTCCTCAATGGTGTCCGTGCAGCCGGGATCCGGCAAGATCATCTCGATGGCCCAGAACACCACGTTCCTGCCCGGCCAGGGCTTTGATTCCCAGTTGAACTTCAACGTGGACAAGCTGGACAAGGACGGCAACGACCTCAACGGCATCGGCGGCTTCCAGCCGGGGTCCACCATGAAGCCGTTCACCTTCGCCGAGTGGCTCAACGAAGGCAAGACCATGAACACGGTGGTCAATGCAGCCCAGCGCGTCTACCCGCTCAACTACCCGTGGAAGAACACCTGCGGCAAGGTCAACGGCGCGTACAACACAGCGCAGAAGTCCCTGGGCGCGGCGGACGACCTCCAAAACGCGGAGCCCCAGTGGTACAAGCCGCTGACGGTCCTCGAGGGCCTCTACAACTCCATCAACACCGTGACGTTTGCTTCGGCAGCCCAGCTGGACTTCTGCGGCATCCAAAAGATCGTCGACGCGGTAGGCCTGCACAGCGGACTGCCCTCCGCGGACGGCAGCGAGGCGCACCCCAAGGTGGACATGATGACGCTGGGCAACCTGCTGGGTTCCACCCAGACGTCGCCGCTGACCATGGCCAGTGCATTTGCCACCTTCGCCAACGACGGCAAGTACTGCGAACCCATCGCCATTACCGCGGTGGTCGACGCCACGGGCAAACAGCTCCCGGCCCAGTCCAGCAGCTGCCGCGATGCGATCAAGCCCGAGGTTGCCCGCGGCGTGAACTACGCGCTTCAGGAAGTGCTTAACCGGGGTTCGGGGTCGCTGATCCAGCCCCGGATCTCCACCCGTACCAGCTTCCCCATTGGGGCCAAGACCGGTACGTCCAACAACAACGGTTCCACCTGGGTTGTCGGCCACACCACGGGCCTGGCCACCGCTGCCTGGTTCGGTGACCCCTTGGGCGGCCAGACCCGCGCCGGCCAGAACATCACCGTCAACGGGAAGTTCTACCAGGGCATTGACGGCTACATGATTGCAGGACCCATGTTCTCCACCTACATGGCCAAGATCGCACCGGCGTACGGGACCAACCCCTTCCCCGCGCCACCGAGCAACATGATCAGCGGCACCACCACTACCTCGCCTGGAAGGACCACCACACCGCAGGCAACCCAGGCCCCGGCCCCCGCCCCGCAGGCAACGCAGGCTCCCGCCACCCAGGCGCCGGCGCCTGCCCCCAGCAACAACGGAAACGGCAATGGCAATGGAAAGGGCTAAGCGCGCATGAGTATCGATAGCCTGGCAAGCCGCGCCCGTTCGATCGGGCGCGGCTTTGCCGTCACTGCCGGTGCCGGGGCCGCGGCCGGAATGGCCGCCTTCGGGTACGGCCTGTGGGAGAAGAACCAGTTCGTCCTCCGCGAGGAAACCCTGGCTATCCTCCCGCCGGGCAGGGACCCTTTCCGGATTCTGCACCTCAGCGACATCCACTTCGTGCCCGGGCAAAAGAAAAAGGCTGACTGGCTTGGGTCACTGGCGGACCTCCGGCCGGACCTGGTAGTGAACACCGGAGATAACCTCAGCCACGTCAAAGCGGTGGACCCGCTGCTGGATGCCTTGAAGCCGCTGCTGCGGTTGCCCGGCGTCTTCGTCCCGGGTTCCAATGACTACTTCGCGCCCAGCCCCAAGAATCCCGCGTCCTACTTGTTGGGACCGTCCAAGGTGAAGCCCAAGCCGGTTGCCCTGGATTGGCCCCGGCTGCGTTCGGGTTTCGGCATGAGCGGCTGGGTGGACCTCACCAACCGCCACCAGTCAGTGGTGCTCAACGGCATGCGCTTCGACTTCTCCGGTGTGGATGATCCGCACCTGAACCGGGAACGGTACGCCGGCTGGCCCCGGGGAACGGTCAACCAGGACTCAAACGACCACCTCCGGATCGCCGTCATCCATGCGCCGTATCAGCGGGTGCTGGACCACTTCACCGACAACGGCGCGGACCTCCTGCTCGCCGGCCATACGCACGGCGGACAGCTGTGCATCCCGGGGTACGGTGCGATTATCGCGAACTGCGATATTCCCACCTGGCGCGCCAAGGGCCTGAACGACTGGTCAAGCAATGGAAGTACGACGCCGGTCAACGTCTCCGGCGGCATCGGCACCTCCCGCTTCGCCCCGGTGAGGATCGCCTGCAAGCCGGAAGCCGTGCTGCTGACGCTGACCTCCCGCAACTGACCATCGCATTACAAACTTGAATAACTGGGCAAGCACCCGGCAGACGCCCACAGCTCTGTGAGTCGCCTCACTCCATGGCATAGGGTTGTTGCTAGAGGAAACTACATTCGTTTTAGAGCTTGAGAAGCGGGCATGGCCAAGCAGACTCCCTTTTTCCGTTCCATCAGCCGCCTTTATCCGCACGTCCGGCCCATCATCCCCAGGCTCTTACTGGGCCTTCTTTCTGCGCTCCTGGCCAGCATGGTGGCACTGACCATCCCCCAGGTGCTGCGGGTCCTGGTCAACACGGCCCTGCAGCCGGGGGCCACGGCGGAGGCGGTCTGGGCCTCCGCGGGAATCATCCTGGTCCTGGGCGTCGCCGAGGCGGGACTGGTGGCGCTTCGGCGACAGTTCGTCATCAACCCTGCCACCACCGTGGAAACCCGGATGCGGGTTTCGCTCTATGACCACCTCCAGGAACTCACAGTCTCATTCCATGACCGCTGGGGCTCCGGGCAGCTGCTGTCCCGGGCCATGACGGACCTGAACTTCCTGCGGCGGTGGATGGCCTTCGGTGCCATCATGCTGGTGGTCACCACCCTTACCGTGGTCATCGGCATCGTGGCCATGTTCATGATGAGCTGGCAGTTGGCCTTGATCTTCCTTGCCGCGGCCGTTCCCATCACCATCAACAGCTTCCGGTTCCGCACCCGGTTCAGCAAGGTTGCACGGCGCAGCCAGGACCAGGCCGGCGACCTTGCCACCACCGTGGAGGAATCCGTCCACGGCATCCGCGTGCTCAAGGCGTTCGGCCGCAGCCGGGAAGCCCTTGAGAATTTCAACGAGCAGGCGGAGGAACTGCGCCAGACGGAGATCGAGAAGGCGCGCCACCAGGCTGCGTTCACCATGGTGGTCACCCTGCTTCCCGAGCTCGCGCTGGGCGCCGGACTGGTGGTGGGTGTCATGCTGTGCGCCAGCGGCGAACTGAGCATCGGCGCCCTGGTGGCGTTCTTCGCCACCGCGGCAGTGATCGCCTCCCCCGTGGAATTCTCCGGAATGCTGCTGGCCATGGCACTCACTGCCAAGACCGCCGTCGACCGCCACTACGAAGTGATGGACACCCGGAACACCATCACCAGCCCTGCCGAACCCCGGCGGCCAAATGAACTGACCGGTGCGCTCCACTTCGAGAAGGCAACCTTCGCCTTCGAGGACGCTCCGGACAAGCCAATCCTCAACGACATCAACCTGGCTGTCCGGCCCGGGGAAACCATGGCCCTGGTAGGCATCACCGGCAGCGGCAAAAGTGCGTTGATCCAACTGGTGCCGCGCCTGTACGACGTCACCAGCGGTGGCATCAGCATCGATGGCGTCGACATCAGGGACTTCGACGTGGAGGAACTGCGCAGGATCGTGGGAGTGGCCTTCGAGGACACCACGCTCTTCTCAAACTCCGTGCGGGACAACGTCCTGCTCGGCGCCCCGGTCCGCTCCGAGGAGGCGTTGGACGAGGCCCTGGACGTAGCCCAGGCGCACTTCGCCTACTCGCTGCCCCAGGGCGTGGACACGTTGATCGGCGAGGAAGGCCTGAGCCTGTCCGGCGGCCAGCGGCAACGCATTGCCTTGGCGCGTGCCATCGCCGCCCGCCCGCGCGTCCTGGTCCTGGACGATCCCCTCTCCGCACTGGACGTCCACACGGAGGAACTGGTCGAGGCCCGGCTGCGGGAGGTGCTGAAGGACACCACCACCCTCATCGTGGCCCACCGGCCGTCCACCGTGGCCCTCGCTGACCGGGTCGCGCTGCTGGAACACGGGCGCATTGCCGCCGTCGGAACGCACACCGAACTGCTGGCCCGCAACCAGCACTACCGCTATGTAATCGCCAGCCTGGACCGGGAGCCGCGGGACCTGGACTCCGAACTGTCGGCGCTTGAGGACCAGTCCGAGGAAGTGACCCGATGAGCACCGCAGCGTTCGGCACAGCCAACGAAGACAACGCCCACCTGAGCAAGGCGGAGAGCCGGGCGGTACGACGGCGCTCGCTCGCCTTGCTGGCGTCGCTGATCCGTCCGGTGCGGGGACGGTTCTGGCTGACAATTGCCATGGTGGTGCTCTCCCAGGCTGCGCGCGTGGCGGGCCCCGCCCTGATCGCGTTCGGCATCGACCATGCCCTCCCCGCCCTCCAGGCCGGCGACAACCTACCGCTGGTGTTCACCGGCGTCGCCTACCTGCTGGCAGCCATTGCGACGGCGGGACTCACCGCTCTCTACGTCACCTCTACGGCGCGGCTCAGCCAGGCCATGCTGCTGGATCTCCGCGTCCGCGTTTTTCGGCATACCCAGCGGCTCAGCCTGGAGTTCCACGAGAAGTACACGTCCGGCCGGATTATCGCGCGGCAGACCTCTGACCTGGAGGCGCTGCGTGAGCTCCTCGACTCGGGCGTCAGTTCCCTGGCCTCCGGCATGCTGTTCATGGCCTTCACCGCCGCCACCATCTTCGCCCTGGACTGGCGGAGCGGGCTGCTGGTGCTGACCGCGGGGGTGCCCATGTTCTTCCTGGCCCGCTGGTACCAGAAGCACTCGCAGATCGCCTTCCGCGAATCACGCGTGGTCTCTGCCCGGCTGATTGTGCATTTCGTGGAAACCATGACCGGCATCCGCGCGGTGAAGGCCTTCCGCAAGGAGAAGGAGAACTCGGGGCGCTACGGAAAGCTGGCGGAGGACTACCGGTTGGTTACCGTCCGCTCCATCAACCTCAATGGCATCTTCCAGCCGGGCCTGGTGCTGATCGGCAACGTCTGCGTGGCCATCGTCCTGCTCTTCGGCGGGTTCCGCGTGCTGGGCGGCGACCTCGCAGTAGGCGTCCTCCTGGCCCTCATTCTGTCCACCAAGCGGTTCTTCCAGCCGGTGGACCAGATGGCCATGTTCTACAACTCGTTCCAGAGTGCCCAGGCAGCCCTGGAGAAGGTCTCCGGACTCCTCGAAGAGGTGCCCACGGTCCGGCCGCCAAGGAACCCGGTTGCCCTGCCGAGCGCCACCGGGCGTATCGACTTTAACGACGTCGAGTTCCGCTACGGCGATGGCCCCGAGGTGGTGCCCACCCTGGACCTGCACATCCCGGCCGGCCAGACCGTGGCGCTGGTGGGCCAAACGGGAGCCGGGAAATCGACCCTTGCCAAGCTCATCGCCCGGTTCTATGACGTCACCTCCGGCACGCTCACCCTGGATGGTGTCGATCTCCGGGACCTTGCCACTTCCGATCTCCGCCGGAACATCGTCATGGTCACGCAGGAAGCCTTCCTGTTCAGCGGCTCTGTGGCGGACAACATCGCCCTGGGCCGGCCCGAGGCGTCACGTGCTGAAATCGAAGAAGCTGCCAAGGCTGTGGGCGCGCACGAGTTCATCCTGGAACTTCCCGAGGGGTACGACACCGACGTCAACAAACGAGGCGGCAGGGTCTCCTCCGGGCAGCGCCAGCTGATCAGCTTTGCCAGGGCTTTCCTGGCCCGCCCGGCGGTGCTGATCCTGGACGAAGCCACTTCCTCGCTGGACATCCCGTCCGAACGCCTGGTGCAGGCGGGGCTGGCCAGGCTGCTGGCCGGGACGGAAGCGGCGCGGAGGACGGCGCTGATCATCGCCCACAGACTCTCCACAGTGGAGACGGCAGACCGGGTCCTGGTGGTCCACGACGGACGGATCGTGGAGGACGGCACGCCCGAAGAACTGATTGGCGGCGGCGGCCGGTTCGCTGACCTGCACGGGGCGTGGAAGGATTCGCTGGTCTGAGGTCCGGGAGACCGGTTGCCGTCCAGGATTTCGCATCGGGACGCTGGATCGGCTATCCTTGTAAAGTTGCTTTTGCAGCGGATCGGGATGTAGCGCAGCTTGGTAGCGCGCTTCGTTCGGGACGAAGAGGTCGCAGGTTCAAATCCTGTCATCCCGACCATAACGAAAAGAGGGTCTCCTTGCGGCGGCCCTCTTTTTGCGTCTCGATCTGGTTACAGCAACGGCGCACCACCAGGGCTCCCACTTAAAAGTAACGGCCCCGGAGCTGTTGCTCCAGGGCCGTCTTCGCCTCCTGTTGCGAGGAAGCTGTTTATCCGGGATCAGGCCAGTTGCCCACGTAGGTAGTGAGGGTAGTATCGGCTTTCTTGTCCTTCTTCACCTTTGCGGAGGCGGGGTCAGGCCAGTTGCCAACAGCTACCGACACGCCCGAATTGTCGGCGACGGAACCTGAAGCCAGTACGGCCGGAGCCGCCGCAGAAAAAGCCAGGGCCCCAGCCAAGGCGGCCGCGGTTGCGATTTTCTTGAACATATAAGTTCCTCTATACGAGTCGGATTCGTTACAAAGCCAGCACTGTCCTTGTTGACACACATTGTAAAATATTTTCCACAGGGGCTGTCAAGCATTCGATGGCCCAAGTGTCCAGAAGGAGGAAACGCGTGGGCAACGGGTTCGGAGAAAAGCTCCGCGCGGAGCGCCTTGAGCGTGGACTGACGCAGGCCGAACTGGGCAAAGACCTGTATTCACCCAGCTATATCTCCCTGCTTGAGACCGGCCGCAGGGAGCCGACAGCCGAGGTCATTGAAGAATTGGCCCGCCGGTTGGAATTGGCACCGAAAGCTCTTGAAGCATGGAGCCAGCCTATTTCCGTCAGCGATGCAGAATACGTGCTGGCTGGCCTGTATGCGCGCCAGGCCTGGGACTTGCGTGACTATCCATTGGCCGCAAGCCACGCTGCCACAGCTGCCAAGATTGCCCTGGAAGGCCGGAACACCAGTGCATGGTGGAACATGACCTATATGCAGGCCGAGTGCCTGATCAAACAGGGAAACTGGCGCGAAGCCCAGAAAATCATGGAGCACTTGCTGGAGCACCCCATGGCCAGAGAATCGGCCGGATTAGCCGTTCGGGCACATCAGATGCTGGCCGGTATCTATCAGGGCCAGGGTCAGCTAAGCCTGGCTGTCGATCAGGGAATCCAGGCTGTTGACCTTTCCAGGCAGCTCCCTAAGGGGTCCACACTAATCATTAACGCCCACCATGCTCTGATCGGTGCCCTGGCCGAAAGCGGCCGGTTGGACGAGGCCTGGACGTATTGCCAGGCCATGATCGACCACGTCGACGAGCTCTCGATGACCCAACTCGCGGGCGAGGTTGCCTGGGTGGTGGGAAACGTGGCTTTCATGCGGCATGACTACGCCGAGGGCGTGCGGCATCACGAGCGGGCGGCCCGTCTGCTTTCGCCCGCTAACGACATAGGACTGTGGGCGCGGTTCAACAAGGCGTCTGCCGCGGTCCGACTTTCCTCGGGAATCGTTGAGCCAGAGACACTATCGGCGATTGAGCGAGCCGAGCTGGCGTTGTCGATCGTTGGCGGAAATAAGTCGGATCAGTTGGAGGTCGCCTTTATCCGCGCCCGGTGGCTCTACCTGACCGGAGATATCGTGGCCGCCGTCGAAAAACTTCGTGAAATCCATGCTGAGCGAGCAGAGCTTGCCAAGCACACTGCGGGAGAAGTTTCCCTTCTCTTGGGCAAGTCGCTCAAAGCCTCGGGGGAACCGGACGAAGCGCTCGTGCATCTGGAGGAGGCACAGAAGGCCTTCGCGACTGCCGGTGCCCAGGACCGGGTGCAACAGGCGTTGGATGCCATCCTCGAAATCAAACTTGCGCAGAAGCGCGCGGCCGCTGCTTCCAAAGCCAGCTGACCACGGGCCCACAAACCAGAAAGCGAGTTAAGCAGAGCCAGGCAAGACCGGGAACGGCGGGCTTGCCTGGCTCTTGCCAGATCTTAAGAAAAAGTCTTTCCGGTGATCTTCTCGTACGCCTCGACGTACCGGCTGCGGGTACGCTCCACCACGTCCGCCGGAAGCGCGGGCGGCGGGGTGTCGGATGACTTGTCCCAGCCGGACTCGGCGGAGGTCAGCCAGTCGCGCACGTACTGCTTGTCGTAGGACGGCTGGGCCTGGCCCGGCTTGTAGGTGGCTGCGTCCCAGAACCGCGAGGAATCGGGGGTCAGCACCTCGTCGCCCAGCGTGATGGACCCGGAGACGGCGTCGTACCCGAACTCCACCTTGGTGTCCGCCAGGATGATGCCGCGCTCCCGGGCGATCTTTTCCGCCGTCGTATAGATCTTGAGGGTCAGCTCGCTCAGGCGGGCAGCGATGTCGTCCCCCACCAGGGCCACGACGGCGTCGTAGGTGATGTTCTCGTCGTGCTCGCCGATCAGGGCCTTGGCCGACGGCGTGAAGATGGCATGCTCCAGGCGCGATCCGTCCACCAGCCCTTCCGGCAACCGGATATTGCAGACCGTGCCGGAGGCTTTGTATTCCTGCAGGCCCGACCCGGTGAGGTAGCCGCGGGCAATGCACTCCACCGGAAACATGTCCAGCTTTTTACAGATCATGGCCCGGCCCTCAACCTCAGCCGGGACCCCGTCCTCCAGGGTGGAGCCGAGCACGTGGTGTTCGACGCCCAACTGGTCAAACCACCAGAGGCTCAGTTGGGTGAGGATGCGCCCCTTGTCCGGGATTTCGCTGGACAGCACGTGGTCGTAGGCGCTGATGCGGTCGCTGGCCACCACCAGCACGCAGTCCTGGCCAAGCCGCTGCAGGATGGACTCATCCGCGGGTTCGTAGAGGTCGCGGACCTTGCCGGAATAGATGTGCTTCCAGCCGGGCAGGTCCAGGGTATCGGTGGCGTAGCCGCGGTTCTCCGGGGTTTCAGTCATGTCAGGCCTTTGCTTTCACGATGGGCATCGAGCCCGTGGCGCCGTACGGAACCTTGATTTCGCCGCGGGCGGCCTTGCGGGCGATGTCGGTGCGGAACTGCGAGCCTTCCAACTGGACCAGCTCCACGCCGTCGTACGCCTTTTCGCGGGCCTCCACCAGGTCGCTGCCCAGGGCGACGACGGCCAGGACGCGGCCGCCGGCGGAAATTACTTTGCCGTCCGCATCCAGGGCGGTTCCGGCGTGGATGACGTGCACGCCGTCAAGGGCTTCCACCTTTTTGAGCCCGCGGATCCGGTCGCCGGTGCGGGGCTTGTCCGGGTAGTTTTCGGCGGCGATGACGACGGCGACCGCGGCTTCCTTGGCCCACCGCAGCTCTTCTGCCTTGTCCAGTTCGCCCTTGGCCGCTGCCATCAGCAGAGCGCCGAGGGGGGTCTTGAGCCGGGCAAGGACCGCTTGCGTTTCGGGGTCGCCGAAGCGGACGTTGAATTCGATGACCCGGGTCCCGCGTGACGTGAGGGCCAGGCCGACGAACAGGACGCCGACAAAGGGCGTTCCGCGGCGGGCCATCTCGTTGACGGTGGGCTGGGCTACCCTTTCGAGGACCTCCTGCACCAGGCCCTCCGGCGCCCACTCCAGCGGGGTGTAGGCACCCATGCCGCCGGTGTTGGGCCCCTCATCGTTGTCGAAGATGCGCTTGAAGTCCTGGGCGGGCGAGAGCGCCACGGTGTTCTGGCCGTCGCAGAGGACAAAGAGGGAAACCTCGGGACCGTCCAGGAACTCTTCGATCACAACCGAACCGCCCGCGGTGAAGCAGGACTGCGCATGGGCCAGGGCTTCCTCCCGGTTCCTGGTGACCACTACGCCCTTGCCGGCAGCGAGGCCGTCATCCTTCACCACGTACGGCGCGCCGAAGGTGTCCAGTGCGGACGCCGCTTCCTCGGCGTTGGTGGCCACCATGGCCATCGCGGTGGGAACACCGGCTTCGGCCATGACTTCCTTGGCGAAGGCCTTTGAAGCCTCCAGCTGGGCGGCGGCCTTGCTGGGTCCGAAGACGGGGATACCGGCTTCGCGGACGGCGTCGGAGACACCTGCGGCCAGCGGAGCCTCGGGGCCTACCACCACCAGGTCCACGGCGAGCCGGGTGGCCAGCTCCGCAACCGCCTCCGGATCGTTGCCGTTGATGTCGTACGTGGGGACCAGCTTGCTGATGCCGGCATTGCCGGGCGCCGCGTGGACTTCGGACACGTTGGGGTCGGCAAGCAGGGAGCGGACAATGGCGTGTTCGCGGCCTCCGGGGCCAATGACGAGTACCTTCACAGTGTCCAAGGGTACTTTGTGCACCCTTTTTGCTCCTAAGCTGTGTCCTTCCCCGTCCGCCCGGTCAATCCGCGCTGCCGCCCGCTCCGAACCACCACCATGACAAAGCTTCGAAACCGGATGACGGGCCCCGCCCCCATGGCCGCACTGGCAGGCGTGGTGGCAGCCGCCGTCGTTCTTGCCGTTGCGGAGCTGATTGGCGCATTCTTTACCGCCAGGGCAACCCCGCTGTTTGCCCTGGGGTCCACCTTCATCGACTTCACGCCGCCCGGGCTGAAGGACTTCGCGATCGCCACCTTCGGCACCAACGACAAGGCCGCCTTGTTCGTGGGCATGGGCCTGACCATTGCAGTGCTTGCCTGCATTCTCGGCGTGCTGGCCTACCGGAAGTGGGCGCTGGGGGTTTTGGGGGTCCTGTTCATGGGGGCCGTGATCGTGGCCTGCGTGGTGACCCGCTCCGGCGTCAGCGACGCGGACGCCATCCCGTCCGTGCTGGGGACGGTTGCCGGACTGGTGGTCCTTCGCCGGCTCATGGTGCCGCTGTGGGGGCTGAAGGCCTGGCCGGAAGCACCGGCGGACCAAGCGGACGACGACGACGCCCGGCAGCAGGGTGCAGGCACCAACCGCCGGCGCTTCTTTGCTGCTGCCGGGGTTACCGCCGTGGCCGCCGGCATCGCCGCCACCGGCGGGCGGCTCCTGGGCGCCGCCCGAAGCAACGTCACCAGGGCGCGTGAAGCGCTCTCGCTGCCGTCGCCGGCAAGGGCGGCGTCCCCCGTACCGGCCGGGGTCCAGTCCCCGGTACCGGGCGTCACCCCGTGGCTGACACCCAACAACGACTTCTACCGCATCGATACGGCCCTGAGCGTTCCCGAAATCAACATTGATGACTGGCAGCTGCGCGTCCACGGCCTCGTGGAGCAGGAGGTCACGCTGACTTTCCAGGACCTGCTGGACGCGCAACTGATCGAATCCCACGTGACCCTCACCTGCGTTTCCAACCCCGTGGGCGGCAACCTGGCAGGCAACGCCAAATGGCTGGGCCTTCCCATCCGCGAGGTCTTAGCCCGGGCCAGGCCCAAGGACGGTGCCGATATGGTGCTGTCCAAGTCCATCGACGGCTTCAGCGCCTCCACTCCCCTGGAGGTCCTGCAGGATTACAGGGATGCCATGCTGGCCATCGGCATGAACGGCGAACCGCTGCCGCTGGAGCACGGCTATCCGGTGCGGATGGTGGTTCCAGGCCTTTACGGCTTTGTCTCCGCCACCAAATGGGTGGTGGACCTGGAGGTCACCCGTTTCGCGGACAACAAGGCCTATTGGACCGGGCGCGGCTGGTCAGAGCGTGGTCCCATCAAGACCATGGCACGCGTGGACGTGCCCAAGTCCTTCGCCAAAGTGCCGGCCGGCAAAGTCGCCGTGGGTGGTACCGCCTGGGCCCAGACCCGCGGCATCACCAAGGTGGAAATCCAGGTCGACAACGGCGACTGGGGGGAAGCCACCCTTTCCGCAGAAGCCTCCACCATCACCTGGCGCCAGTGGTCCTATGAGTGGGACGCCACGCCCGGTCCGCACTACATCAAGGTCCGGGCCACGGACGGGACCGGCCAGGTCCAGACGGACAAGCGCGCGGATCCCGTGCCTGACGGCGCCTCTGGGTGGCAGTCGGTGATGGTCACCGTGCAGTAGATGCCCAGCCGCCTGCCGCCGCCCTGCCCGGGAATCTGCGGAACGGGCCCATAGACTGGCATCATGCCGCACAATCCGCACGCAACCTTTACCGTGGACTCCGCCGTCGAACTGGCCGTGATCGAACGCAGCGGCTTTGTGGAGTCGCGGCACATCGGTTCTGCCGTCCTTCTGTCCGCCGACGGTTCGGTAGTCACTGAGCTTGGCGACATCAATACGCCCATCTATGCCCGGTCCACCCTGAAGCCGTTCCAGGCGCTGGCGTCCATGCAGTCCGGGGTTCCGCTGCGCGGCGCCCAGGTGGCCATTGCGTGCGGAAGCCACACCGGCTCCCTGGACCATATGGACGTGGTGGCGGGCATGCTCAAAGCGGCCGGCGTCCGTGAAGACCAGCTGCAGTGCCCCGAAGCCTGGCCGCAGGACGAAACGGCCCGGAACTGGCTGGTGCGCTCCGAAAAGGGGAAGTCGCGGCTGGCCTACAACTGTTCCGGAAAGCACGCCGCGTTCCTTTGGGCCTGCACGGAGAACGGGTGGGACACGCACAGTTACCTGGAGCCCAACCACCCGCTGCAGCAGCGGGTGCGCAGCGTCATTGAGGAATACACCGGTGAGAAGATCGCCCATCTGGGAATCGATGGCTGCGGTGCCCCCGTGGCAGCTGTTTCGCTCAAGGGCCTGGCCCGGGCCTACTCCCAGCTGGCCAAAGCACCCGGTGACCAGAGCTACAGCGCCAGGGCGGCCACCATCGCCACTTCGATGCTCGATTACCCGTGGGCCGTGCAGGGCCGCGGCGAGGCCAACACCCTGGTGATGGACGAGCTGGAGATTATCGCCAAGATCGGGGCCGAGGGCGTCCTGGCCATGGCCACGCCCCAAGGGGTTTCCGTCGCCGTCAAGGTCCTGGACGGGAACATCCGGGCAACATCGCTGGTGGCCCTGACCCTGCTTGCCGCAGCAGGCGCCGTCGAGATCCCTGGCGTTGCCAGCGCCCTGGAGAAAGTGGTGGAACCCGTGCTGGGTGGCGGCCATCCGGTGGGCAAGATCCGGCTGGGGCCTGCGGTTTCCGCGCTCCTGGACTGACCCTCCCCAACCGATGCAGAAGGAAGACTGAAAGCATGGCCGTAGCCCGTCGTCGTATTGACGTCCAGGAAGGCAAAGCAGCGCTGAACGCGTGGCTGGAAGCCGCCCGGCCGCCGTCGGACGCTCCCCTGCCGCGGACCGTCTTGGCAACTGCCGTACGGTACTCCCTGGAGGAGCTGACGGCGCGGGCGCCGGGTAATTCGGTTGAAGTGCGGGTGCCGCCGTTTGGCGTCACCCAGTGCGTGGAGGGCCCGCGGCATACGCGCGGCACCCCGCCCAACGTCATTGAGTGCGACGCCGCCACCTGGCTTGCGATGGTCACGGGCCAGTTGGACTGGGCGGACGCCGTGGGCGCGGGCAAGGTAGCAGCGTCCGGCCTGCGCGCGGACCTGTCGGCACTGCTGCCGTTCTAGCGCCCGGGCGGGCCGCCGATCTACCCGCGGCCGATGAAGGGCATTCCGGCCGCCGTGACGACCACGGAACCCACGCTTGCCGAGGCCGGCATGTTGGCCATCAGCAGCACTGCGCGCGCCGCGTCCGCCACGGGGAACATCGGTTCCACCTTGCGGCTGCCGTCCGCCTGCAACGCCCCGGAACCGACGCCGATGGTGTCCATGATCTCCGTGGCCGTGTTGCCGATGTCGATCTGTCCGCACGTGATGCCGTAGCCGCGCCCGTCCAGTTCAATGCTCTTGGTCAGCCCGGTCATCGCGTGCTTGGTGACCGTGTACGCCACGGTCCGTGGCCGCGGTGAGTGCGCGGAGATGGAGCCGTTGTTGATGATCCGCCCGCCCTGTGGCTCCTGCGCCTTCATGGTCCGGACGGCTGCGGCAGCACACAGCATGGATCCGGTGAGGTTCACCGCCAGCGTCGCGTTCCAGTCCGCCAGGCTGATTTCGTCAACACCGGCCGCCGGACCAAAGACGCCGGCGTTGTTGAACAGCACATCCACCCGCCCCCACTGTTGGCGGGCTGCCTCGAAAAGCCGCTCGACGTCGTCGGGCCGGGTGACGTCGCAGGGGACCACGAGCGCGTCCGGATGACCTTTGGCGGTCTCCTTCAGCTGCTCCTCCCTGCGGCCGGCCAGTGCCACCCGGTAGCCGTCCGCCAGCATCTGCCGGGCCACCTCCCTCCCGATGCCGGAACCGGCTCCTGTGACGACGGCGACTTTTCGGATCTGATCAGGGGTACTCACGGTGTTCTCCTCGCTTGGCCAGTCATAATTGCATCGTACGTCCGCGCCTCTCTAATCTCGAATGGCAAAAGTGTTTTCTCACCATCCGAAAACATCGCCTACGCATTCAAAGATGAAAAGAGGCTGCCATGGCTGCAGGAGAAGATACCTCCCATATCCTCAGCGGGTTGACTAACCAGCTGCCTGATCGTGATCCGGAAGAGACTGCCGAGTGGGTTGAGTC